>NZ_JADWOW010000051.1:0-78372 GCF_015767455.1 Brevundimonas sp. BAL450
CGGCAACGATCTGGACAACGACATCATCGGCAACGACGCGGCCAACATCATCAAGGGCGGCGGCGGCGCGGACCGCATGGAGGGTCTGGGCGGCGACGACACCTACTTTGTGGACAGCCGCGACGACGTGGTGGTCGAGGTGGAAGGCGGCGGCGTCGACACGGTGTTCAGCACCGTCAGCTTCGACGCCCGCTTCACCCACGTGGAGAACCTGAGAGCCCAGGGCAGCGCGGCGCGCAATCTCGTCGGCAACGATCTGGACAACGACATCATCGGCAACGACGCGGCCAACATCATCAAGGGCGGCGGCGGCGCGGACCGCATGGAGGGTCTGGGCGGCGACGACACCTACTTTGTGGACAGCCTCGACGATGTGGTGATCGAGGTGGCGGGCGGCGGCGTCGACACTGTGATCAGCACCGTCGGCTTCGACGCCCGCTTCACCCATGTTGAAAACATCACCCTGACCGGCGACGCCGCCGCCGACGTCGTGGCCAACGACCTGAACAACATCATCATCGGCAACAGCGCCGCCAACATCATCAACGGCGGCGGCGGCGCGGATCGCATGGAGGGCCTGGGCGGCGACGACACTTACTTTGTGGACAGCCGCGACGACGTGGTGATCGAAGTGGAGGGCGGCGGCGTCGACACGGTGTTCAGCACCGTCAGCTTCGATGGCCGCTTCACCCATGTGGAGAACATCACCCTGACCGGCGACGACAACGCCAACGCCGTCGGCAACGACCTGAACAACGTCATCAGGGGCAACGGCGGCGCCAATATCCTCAAAGGTCTGGGCGGCGACGACACCTACTATGTGGACAGCCGCGACGACGTGGTCGTGGAAGTGGCCGGGGGCGGCATCGACACGGTGTTCAGCACCGTCAGCTTCGACGCCCGGGCAACCCACGTGGAGAACATCACCCTGGTCGGCGACGCCAACGCCAACGCCGTCGGCAACGACCTGGACAACATCATCATCGGCAACGACACGGCCAACATCATCAAGGGCGGCGGCGGCGCGGACCGCATGGAAGGTCTGGGCGGCGACGACACCTACTTTGTCGACAGCCGCGACGACGTGGTGATCGAAGTGGAGGGTGGCGGCGTCGATACGGTGTTCAGCACCGTCAGCTTCGACGCCCGGTTCACCCACGTAGAGAACGTGACCCTTCAGGGTTCGTCCAACGCCAACGTCGTCGCCAACGACCTGAGCAACATCATCGTGGGCAACAGCGCGGTCAACATCATCATCGGGAACGGCGGTGCTGACTATCTGACCGGCGGGGGCGGGGCGGACACCTTCCGGTACAACGCGGTCTCCGATTCCAGCTTCGCCGACTATGACCGCATCATGGATCTGGGGGCTGACGACTTCATCGATCTGAGGAACATCGATGCGAACGTCAACGTCGCGGGCAACCAGTCATTCACCCAGGTGGACGAACTGACCGGTGAGGCGGGCCAAATGATCCTGACCTGGCTGCCGTCGGCGGGGTTCACCGTTCTCGCCGCCGACGTGGACGGCGACGGCGTGGCTGACATGCGGATCGTGCTGTACGGGGACCATTCCGACTTCGACAATTTCCTCGGCGTGGGAGGCTGACGCCTGGCCGCCGTATCAGCCGCGCGTCAGATGGATCGCCTCGCCCGAGGGCAGGGTGGCTTCATAGACGCCGGGGGCCGTGCGCGACAGGAACAGGCGTGTCCGGCCCTGCTGGTCCGTCAGGTCGATCCCGTCCGAGGCGGGCCGCCAGGCCCCGAATGCGTGCTGTTCCAGACCGCCGGGGCAGGTCCCCTCGACGTCCAGGGCGAAGCTCGGCGCCGCCGGGCGGGGCACGGGCGTGGGATCGGCGCGAAGCGTGAGGGTGCAGGACACGCCCCCTCCGCTCATGCGCCAGTTTCCGGCGAAATGCTCCGCCGGCTGAAGCGCCGGGATGCCGATGGTCATGGCGCTGGTCTCCGAAGGCTGCGCCCAGCCCGAACCGGCCATGAAGAGCGCGGCGACAAGTCCGGGCAGGGTCGGATGCGTGTCCATCTCCCTACACGAAACCGGGAACCTGGACATAAGTATGTTGATAGCTGGCGTTTGCCCGTTAAGGTCGCAGACGTCCCGATTGGAGGCCCCGCCCATGTACGCCTACCTTAACGCCGACTTTGGCCTGTTTCTTCACGACACAATATCGCGCCCCACCGATTTCGTGGCGCCCATGCGCTTGTCGTCGAACACGGACATTTTCGGCCAGTATGCGCCCCAGGGTCGACTGGCTGGTCTGATTGATGACCTCGCTTTCAGAACCTTCGCACTCGAATGGTCATGCGACGTCTACATGCCGGAATCGATCTATGCCGGGGACGGGGCGGACGCCTTGAAATACAATCCGGTCTCCGATTCCAGCTTCCCGGACTATGACCGCATCATGGATCCGGGAGCCGACGACTTCATCGACCTGCGGAACCTCGATGCGAACGTCAACGTCGCAGGCGACCAGTCATTCACCCAGGTGGACGAACTGACCGGTGAGGCGGGCCAGGTGACCCTGACGTGGCTGCCGGACGGCTTCACCCTGCTGGCCGCAGACATCGACGGCGACGGCGTGGCGGACATGCGGATCGTGATGAACGGCGATTTCGACGACTTCCTCGGCCTCGGAGGCTGACGTCCCGGCCACCGCGCGACAGGATCAGGCCGCCCGTAAAACGAGCGCACTGCGTTGCATCAGCTATCACAACTTGCTGGAGCCGAACAAAGAGGGTTGTCGCGGTCAGCCTCGTGTCTAATGTCCAGCCTAGGGTGAATGGAGGGAATGCGCCATGTGCGGCATCTGCGGACTGGGTTACTTTGTGCGCCATGAGCAGGATTGGCCTCTGATCGAGGAGCCTTTCCGCATCAATGCAGAGGACCGGGGTGGCGGGCCTTTCGGAGGCAAGCCCTCCTACACCGTGGAGGGCGCAGCGGGCGCCCTGGCGCGCGCGGGCCTGATCTGGGGCAGCGGCCCCGGCGCGGTGGTCACCTTCGCCTTCCGCGACACGGGCCCGGCGACCATGCCGAACGAAACCTCGGGCTTCTCGCGCTTCAACGAGGCCCAGATCGCCCAGACCCTCCTGGCGCTTCAGAGCTGGTCGGACCTGGCCAACATCACTTTCAACCGGGTGGGCGGCTCGGGCTATTCCAATGACGCCTCCATACTGTTCAGCAATTATTCCTCGGGCGCCGAGGGTGCTGCAGCCTTCGCCTCGCTGCCGGGAAACACCGCCGCCAGCGCCGCCAACGGCGACGTCTGGGTCAACAGCTCGCTCTGGTACAACGCTTCGCCCGCCTACATGAACTACGGTCGGCACACCCTGACCCACGAGATCGGCCACGCCATCGGCCTTCTGCACCCGGGGAACTATGACGCCAGCGAGGGCAATCCCACCTACGCCGACGCCGACTATCGGGAGGATACCCGCCAGTTCAGCGTGATGAGCTACTGGTCCGAAGCCAACACCGGCGCCGCGTTCCAGGGCAACCACCCGTCCGCGCCCCTGCTGGACGACATCGCGGCGATCCAGCTGATCTACGGCGCGAACATGAGCACGCGCACCGGCGACACCATCTATGGCTTCAACTCCAACACGGACAGGGATTTCTATACCGCCACGAGCAGCGGCGACGCCCTGATCTTCGCGGTCTGGGACGCGGGCGGCTATGACACCCTGGATTTCTCGGGCTACTCCCAGAACCAGTTGATTGACCTGCGCCAGGGGCACTTCTCCAACGTCGGCGGTCTGACCGGCAACGTCTCCATCGCCCACGGCGCGGTGATCGAGCGGGCCATCGGCGGATCTGGCAACGACGTCATGTATGCGGCGGCGACGCCCATCGCCGTGGCGGTCGCCGATCTGGTCAAGACGCAGGGGCAGGTGATCAACACCCGGGGGACGGCCTTCTCCCTGGACAACGGATTCGGGCTGCAGTTCGACGCCGAGATCATATCCTCCACGACTATTCCGCATGCGACGGTTCAGGCCACGGGCAGCGGAACCCATGAATGGTACCGCTTCACCGCGGGCGAGGGCGAAACGGTCACCATCGACATCGACGGGACGTCCGGGATCGACACGGTGGTCCGGATCTATGACGCGGCCGGCAATCCCCTGGCGCAGAACGACGACGGTCCTGTCGATGTCGGCAGCAGCGTCAGACAGGACTCCTTCCTCAGCTTCACCGTTCCTGCGGGCGGCGTCTATTACATCGTCGTAGGCACCTATGCCGGGCCCGGCTCGGGCGGCTATGTGGCCTATGATCCCGTCCCCGTGGGCGCCAGCTATCGTCTGAACGTGTCTCTTTCCGGCGCCGATGCGCCGGTGAGCGGCTACCAGGGTTCGCGGCTGGATGGCGGCGCCGGCAACGATGAGCTTTACGGGGGTCTGGGTAACGACATTCTGGTCGGCGGCGCCGGCGCGGACTACATGGAAGGCGGCGCCGGGAACGACATCTATTATGTCGACAACCGCAACGACGTCGTGGTCGAGACCGCAGGCGGGGGCGTGGACACGGTCTACGCCCGGGTCAGCTTCGACGCCCGCTTCACCCATGTGGAGAACCTGAGGGTTCAGGGCAACGCGGCGGTCAATCTGGTCGGCAATGACCTGGACAACATCCTTGTCGGCAACGACGCAGCCAACATTCTCAAGGGCGGCGGCGGCGACGACTATATGGAAGGCCGGGGCGGCGACGACACCTACTATGTGGACAGCCGCAACGATGTGGTCGTGGAAGTGGCCGGGGGCGGCATCGACACGGTGTTCAGCACCGTCAGCTTCGACGCCCGCTTCACCCATGTGGAGAACATCACGCTCCAGGGCGGGGCGAACGCCAACGTCGTGGGCAATGACCTGGACAACATCATCATCGGCAACAACGCCGCCAACATCATCAAGGGCGGCGGCGGCGCGGATCGCATGGAGGGGCTGGGCGGCGACGACACCTACTATGTGGACAGCCGCGACGATGTGGTCGTGGAAGTGGCCGGCGGCGGCGTCGACACGGTGTTCAGCACCGTCAGCTTCGACGCCCGTTTCACTCATGTGGAGAACATCACCCTCCTGGGTGGGGCGAACGCCAACGTCGTGGGCAACGCCCTGAGCAACATCATCATCGGCAACAGTGCTGACAGCATCATCATCGGGAATGGCGGCGCGGACTATCTGACCGGCGGAGGCGGGTCGGACATCTTCAAATACAATGAGGTGTCGGATTCCAGCTTCGCCGACTACGACCGCATCATGGATCTGGGGGCCGATGACTTCATCGACCTGCGCAACATCGATGCGAACGCCAACGTGGCCGGCAATCAGGTTTTCGAGCGGGTGGACGAGTTCACCGGACAGGCGGGCCAACTGACCCTGACCTGGCTGCCGGGGGCCGGTTTCACCCTTCTTGCCGCCGACGTGGACGGCGACGGCGTGGCGGACATGCGGATCGTGCTCTATGGCAACCACGAGGCCTTCGAGAACATCCTCCTGTAAGGGGGCCGCGGCTCCGACCCGGATGAGCGTTGCATGACCGACCGTCCCGCGATCCTGATCATGCAGCGGCATCTGGCGCCGCTGACGGCCTTTCTGGACGGGGCCTATACGGTCTACCGGTTCTGGGAGGGGCCGCCGGTGGAGGCGCGGGAGGATATCCGCGCCATGGTGGTGGCCGGCGAGTTCGAACTGGACAAGCACCTGATCGAGAGCCTGCCGCGGCTGGAGCTGATCGCCTGTTTCACCTCGGGCTATGACGGCATCGATGTGGACTGGTGCCGCGAGAAGGGCCTGCCGGTCACCCATGCGCCCGGCGTGAACCACGAGGACGTGGCCGACCACGCCCTGGGGCTGGTCCTCTCGGCGCGGCGGCGCATCACCGAGGGCGACCGGGCGCTGAGGGCCGGCCAGTGGACCCCCGACGCCAAGACCATCACCCCGTCCCTGAACCACCTGCGCGTCGGCGTCGTGGGCCTGGGCCTGATCGGCGAGGCGGTGGCGCGTCGCTGCGAGGCCCTGCGGATGCGGGTCGCCTGGTGGGGACCGCGCGAGAAGGAGGCCCCATGGCCGCGGGCGGCGTCGTTAGAGGACCTGGCGCGGGACAGCGACGTACTGGTGGTGGCCTGCCGGGCCGATGAAAACAACCGGGGGTTGATTTCAGGCGCGGTGATCGAGGCGCTGGGACCGGACGGCCTGCTGGTCAATGTGGCGCGCGGCCAGCTGGTGGATGAGGACGCCCTGATCGCGGCCCTGCGAGCGGGCAAGCTGGGCCATGCGGCGCTGGACGTGTTCGAGACCGAGCCCACGGACCCGGCGCGCTGGGCCGACGTGCCCAACACCACCCTGACCCCCCACACCGCCGGGGCCACCAACGAGGCGGTCCAGGGCATGCTGGGCCTGCTGCTGGAGAACCTGTCGGCCCACTTCGAGGGACGGCCGCTGAAGACCCCGGTGGAGTGAGACTCCGGGACGGAAAACAGTGCAATGGAGTGCAACGGGCGCCCTTGTCATCCCGGCCGACGCGAAGCGGAGAGCCGGGACCGTTGCCCTTCACCAACTGGACGCCCGGACAGCCGCGAGGCTGAGCCGGGCGAGCGGCGGAGGTGGACACATCGGCCCGGCTCGTCGCGATGCTCCGTCCGGGCCTGATCAAGGAATGACCGGTCCCGTCCCGGATAACGCCTTCGGCGTTTCCGGGATGACAAGGTGGGCGCCCCGGCCCGGTGAGACTCCGAAGCGGAAAAACAGTGCAATTGGAGTGCAACGGCCCCCAAAAAAACAGGGTCTGAATTGTCTGAATTGTCTGAAATCGCCTCCCGTCGGTTTGAACGGCCCAGTGTAAGGGGCGTGCGGGGAGGGGGGCGAAAAAGACGGGACGAGCGGCGCAACCCCTTGTGGGGAAGGGGACTGGCGGTGCGAGATGCGGGAATAAGCGGGCCTATTCGGCGCCCAGGGGGTCGCCGGCCTCGAACTCCGCCTCGGTGATCACGCCGTTGCCGTCGGCGTCGAGACGCTGATAGGCGCGGGTCGCCAGGTCGTTGAACTCCTGTCGGGAGACATGGTCGTCCAGATCGATGTCGGCGCGCTCCAGGGCGTTGCGCAGGCGGACCTGACCCACGCCCGAAATGATCTCCTCGCGGTCCAGCCGACCGTCGCCGTCTGTGTCCAGACGGTTGAACAGGCGTTCGGCCCGCGCCCGGTATTCGCCCAGGGTTTCGCCGTCGCGCGGCCCGATGACGATCAGGGGCTCTACGTCGGTCGCAGGTTCGGGCGGTGTCCGGGGCGAGGGCTCCATGCGCCGCGCGGCCATGCGCACGGGCGGCGGCGCGGGGTCCGGTTCAACGGCCGCAGAGGGCTCGTCTGCGGGATCGGTCGAGGCGTCCAGGAGGGGCGGCTCTTCCGCAAGGTCGGCCGCCGAGACGGATTCGGCGACGGGCGCAGCCTCGCTCCCCCCGTCCTCCCCGCGAGAGTCGCAGCCGGCCAGCAGCGGCAGGGCGAGGCCGAGAACCGCTGCCAGGCCAAGGAATTTTGCTTGCATAATCATATAAAGATATCTTTATATGACGTCATGTCGTTTACGTCCGATCAGGCTGTGGAAGCCCTGCGCGCCGCGGGAGAGCCGACCCGTCTCCGGGTCCTGACCCTGCTCGCGGGCGACGAGCTGTCCGTCATGGAGTTGTCGCGCATACTGGACCAGAGCCAGCCGCGCGTGTCACGCCATCTGAAGCTGATGGCCGACGCCGGTCTTATCGAGCGATTCCCCGACGGGGCGCGCGTGTTCTACCGCCTGTCGTCCGACCTGGCCGCGCGGCGGCTGGTGGACATGGTGCTGGACCTGCTGGAGGACGGCGCCGCCGATCAGGACCACGTCCGGTTGGAGGAGGTCCGCCGGGAGCGTGAGGCCGAGGCGGCCGCCTATTTCGAACAGGTGGCGCCGCGCTGGGACCAGATGCGTTCGCTGTACGTCTGCGAAAGCGCGGTGGAGGCGGCCATCGAGCGCGCCGCCGGTCCCGGACCCTTCGACCGGGTGGTGGATCTGGGCACCGGCTCGGGCCGCATGCTGACGCTGCTGGGCAAGAAGGCGCGCCTGTGCATCGGCCTGGACCTGAGCCAGAACATGCTGAACATCGCCCGGAGCAACACCGCGAAGGCGGGTCTGGACAAGGTGGAGCTGCGCCACGGCGACATCTTCGCCACCCGCCTGCCCGGCCAGAGCGCCGATCTGGTGATCGTCCATCAGGTCCTGCACTATCTGATCGACCCCGCCGCCGCCGTTCGCGAGGCCGCGCGCCTGGTGGCGCCGGGCGGACGCCTGCTGATCGTGGATTTCGCCCCCCACGCGCTGGAGCAGCTGCGCGAGGAACACCAGCATCGCCGCCTGGGCTTCTCGGACGCCGAGATCGCCGGCTGGCTGAGGGAGGCGGGGCTGGCCACTTCCGCCCCCATCGCCCTGCCGCCCGACACCGAAGACCTCACCGTCACCATCTGGACCGCCACGCGGGCCGAAACCGCGAAAAGGAGCGTGGCATGACCGCCCCCGCCAGCCTGGCCGAGGCCCGCGCCCTGCTGCTGTCGCCGCTGGGACCGGTGGCCCGCGCCGGACAACCGGGCGGCGCCGCGCCGCGCGTATCGTTCGAGTTCTTTCCGCCCAAGACCGACCAGGCCGAAGAGAACCTCTGGAACGCGGTGCGGCGGCTGGAGCCGCTGAACCCGGCCTTCGTGTCCGTGACCTATGGCGCCGGCGGCTCGACGCGGGAGCGGACCCACCGCACCGTCACCCGCATCCTGTCCGAAACCGGCCTGAAGCCCGCCGCGCACCTGACCTGCGTGGAGGCCTCGCGCGGGGAGATCGACGAGGTGATCGCCGAGTACAAGGCTGCGGGCGTGAACCACATCGTGGCCCTGCGCGGCGATCCGCCCGGCGGGGCCGGGATCGGGGGGGTCTATGAGCCCCGCGCGGACGGCTACGCCAACGCCACCGAACTGGCCGCCGCCATCAGCCGGGTGGGCGGTTTCGAGATCACCGTCGGGGCCTATCCGGAGAAGCACCCGGAGAGCCCCTCCATCGAGCACGACATCGATGTGCTGAAAGCCAAGGTGGACGCAGGCGCCACCCGGGCCATCAGCCAGTTCTTCTTCGACATGGACGCCTTCCTGCGGTTCCGCGACCGGGTGCGCGCGGCCGGGGTGACCATCCCCCTGATCCCCGGCGTCATGCCGGTGACCAATTTCGGCGCCCTGAAGCGCATGTCCGGCGCCTGCGGGGCCAGCGTGCCCGACTGGCTGGGCGCCCATTTCGAGGGACTGGACGAAGACCCCGACACCCGCCGCCTGATCGCCGCCTCCGTCGCCGCCGAGACCTGCGCGCGGCTGCAGGAGGAGGGGTTCGGCGACTTCCACTTCTACACCCTGAACCGGGCCGATCTGGTCTACGCCATCTGCCGGGTGCTGGGCGTTCGGGAAGCGCACTCCTCCCCCGACGGGGGAGGGGAACCGCGAAGCGGTGGAGGGGGCCAACCGCAAGCGCCGATGTCCGGGGCCAGCCCCCTCCACCACCCTGCGGGCGGTCCCCCTCCCCCGATGGGGGAGGATAAGCAATGACCCGCGCCGACCGTATCGCCGCCCTGCACGCGGCCGCGAAGGAGCGCATCCTGGTGCTGGACGGCGCCTGGGGGGTGATGATCCAGCGGCGCGAGCTGTCGGAAGAGGACTTCCGGGGCGAACGCTTCCGCGAGCACAACCATCCGCAGAAGGGCAACAACGACCTTCTGATCCTGACGCGCCCGGACATCATCGCCGACCTGCACGACCAGTATTACGGGGCCGGCGCGGACATTTCGGAGACCAACACCTTCTCCTCCACCACCATCGGCCAGGCGGACTACGGGCTTGAGGACGCGGTGTGGGACCTGAATTTCGAGGGTGCGAAGATCGCTCGCGAGGTGGCCGACCGCTGGACCGAGAAGGAGCCGCACAAGCCGCGCTTCGTGGCGGGCTCCATGGGGCCGACCAACCGGACCCTGTCCATCAGCCCGGACGTGAACGATCCAGGCTTCCGCGCCGTGAGTTTCGACGAGGTCTATGAGGCGTACAAGCAGCAGGCCCGCGCCCTGCACGAGGGCGGGGTCGACCTGTTCCTGGTGGAGACCATCTTCGACACCCTGAACGCCAAGGCGGCCATCAAGGCGATCCTGGACCTGCAGGACGAGGGCTATGAGGCCCTGCCGCTGTGGATCTCGGGGACCATCACCGACCGTTCGGGCCGGACCCTGTCGGGCCAGACGGCCGAGGCGTTCTGGAACAGCGTGCGCCACGCCAAGCCCTTCGCCATCGGCCTGAACTGCGCCCTGGGCGCCGACCTGATGCGGCCCCACATCGCCGACATCGCGCGGGTGGCCGACACCCTGGTCGCGGCCTTCCCCAACGCGGGCCTGCCCAACGCCATGGGTCAGTACGACGAACAGCCGCACCAGACGGCCTGTCACCTGCACGAGTGGGCCGAGAGCGGGCTGGTCAACATTCTGGGCGGCTGCTGCGGCACCACGCCGGACCATATCAAGCATGTGGCCGATGCGGTGGCGGGGGTGAAGCCGCGCGCGATCCCGGAGCGGCCGACGGCCATGCGCCTGTCGGGGCTGGAGCCGTTCGAGATCGCGTCATGAGCAAGCCTGTGTTCAATTTCGACGACCCGGACTTCGTCGCCAAATATGTCGAGAAGGGCCCGCCGGCTTTCACGCCGGGTCATGCGGGCCTGTTGCAGATGACCGGGGTGCTGCTGGCCGAGCGCGCGCCGGCGGACGGCCATATCCTGGTGGTGGGCGCCGGGGGCGGGCTGGACACGCGGGCGATGGCCCGGTTCGCGCCGGGCTGGCGGTTCACCGGGGTCGATCCGGCGGCCAAGATGCTGGATCTGGCCCGGGTGGTCCTGGGCGACGAGATCAATCCGCGGGTGGAGTTGATCGAGGGCGGGGTCGAGGCGGCGCCCGAGGGACCGTTCGACGGGGCCACCCTGATTCTGGTGCTGGAGCTGATCCCCGATGACGGGTCGAAGCTCAGGACGCTTCAGGAGATCCGGCGGCGCCTGAAGCCGGGCGCGGCCTTCGTGCTGGTGGACCGCTGCGACGATGCGGACAGCCCCGATTTCGACCGCAACATCGACCGCTACATCGCCTATGCGACGGCCAGCGGCGTCGATCCCGACACCCTGGGCAACGCCCGGGCCAGCCACCGGGCGAACAAGGCCATGGCGACCGCCGCGCGCGACGAGGCGCTCCTCAAGGAGGCCGGGTTCAGCGGCGTCCATACCTTCTATTTCGCCATGAATTGGCAGGGCTGGGTGGCCTACGCATGAGACCTGTCTTCATCAATGTCGGCGAGCGGACCAACGTCACCGGCTCGGCCAAATTCCGCAAGCTGGTGGTGGACGGGAACTATGGCGAGGCCCTGTCGGTGGCGCGCCAGCAGGTGGAGGCGGGCGCCCAGGTCATCGACGTGAACATGGACGAGGGGCTGCTGGACGGCGTCGTCGCCATGCGGACGTTCCTGAACCTGATCGCGGCCGAGCCCGACATCAGCCGGGTGCCCATCATGATCGACTCCTCCAAATGGGAGGTGATCGAGGCGGGGCTGAAGTGCGTTCAGGGCAAGCCCATCGTCAACTCCATCTCGCTGAAGGAAGGCGAGGCGGCGTTCCGCGAGCATGCGGTGAAATGCCTGCGCTACGGCGCGGCGGTGGTGGTCATGGCCTTCGACGAGGACGGCCAGGCGGACACGAAGGACCGCAAGGTGGAGATCTGCACCCGGGCCTATCGCCTGCTGGTGGACGACATCGGCTTTCCGCCCGAGGACATCATCTTCGATCCCAACATCTTCGCCGTGGCGACGGGGATCGAGGACCACGACAACTACGCCGTGGACTTCATCGAGGCGGTGCGGGTGATCAAGCAGACCCTGCCCCACGCCAGGGTGTCGGGCGGGGTGTCCAACGTCTCGTTCAGCTTCCGCGGCAACGAGCCGGTGCGCCGGGCGATCCACAGCGTCTTCCTGTACCACGCCATCAATGCCGGCATGGACATGGGCATCGTCAATGCGGGCGATCTGCCGGTCTATGACGACATCGACCCGAAGCTGAGGGAGGCGGTCGAGGACGTGATCCTGAACCGGCCCCAGCGGACGAACGTGTCCAACACCGAGCGGCTGGTGGACATGGCGCCGGAGTACAAGGGCGAGAAGGGCAAGGCGCGCGTCGTCGATCTGAAATGGCGCGAGGGCCCGGTTGCCAAGCGCATCGAGCATGCGCTGGTGAACGGGATCACCGAGTTCATCGAGGCGGACACCGAAGAGGCGCGGCAGGGCGTCGAGCGGCCGCTGCACGTCATCGAAGGCCCGCTGATGGACGGCATGAACGTGGTCGGCGACCTGTTCGGCTCGGGCAAGATGTTCCTGCCCCAGGTGGTGAAGTCGGCCCGGGTGATGAAACAGGCCGTGGCCTATCTGGAGCCCTATCTGGAGGCCGAGAAGGCCGGCAAGCCGCGCGAGCAGGCGGGCCGGATCCTGATGGCGACGGTCAAGGGCGACGTGCACGACATCGGCAAGAACATCGTCGGCGTCGTGCTCCAGTGCAACAATTACGAGGTGGTGGACCTGGGCGTCATGGTCCCGGCCGACCGCATCCTCGATGAGGCCAAGGCCCACAACTGCGACATCATCGGCCTGTCGGGCCTGATCACGCCGAGCCTGGACGAGATGGTGTTCGTGGCCTCGGAGATGGAGCGGCGCGGGTTCGACATTCCGCTGCTGATCGGCGGGGCGACCACGTCCAAAACCCACACGGCGGTGAAGGTGGAGCCGGCCTACAAGCGGGGCTCGACCACCTATGTCACCGACGCCAGCCGGGCGGTGGGGGTGGTCTCGGGGCTGCTGTCGGCCACCGAGAAGGACCGCATCCAGCAGGCCACGCGGGACGAGTATGTGCGGGTGCGCGAGCAGTATGCGCGGGGTCAGACCCAGAAGGCCCGCACGCCCATCGACAAGGCGCGCGCGAACCGTTTCGCCATCGACTGGGCGGCGCACAGACCGGCGAAGCCGTCGTTCACGGGGGTGAAGGCGTTCGACGCCTGGGATCTGGCGGACCTGGCCGCGCACATCGACTGGTCGCCGTTCTTCGCCAGCTGGGAGCTGGTGGGGCGGTTCCCCGACATTCTGGACGACGAGATCGTGGGCGAGGCGGCGCGGGACCTCTACAAGGACGCCCGGGCCATGCTGGACCGGATCATCGCCGAGAAGTGGTACACCGCGCGCGGGGTGGTGGGCTTCTGGCCCGCCAATGCGGACGGGGACGACATCATCGTCTGGGCCGATGACGCGCGCACCACCGAGCTGGCCCGGCTGCACACCCTGCGCCAGCAGATGGCCAAGACCCCCGGCAAACCCAATACAGCCCTGTCGGACTTCATCGCGCCCATGGGCTCGGACGACTGGATCGGCGGCTTCGCCGTCACCGCCGGGCATGGCGAGCTGGAGAAGGCGGGCGAGTTCAAGGCCAAGGGCGACGACTATTCCGCCATCATGGCCACGGCCCTGGCCGACCGTCTGGCCGAGGCTTTCGCCGAGCGCATGCACAAGGCCGTGCGCACCGAACTGTGGGGCTATGCCGCCGACGAGGCCCTGAGCGTCGCGGACCTGATCGCCGAGCGCTATCAGGGCATCCGCCCGGCGCCGGGCTATCCGGCCCAGCCGGAGCACACCGAGAAGCAGACCCTGTTCGACCTGCTGGACGCGCCGGGCAATGCGGGCATGGAACTGACCGAGAGCTTCGCCATGAACCCGCCGGCCTCGGTCTCGGGCCTGTATTTCAGCCATCCGGACAGCTTCTATTTCGGCGTCGGCAAGATCGACCGCGACCAGGTCGAGGACTATGCGCGCCGCAAGGGCTGGGAGCTGGCTGTGGCCGAACGCTGGCTGGCGCCGATCCTGAACTACGATCCGGATCAGGCGGCGCGGGACGACGCGGCGTAGGTTTCTCTCGGCCCTGTGGGAGTCTATGGACCCTCGGGACAAGCCATAGCGAGAAGAGAGACCCCCATGACGGCTGCGGATCAGGCGAAGGCGATACTGGAGCGGCTGGGCGTGGGCGCGGTGTTCGGTGCGGCGGGCGTCGAGGCGCGCTCGCCCATCGACGGGTCCGGCGCGGGGCGCGTGGCGGAGGCGTCGAGCGACGACATCGAGCAGGCGGTGGTGAGGGCGCAGGGGGCGTTCGACCACTGGCGCCGCGTGCCGGCGCCTCGGCGGGGCGAGCTGGTGCGGCTGCTGGGCGAGGAGCTGCGGGCGGCCAAGAACGATCTGGCCATGCTGGTGACGCTGGAGGCGGGCAAGATCGTCTCCGAGGGGGCCGGCGAGGTGCAGGAGATGATCGACGTCTGCGACTTCGCCGTGGGGCTGTCGCGGCAACTGTACGGCCTGACCATGCCGTCCGAGCGGCCCGGCCACCACATGCGCGAGACCTGGCAGCCGCTGGGGCCGGTGGCGGTGATCTCGGCCTTCAACTTCCCCGTGGCCGTATGGTCGTGGAACGCGGCGCTGGCGCTGGTGTGCGGCGATCCGGTGATCTGGAAGCCGTCAGAGAAGACGCCCCTGACCGCCATCGCCGTGCAGGCGGTGTTCGACCGCGCCGCCGCCCGCTTCGGCGACGATGCGCCGGAGGGCCTGTCGCAGGTGCTGATCGGCGGGCGGGGCGTGGGTGAGGCGCTGGCGGCGGACGGCCGCATCCCGCTGGTGTCGGCCACCGGCTCGACCCGCATGGGCAAGGCGGTGGCGACCACCGTGGCCGGGCGGCTGGGCCGCAGCCTGCTGGAGCTGGGCGGCAACAACGCCATGATCGTCAGCGACAGCGCCGATCTGGATCTGGCGGTGCGGGCCATCGCCTTTTCCGCCGTGGGCACGGCGGGCCAGCGCTGCACCTCCCTGCGCCGCCTGATCGTGCATGAGGCCGTGGCCGATCAACTGTTGAATCGACTGACCAAGGCCTACGCCAGCCTATCCATCGGCGATCCGCGTCAGGACGGCACGCTGGTGGGGCCGCTGATCGACGGCGACGCAGGGCGCGGCTTCGACGCGGCCATCGAACAGGCGCGCGCCGAGGGCGGCGAGGTGCTGACGGGCGGGGTGCACGCGGACTGGGCCGGCGGGGTCTATGTGAAGCCCGCCATCATCCGCATGCCGGCCCAGTCAGACGTGGTGCTGCGCGAGACCTTCGCGCCGATCCTGTACGTCCTGACCTATGCCGATTTCGACGCTGCGGTGGCGATGCAGAACGCGGCGCCGCAGGGCCTGTCGTCCTGCGTCTTCACCGAACGGATGCGCGAGGCGGAGGGCTTCCTGTCGGCCTGGGGCTCGGACTGCGGCATCGCCAACGTCAACATCGGCCCCTCGGGCGCCGAGATCGGCGGGGCGTTCGGCGGCGAGAAGGAGACCGGCGGCGGGCGCGAGAGCGGCTCGGATTCCTGGAAGGCCTATATGCGCCGCCAGACCCAGACCCTGAACTTCTCGGGCGCTCTGCCGCTGGCCCAAGGCGTGCGCTTCGACGTCTAGCCAAGCGGCGCCGTTATGAACCTTTCGGCCGGTTCGGGTTTCACAACTCATGGCCCATGATCTCGACACCCTGCTCGAAGGCGCGCCGGCATACGGCGTCCTGGACGCCAAGGACGGCGTGGTTCTGTTCCGCCGCCCCGGTCACGAGGATGAATTCGACCGTATCGCCGCCGAGGCGGTGGAACGGGCGGGCGACGACTATGAGGCGATCCCGCTGGCGAACGATGAGGCGGAATGCGACCGCGTCTTCATCGCGCCTCTGAATGAGCGCAGATCTTTCGAGGCGTCGGACTGATCCTCATTCATTCCGGCTTTCCTGACCGATCTTAAGACCGCGTTTACCATGGGGGCGGCACTTTCTGCCTAGCGGGAGCGTTCGAGGTCGCCCGCGTGTTGGGGGCGGTGTGCGTGGGCGGTTTCACGGCGGCTTTGCAGAGATTCGGTATAGGCCGTCTGGCCGCCGTGCTGGGCGTGGCGGCGGGCGTGACGGCCGTGCTGATCGCCCTGATGCTGCGCGTCGGCCAGGAGCCCGACGCGCTGCTCTATTCCAATCTGGACCTGCGCGAGGCCGCCGAGATCACCGCGGCCCTGGACCAGCAGGGCATCAAATACTCCACCCGCGGCGACGGCTCGACCGTCATGGTCCACCGGGACGACGTGGGCACGGCGCGCCTGATGCTGGCCTCGTCCGGCATGGTGACCTCGGGCAGCGTCGGCTACGAAATCTTCGACACCCAATCGGTGCTGGGTCAGACCGAGTTCCAGCAGAACCTCAATGAAAAGCGCGCCCTTGAGGGCGAGCTGGCCCGGACCATCCAGGTCATGCGCGGCGTCAATTCCGCCCGGGTCCACATCACCCTGCCGCGCCGCGAGATGTTCCAGCAACAGGCCGGCGAGCCCACGGCGGCCGTGGTTGTGGGCGTCGGCGGCCGCGACCTGACCGGCGACCAGATCCGCGCCATCCGCAACGTCATCGCCTCGTCTGTGCCGAACATGCGTCCCGACCGCGTCACCGTGGTGGACGAGGCCAACCGCACCCTGGCCGCCGGCGCCGAGGAGGAAGGCTTCACCGCCGGTCTGGGCGACGGCCGCAGGACCGAGATGGAGGCGGCCATGACCGCCCGCATCCGCGATCTGGTCGAGGGCGTCGTCGGCGTCGGCGCCGCGCGGGTTCAGGTTTCGGCCGAGATCGACACCAGCCGCCAGACAACCCAGGAGCAGCGCTACGATCCCGACGGTCAGGTGGTGCGCTCCACCTCCACCTCCGCGTCGAACGCGCAGGACAATCAGGCCCAGCCCGATGGTGTGGTGGGCGCCCAGCAGAACATCCCCGGCGGCGAAGACCCGGCCATGATGGCTGTGGGCTCCACTAGCGGCGATCAGTCCGAGATCACCAACTACGAAATCTCCAACACCACCACGACGACGGTGCGCGAGCCCGGCCAGCTCCAGCGGGTCTCGGTGGCCGTGGCGGTCGACGGCGTCCTGACCCCGCCCGCAGGCGGCGAGGGCGAGCCCACCTACACGCCGCGCTCGGAAGAGGACATGGAGCGGATCGAGGCCCTGGTCCGCTCGGCCATGGGCTTCAGCGAGGATCGCGGCGACCAGGTCAGCGTCATCAACGTCCGCTTCAACCGCGACACTCCGGTCATCGGCGGGACGGACGCCGGCGCGCCGCTGATGAACTTCACCAAGAACGACATCATGCGCGGGGTCGAGCTGCTGATCCTGCTGGTCACAGGCCTGCTGTTGATCTTCTTCGTCCTGCGTCCGCTGCTGAAGACCGCGCGCGGCGAGGGCGGACGCGGTGTTACGGCGCTGCAGACCATGGCCATGGGCGGGGAGCCGGCCATGGCGGGCGCCCTGCCGTCGGGGGGCGGAAACGCCGCGCTTCCCGCGCCGAACTCCGACATGGACCAGCGCATCGACATCGCCCGGATCGAGGGTCAGGTGAAGGCGTCCTCGGTCAAGAAGGTGGCCGAGTTCGTTGACAAGCATCCCGAGGAATCCGTCTCGATCCTGCGCACCTGGGTTCAGGAGGGCTGATGGCCGCCCGCCTCGCCGCCAAGAAGCCGGGTGTGGACGACGCCCGCCGCCTGACCGGCCCTGAGAAGGCGGCCGTGATCCTGCTCGCCCTCGGCGAGGACCACACCTCCCTCTGGCAGGCGCTGGACGAGGACGAGATCAAGGAGATCTCGCAGGCCATGGCGTCGCTGGGCTCGGTCCAGGCCAGTGTGGTCGAGGAGCTGATGGTCGAGTTCGTGTCCGGCATGTCGGGCGCCGGCTCCCTGATGGGCAGCTATGACCAGACCCAGCGCCTGCTGGCCGCCTTCATGCCGTCCGAGCGGGTCGAGGCCCTGATGGAGGAGATCCGTGGTCCGGCCGGCCGGACCATGTGGGACAAGCTGGGCAATGTGAACGAGGCGGTCCTCGCGAACTACCTCAAGAACGAATACCCCCAGACCGTGGCCGTGGTGCTGTCCAAGGTGAAGTCCGAGCACGCCAGCCGCGTCCTGACCGCCCTGCCCGAGGACTTCGCCCTGGAATGCGTCCAGCGCATGCTGCGCATGGAGCCCGTGCAGCGGGAGATCCTGGACAAGATCGAGCAGACCCTGCGCACCGAATTCATGTCCAACCTGGCCCGCACCTCCAAGCGCGACAGCCACGAGGCCATGGCCGAGATCTTCAACAGCTTCGACCGCCAGACCGAGGCCCGGTTCCTCGGCGCGCTGGAAGAGCGCAACCGCGAGGCGGCCGAGCGCATCCGCGCCCTGATGTTCGTGTTCGAGGATCTGGGCAAGCTGGACCCCGGCGGCATCCAGACCCTGCTGCGCGCGGTGGAGAAGGACCAGCTGGCCCTGGCCCTGAAGGGATCCTCCGAAACCCTGCGGGAACTGTTCTTCTCGAACATGTCCGAGCGGGCGTCGAAGATCATGCGCGAGGACATGGAGGCCATGGGCCCCGTGCGCCTCAAGGACGTGGACAGCGCCCAGATGACCATGGTCCAGGCGGCCAAGGATCTGGCGGCCAAGGGCGAGATCATGCTGGTCGGCCAGGGCGGCGACGACGAGTTGATCTACTGACATGACCCAACCGCAGCATCAGCCCTTCGTTTTCGGCACCGAGTTCGACGCCTCCGGCGCCGTGGTGTCTTCGCAGCCGACCCAGACGGTCAAGCGCGTGTATCTGGCGGCCGAGGTCGAGGCCCTGGTCGCCAAGGCCCGCGCCGAGGCCCGGGAACAGACCCTGGCCGAGCTGGAAGGCGTTCAGGCCATGGCGCTGGCCGAGATCGGCCAGGCGGTGGGGCGGGCGCTGCCCGGACTGGCGCGGGTGGCCCATGAGCATCGGGCGGCCTCCGCCGACCTGGCCCTGGCCGCCGCCCGCATCATCGCCGGTTCGGCCCTGGAGCAGACGCCGCAGGGGCCTCTGCATGAGGCCCTCGAGGCGCTGGGTCACGAGATCGACGCCACGCCGCGGCTGGTGGTGCGCACGGGCGGGCTGTCCGACGACGCGCGCGGCCGCATCGAGGCGGTCTGCGCCGAGGCGGGTTTCACCGGCCAGGTCTCGTTCCGCGACGAAGCGGGCATGGAGTCCGCCGCCTTCGCCCTGGAGTGGGCCGACGGCCGCGCCGAATACAGCCCCGAAGATTCCGCCCGCCGCGTCGGCGAGGCCCTGGCCGCAGCCCTGGCGGCCGAAGGCGGCCACGCCGAAACTCTCAATGCTCCTGAAGGAGACGCCTGATGCCATCCGACGATCTGGCCCTTGAAGAATTCGCCGAAGGCACGGCGCTCGCGACGGCGGATGACCCGGGCGACAAATCCGCCTCCGACCTGGCGCCCGTGTTCGACGTGCCGGTCAACATCTCGGCCGTGCTGGGCAAGGCCCACATGTCGGTGGCGCAACTGCTGAAGCTGAATCGCGGCTCGGTGCTGGAACTGGACCGCAAGGTCGGCGAGGCCATCGACATCTTCGTCAACAACCGGCTGGTCGCCCGCGGGGAGGTCGTCGTCGTCGAGGACCGCCTGGGCGTGACCATGACGGAAATCATCAAGACCGAGGACTCCGGCGCCTGACGGCGACGGTTCGGCACAGAGTTTAGAGGAGAAGGACCATGCGGCTCCTGGTGGTGGGACGGCTCAGCGGACAGCTGGCGGCGGCGGTGAAGATGGCCATGGCGCACGGCGCCAAGGTCGGTCACGTCGAGCGCTGTGATCAGGCCACCGACAGCCTGCGGCGCGGGCAGGGGGCCGACCTGCTGATGGTCGACTACCACCTGGACATCGCCGCCCTGATCGCGGCCAACGAGGCTGAGCGCATCCATGTGCCGGTGGTGGCCTGCGGGGTGGACGCCGACGCCGATCTGGCCGCGAACGCCATCCGCGCCGGGGCCAAGGAGTTCATCCCCCTGCCGCCCGAGGCGGACCTGATCGCCGCCGTCCTGGCCGCCGTGGCCGACGACGACCGGCCCATGGTCAGCGCCGACCCGAACATGGTGGCGGTCATCAAGCTGGCCGACCAGGTGGCCAAGTCGGAAGCCTCCATCCTGATCACCGGCGAAAGCGGCGTCGGCAAGGAGGTGATGGCCCGTCACCTGCACGCCCAGTCGCGCCGCGCCGACAAGCCGTTCATCTCCGTCAACTGCGCCGCCATTCCCGACAACCTGCTGGAATCCGAGCTGTTCGGGCACGAAAAGGGCGCCTTCACCGGCGCCGTGGCCCGCCGCATCGGCAAGTTCGAGGAGGCCGACGGCGGCACCCTGCTGCTGGACGAAATCAGCGAGATGGACGCCCGGCTGCAGGCCAAGCTGCTGCGCGCCATCCAGGAGCGGGTCATCGACCGGGTGGGCGGCGCCAAGCCGGTGTCGGTCAACATCCGCATCATCGCCACCTCCAACCGCGACCTGGCCCGGGCGGTCAGCGAGGGGACGTTCCGCGAGGACCTGCTGTACCGGCTGAACGTGGTCAACCTGCGCCTGCCGTCGCTGCGCGAGCGGCCCGGCGACGTGGCGGTGCTGGCCGATCACTTCGTCAAGAAATACGCGGTCGCCAACGGGGTGCCGGCGCGGCCCCTGTCCGAGGCGGCGCGCCGCGCGCTGCTGGGGCACCGCTGGCCCGGTAACGTGCGGGAGCTGGAGAACGCCATGCACCGGGCGGTGCTGCTGGCCACCGGGCCGGAGATCGGCGAGGACGCCCTGCGCATGCCCGACGGCCAGCCGCTCGGCGCCGCGGGGACGGCTGCGGCGGCGAGCGACGCGGGTGTCGCGGGCCATGCGGCCCAGGCCGCCGACGCCGTCACCCGCGCCTATGTGGGCCAGACGGTGGCCGAGATGGAGAAGACCCTGATCCTGGACACCCTGAGCCACTGCCTGGGGAACCGCACCCATGCGGCCAACATCCTGGGCATCTCGATCCGCACCCTGCGCAACAAGCTGAACGAATACGCCGACGCGGGCGAAGCCATCCCCGCGCCCCAGTCCGGCGTCGCCGGATCCGCCTACAACGCAGCCTGAGCCATGACCGCGAGAACGGACCGCAGAAGCGTCCTGACCGGCCTTGGCGCACTCGCGGCGGCGGGGTGCTCCAACGTGGCGTCCGGGCGAGCGGTGGAGCCCGTTCAGCTGGACCTGGCGGACCTTGAGTCCCGGCAGGGCGGGCGGCTCGGCCTCGCCGTGTCTCATGAAGGCGGCGAAGCCCTCTGGCGCGCTACGGAACGCTTCACCTATTGCTCGACCTTCAAGCTGTTCCTGGCCGCCGCGACGCTGGAGCGCGTGGCGCGGGGCGAGGAGCGGCTGGATCGCGCCCTGCCGATCACGTCGGACGACATGATCTCCCATGCGCCGGTCACGGGTCCGGCGGTGGGCGGCGCCCTGACCATCGAGGCGCTGTGCCGGTCGACGGTCGAGCTCAGCGACAATCCGGCGGCCAACATCCTGATCCGCGAAATGGGCGGTCTCGACTCATGGCGGAACTGGTACCGTTCCATCGGAGATTCGGTGACCCGCGTGGACCGTCTGGAGCCAGAGTTGAACCTTGTCGGCGATGAACGGGACACCACCACGCCGACGCAGGCCGTGGCGAACATGGCGCGGCTGCTGGCGCCGGGCCAGACGCGCCTGACGGCTGCGCACCAGACGCTGCTGGAGCGCTGGCTGACGGACTCGCCCACCGGCCCGAACCGCATCAAGGCCGCCGCCCCCGACGGCTGGCGCGTGGGGCACAAGACCGGGACCAGCTCTCTGGGTCCGGTCAACGACATCGGCGTGATCTGGCCGCCCGAGGGCGCGCCCATCTTCGTCGCCGCCTATTACGAAGGCCCGCCCAGCGACGACTTCGCGGCGGGCGAGGCCGTCATCGCCGAGGCTGTGGGCCGGGCGCTGGAGGCGTTCGGACATGGCTGACGCGGGCATGATGAAGGACGGCATGGCGCGGCCCTCGGGGCGCGACATGTTCGGCTGGTTCATGCGCGGCGAAGTGGCGCTGGCGCTGGGCGTCGTGCTGATCATCTGCCTGCTCATCATCCCGATGAGCAGCTTCATCCTGGACCTGCTGCTGGCCATCTCCATCACCGGCTCGGTGCTGGTGCTGATGACCGCCCTGCTGATCAAGAAGCCGCTGGACTTCGCGGTCTTCCCCACCGTGCTCCTGGTGGTGACCCTGTACCGGCTGGGGCTGAACCTGGCCTCGACGCGCCTGATCCTGAGCCACGGACACGAGGGCACCGCCAGCGCGGGTCAGGTGATCGAGGCGTTCGGCGCCCTGATGATGGGCGGCAGCTTCGTCATCGGGGTGATCATCTTCGCCATCCTGCTGGTGGTGAATTTCGTGGTCATCACCAAGGGCTCGACCCGCATCGCCGAGGTCTCGGCCCGCTTCACCCTGGACTCCATGCCGGGCAAGCAGATGGCCATCGACGCGGACCTGTCGTCGGGCCTGATCGACGAGAACACGGCCCGGTCGCGCCGCAAGGAGCTGGAGCAGGAGTCCACCTTCTTCGGGGCCATGGACGGCGCCTCCAAATTCGTGCGCGGCGACGCCGTGGCGGGTCTGATCATCACCTTCATCACCGTCATCGGCGGCCTGATCATCGGCATCGTGCAGCACGGCATGTCGGCGGGCGACGCCGCCTCCAGCTATGTGCTGCTGGCGGTGGGCGACGGCCTGGTGACCCAGGTGCCGGCGCTGATCGTGTCCATCGCCGCGGGCTTCCTGGTGTCCAAGGCCGGGGTCGAGGGCTCGGCCGACAAGGCGCTGGTGGCCCAGATGGCCATGAACCCGGTGGCGCTGGGCATGGTGTCGGCGGCGGCGGGCTTCATCGGCCTGATCCCCGGCATGCCGCTGCTGCCGTTCGCGGTGCTGTCGGGAGGGGCAGGCTATCTGGCCTGGCGACGCGGGCGAAATCGGCTGAGGCCCGAGCCGGTCGAGGTGGTCTCCGACGGCCCGGCCGAGGATGTGGAGGAACCCATCTCCACCGCCCTGACCATCGACGAGGTCAAGATCGAGCTGGGCTATTCGCTGCTGAGCCTGATCAACGATCTGGAGGGGCGGCGCCTGACGGACCAGATCCGGGCCCTGCGCCGGTCGCTGGCCCAGGAGTTCGGCTTCGTCATGCCCGCCGTGCGCATCCTCGACAACATGCGCCTGGCCACCCAGGGCTACGCCATCCGCATCAAGGAGATGGAGGCGGGGAACGGCGAGGTTCGTCTGGGCCAGATCATGGCCATGGACCCGTCAGGCCGTCAGGTGGAGCTGCCGGGCGAGCACACCCGCGAGCCCGCCTTCGGCCTGCCCGCCACCTGGATCGACGACTCCCTGCGCGAGGAGGCGACCTTCCGGGGCTACACCATCGTCGATCCGTCCACGGTGCTGACCACGCACCTGACCGAAATCCTCAAGGACAACATGGCCGACCTGCTGTCCTACGCCGAGGTGCAGAAGCTGCTGAAGGAGCTGGGGACCGAGGAGAAGAAGCTGGTGGACGAACTGATCCCCTCGGTGGTCACGGTCACCACCCTGCAGCGGGTCCTGCAGTCCCTGCTGCGCGAGCGGGTGTCGATCCGCGATCTGCAGGCCGTTCTGGAGGGGCTGGCCGAGGCGGCGCCGCACACCAATTCGGTCACCCAGCTGGTGGAGCACGTGCGCACCCGGCTGGCCCGTCAGCTGTGCTGGCAGCACAAGGGCGACGACGGGGCCTTGCCGATCATCACCCTGAGCCCCGAGTGGGAGCAGGCCTTCGCCGAGAGTCTGGTGGGGCAGGGCGAGGACAAGCAGCTGGCCATGGCGCCGTCACGGCTGCAGGACTTCATCCGTCAGGTGCGCGACGTATTCGAGCGCGCGGCCATGGGCGGCGAAGCCGCGGTGTTGCTGACCGGCCCCATGATCCGCCCGTATGTGCGCTCCATCATCGAACGATTCCGCGGCCAGACCGTGGTGATGAGCCAGAACGAGGTGCATCCCAAGGCGCGGCTGAAGACCATCGGGCAGGTTTAGGGCGGAGGGCTCTCTCAGCGTCCCGGCAAGCGGAAATTCCCAACTGTCATGGGCGGGAAGCGGACAGTCATGCTGCCCTGTCCGGCTTATTGCGCAGGGCAAAGACCAGCAGCACTAAGCCCAAGACCACCATGGGAACAGAAAGCGCCTGCCCGCGCGTGAAAATCCAGATGTAGGAGGCGTCAGGTTCGCGGGTGAATTCCACCAGAAAACGAATAACGGCATAGCCTGCCAAGAAGATGCCCGCCGCGAACCCGCGTGAGAGACGCAGGTGTCTGTTAGCGGTGATGGCCAGCAGCACGATAAGAAGGAACAGACCCTCTCCGATGGCTTCGTACAACTGGCTGGGGTGGCGGGGCAGCGGGCCGGCTTCCGGGGATGGAAACACCACCGCCCAAGGCACGGTGGTCACCCGACCCCACAACTCGCCATTCACGAAGTTCGCCAGACGGCCGAGCAGCAGGCCGATGGGGGCCGCTGTCGCGATCAGGTCCGCTACGGTCATCAACGGAAGGCCGTTCCACTTGCAGTATAGGACCACAGCCAGCAAGACGCCGATCAGCCCCCCATGAAACGACATTCCGCCGTCCCAGACCCGGAGCATCTGGGCCGGATTTTCGAGATAGAAATCGAGATTGTAGAATACGATGCTTCCGATCCGCCCCCCCAGCAAGACGCCGACCATGGCGTAGGTGAATACGCCTGAGACGCTGTCGTAGCTGAACGGATAGTCTTTGTACGTTGTCATCAGGCGCTGGATGAGCAGCATGCCGAGAATGAAGCCCGCTACATAAGCGATCCCGTACCAGCGAATGGCGAGGGGACCCAGTTGGAGCGCGACAGGATCAATCTCCGGGAAGGGCAAATGCTATTCTCCTCGCTCTTCCACGCGACCGGCGGATCGGACGACCGCTGCGACTGTTTAGTGGCGTTTGCGTTCCCAGAGGCGAGCCAGCGCGCGGCTCGCGGACTCGCCCTGACCTAACACCGACTTGATCCGCGTCCGCAATGGGTCGCTGGCAGTCTACGCTACAGCGCCCAGCCTACTCCACCTTGCCCTTCTCGAACCCCGTCCAGACGTCGTCGTAGTCCAGCTGCATGGCCGGGGTTTCGACGGCCCATGCCGTGGGGCGGAAGACCCAGCGGCTCTCGAACATGAAGGCGAGGGTGTTGTCGATCTTGTGCGGCTTCAGGTCCGCCTTGATGGCCTTGTCGTAGGCGGCCTGGTCGGGGCCGTGGCCGCTCATGCAGTTGTGCAGGGACGCGCCGCCGGGGGCGAAGCCGCCGCCTTCCTTGGCGTCATACGCGCCGTGGATCAGGCCCATGAACTCGCTCATGACGTTGCGGTGGAACCACGGCGGGCGGAAGGTGTCTTCGGCCACCATCCAGCGGGGCGGGAAGATGACGAAGTCGCAGTTGGCCACGCCGGGGGTGTCCGACGGGCTGGTCAGCACCGTGAAGATGGACGGGTCGGGGTGGTCGAAGCTGACCGTGTTGATGGTGTTGAAATTGGCCAGGTCGTATTTGTACGGCGCGTGATTGCCGTGCCAGGCGACCACATCCAGCGGCGAGTGATCCAGTTGCGTGGACCACAGGCCGCCGAGGAATTTCTGGATCATCTGCACGGGGCGGTCCACGTCCTCGAACCAGGCGACGGGGGTGAGGAAGTCGCGCGGATTGGCCAGACCGTTGGCGCCGATGGGGCCCAGGTCGGGCAGGCGGAAGGGCTCGCCGTAGTTCTCGCACACATAGCCGCGCGCCGAGCCGTCCGGCAGATCGACCCGGAAGCGCACGCCGCGGGGGATGACCACGATCTCGCCGGGAGCGGCGTGGATGCGGCCCATCTCGGTGAACAGGTCCAGGGCGCCGTCCTGGGGCACGATCAGCAACTCGCCGTCGGCGTTGTAGAACACCCGGTCGGTCATGGAGGCGTTGGCGGCGTACAGGTGCACGCCGATCCCCGCCGTGGCCGCCGCGTCGCCGTTGCCCACATAGGTGACCAGCCCGTCGACCCAGTCGGTGGGGGCGTCGGGCAGGGGCAGGGGATCCCAGCGCAGGCGGTTGGGCGTCGGGGGCTGTTCGGTGAAGGGACCCGTGCGGAACAGCTTCGCCCCGTCATAGGGGGTGAAGGCGCCGTGGTTGGCGCTGGGCCGAAGCCGGTACAGCCACGAGCGGCGGTTGGCGTGTCGCGGCGCTGTGAAGGCCGTGCCCGTCAGCTGTTCGGCGTAGAGGCCGAAAGGAGTCTTCTGCGGCGAGTTGCGGCCCTGGGGCAGGGCGCCGGCCACGGCCTCGGTGGCCACGTGGTTGCCGAGGCCGGGCATGTAGCCTTCGGGCGCGCCGGAAAGGGGCTGGGTCATGGCGTCGGTCTCCCATGGCGCCCGCTCGGGGGGCGGACGTTCGTGATTGTCCGCCTTGGCATAGAGCTTCCGGGCGCGGGGCGCCAACCCCCGTCAGAGACCCTGTCTTGTCCACCGGTTACCTTCAGGAGGGGCAGTCAAAGCAGTCCATGCGGCAATGTGTTCACGCAATGATGAGGTTTGGAAAGGTGCAAATGCATGCGGAATATGCACTTCTGATTGACGGGGCACTGTTCAGGGTAGGGAATGCCGGTACTGACTGAAGCGCGCATTCGCGAAGACTACTGCCGGGCAGCACCGGCTTTGTTATCAGCGTTAAACGACTATCTCATTGTTTCACGGCGACAGGCGAATGACCTCGACCGGCAACTCGTTTTGCTAATCATAATGCTTCGCAGCGCCATGGCCCGCGGCTTCGCCGATCTGCCGTCCGAGAAGGTCCTGTCCGGTGACCTGGACGCCCTGCCGACCCTGTGGACCAACATCCGTTCGATCGCCGATTCCACCGGCATCCCGCGTGAAACGGTGCGGCGCAAGGTCAATGATCTGATCAAGGATGGGCTGGTGAAGCGCTCGGGCCAGCTTCTGACCATCACGCCCCGCGCCTTTCCCGACAGCCGGTTCGTGGTCGACAAGTTCATTCGCCTGGCCGCCGTCAGCCATGCGACGGTCGAGAAACTGGTCGAAAACGACGCCCCGCCCGGGGTCTAGCCGATCCGGGACTGCAGGGCTTTCGCCACCTCGGCGGACAGCACCGGTTTGGCGAAGAAGACGCTGTCCTTCACGCCCTGATCCGCCCACTGGCTGGGATCATTGCCGGAAATGTAGATCACGGTGACGTCCGGGTTGACCGTCCTGGCGTGACGCGACACGTCGAACCCGGTTTCCTCCGCCGACAGGTTGAGGTCCACCACCAGCCCGCTGAGATCGGCGCCCTCCTCATCCAGGCGCGCGCGGGCGCCGGCCGGATCGCTGGCCATCACCACCTCGAATCCGGCCCGGGTCAGTTCAGCCTCGAGGGTGAACAGCACCAGGGTTTCATCTTCGACCACCAGAACACGCATGGGATCCCTCAATTCATGCGGCCGCGCCGGAACGCGTCCAGACGGAATGGGTAAGCGGGAACTCGAAACAGGCCGCCGCGCCCTTCTTGCGATGGAAGAAGACCCAACTGCCCTGGAACTCATGACGGACGGCGTGATCAATCAGGCGATGCGCGAAATCATCACCATCCTTAGAGAAATCACACAGGTCTGGCGACACACAGATCAGATGGAGGCGCCCGGCACGCTGGTGTGCCCGGATTCGCGGTCCTGTCGAACCCGGTTTTGTCGCCGCGCCCGATGACTGAAGCATTTCGTGAAACATCAATCCAAGGGTGATTGCGGCCTTCGGCGTGAGCGTGGCGGTGCGGCCGCCGCCGCTCACAAGGCCTGGCCCGAACAGCGGACGCGCGACGGCGTCAAAAACGGCCTCCACCGAAACCTCCGGGCCATGGCGGTTCAGCAGGGCGTTGATCGCCGCAAGCGCCGACAGCCGGGCCCCGAAGACGGTTCGAAACCGCTCCAGTGAGGGCGTCCGCGCCGCGCTCTGTTCGGCCAGGGCCACGACCACCGCCAGGATGTTGCCCAGACGATGGGCCAACTCGTCCCTGAGGAACTGCTGCACGGCCAGGGCCTTCACCTGCTCGGTCACGTCCTGGCCGCGGCAGAATATGGCTTCGACCTGACCGTCGTCGTTGATCAGCGGCTGCAGGGTCAGATCGAGGTAGCGATCCTCGTCAGCCTCGGCGGTCATACGGAATGGCCGGGCGAGGGCGGTGAACGGCAGGCCTGTGTCCCGCATCTCGTCCAGGCGCCGCAGGATCTCGCGACCCTGATCCGACCGCACGACGTCGCGCAGGGAGCGGCCGAGCAGCTGCGCGTCGCCGGCGGCCCGCTTCATGGCGGGGTTGATCATTTCGAACACGTGGTCGGGGCCCACCACCAGCGCCATCATGTCCGCCGCCTGATCGAACATCTGGCCGAGGCGCCGCCGCTCCGCCCACACCAGCGCGCCGCCCGGCCCCGCCTCCTCCGCGATGTCCGTGTCCCCGGTGCGGCCCATGGATATGGCCGCCGTCACCTCTGACGCCGTCAGCAACAGGCAGGGGCGGCCATCCAGAACGCAGGGCGAGGCGCACAGGCGCCACCACGCTTCCTGCGCCGGCAGCCGGCTGTCCTTCTGGATGTCGTACCGAAAGATGGGGGGGCGGATGACCTCCCTATTCGCCAGCGCCTGCCTGACGGCGTCGAGGATGATGCGGCGGCTGGCCGCCCGCCTGGCGTCCCGGCCCAGGAGGCTGTCGGCAAAGGGGCGGCCGATCAGGGGGCCCACCTCGTCCGGCGTGGTGGCCTTGAAGGCAACGTTGGCGAACAGGACCGTCTGGTCCGGCGCCAGCAGGATCTGGAAGTCGGGCGAGGCGTCAAGAACCGCGATGAGTTCAGGGGGCAAAGTATAGCCGCCCGGTGTGGCTGTGGCGGACGTCACTGTTTCGGCGTCCGGTGAGGACTCAGATTTCGCATCCGGGGGACCGTACGGCAGATAACACTGTGTTCCCAAGGCATAACGCATGACACCGGTGTCGAAAATCATTCGCAACGACCCATTTTGGGTCACAGATAGATCCGGAAAGCGCTGCTATTTCGATTTTGGTAAGGACTGATCGCGTTATCTGCAATCTGTATAACGCGTATATTTTCCAATTAACCCTATATTTCTCAAGTAGAATGCTGAGTGAGGTTTATATTGACTAATATGTATTCCGGAGCCGCCTGTATTGCGGCTGTTTCTTCGGTCGTTGCTTTGGGTTTTTCTTCCACCGAAGCTCAAGCTCAGGCGGCTTCGCCCGCCATCGACTGGTCAGCTGAAATCGGCGTCGCGACGGAATATGTCGGGAAAGGCCTGGGCAAAAGCGACGGTGACCCCAGCATCTTCGCCGGCGTCCAGGCCACCCACGGCGCTTTCTACGCCAAGGTCTGGGTCTCCAGCGCCGACCTGCCCCAGGGATCGACTGCCGAGATCGTCTCGTCGATCGGCTACAAAACCCGCTGGGCGGGCAACGGGCTGAACTTCTCGGTGGTGAACCGCGATCTCCCCGGCACGCGGTCGGGCATCGACAGCAACTATTTTGAATTCCAGACGGACATCTCCCGGCGCCTTGGCCCGGTGAACACCCGTCTGCGCGTCAACTACACGCCCGACGGTTTTTCCGCCACGGAAGAGGCCTGGTGGATCGAGCTGAACGGCTCGGTGAGTGTGGCCGACGCCACCCGTGTCAGCGCCGCCTTCGCCAATCGCGCGGCCGAGAACGGCGCGGACTACAACGCCTGGAACCTGGGCGTGAACCACGGACTCACCGAAAACCTGGCCCTGGATGTGCGCTGGTACGACACCGACGCGCACTTCCGCGGCGACCGCTACGACGGCCGTCTGGTGGCCGCCCTGACCGCTTCCTTCTGAAACCCGAGCTTCTCTGGCGGCGCCCCCGCTTCAAGACCCCTCTGAAAGGCAGTTCCCGTGAACCTGAACAATCTAAAGATCGGTCAAAAGCTGGCCATGGCCTTTGCAGCAGTGGTGGTCGTCATCGCGGCCACGGGCACGGCTGTTTTTCTGAATGTCCTGGATATTGAGAACGCGCGCCAGGAATACAGCACCGCCAGTCAGAGCATCCGAACCACCCAGGAAGCGCAATTTTACGTGGCGCGTCAGGAAAACGCCTATCGCGGTTATCTGGTGTCGGGCGATCCCTACTACATTGAACGCCTGGACTCGCACCGGGCAGTTTTCAAGGAAAAGCTCGGCCAGCTTCGAACGGAGGGCGCCGGCCATCCTGAAGTGCTCGAGCTGGTGGACCAGGTCGAGGCCGCCGCGGATGCCTGGTACGTGAATGTGGTCGAGGTCGGCCGTGAGTTGGCGGCGGACCCGGCGACTCGGGCCCAGGCGATCGCCATGGTGGGCCGTGAAGGCGTGGCCGATACATACATCACCCCCGCCGAAGACGGCATGGACGCCCTCATTGAAGCCGAAGAAGCCATTCTGACGGGCGCCCGTAACCACCAGACTCAAGCCGGCAACATGGCCAACACCGTGTTGATCGGAGGCATCTCGCTGGCCGCCGTGATCGCGGCGGGCCTCGGGTTACTGATGACCCGCACCATCGCCAAGCCGGTGGTGAACATGACCACCGTCATGCGCAAGCTGGCCGGCGGAGACAAGACCATCGAGGTGCCGGGCGCCGGCCGCAAGGATGAGATCGGCGACATGTCCGCCGCCGTCCTGGCCTTCAAGGACGCCGCCATCGCCAATGACCGTCTGGAAGGCGAGGCCGCCGACCAGCGTCGCATGACCGAGAGCGAGCGCGCCCGCGCCGAGGCCGAGCGGGCCGAGGCCGCCCGCCAGCAGGCCGCCGTGGTCGAAGCCCTGGCCGAGGGCCTGGAGCAGCTGAGCAAGGGCAACCTGACCTATCGCCTGACCCAGACCTTCCCGGAGGACTATCTGAAGCTGCAGAGCGACTTCAACGCGGCCATGGGCCAGCTGAAGGACGCCATGAGCACGGTGGTCACCAATGTGGCCGCCATCCGCTCGGGCGCCGGCGAGATCAGCCAGGCCGCCGACGACCTGTCGCGCCGCACCGAGCAGCAAGCCGCCAGCCTGGAAGAGACCGCCGCCGCCCTGGACCAGATCACGGCCACGGTCCGCAAGACCGCCTCGGGCGCCAAGCAGTGCTCCGACGTGGTGTTGGCCGCGCGCGGCGACGCCGAGAAGAGCGGCGAGATCGTCCGCGACGCCGTGGGCGCCATGAGCGCCATCGAACAGTCCTCCACCCAGATCAGCCAGATCATCGGCGTGATCGACGAAATCGCCTTCCAGACCAACCTGCTGGCCCTGAACGCCGGGGTCGAGGCGGCGCGGGCGGGTGATGCGGGCCGCGGATTCGCGGTGGTGGCGTCCGAAGTGCGGGCCCTGGCCCAGCGCTCGGCCGACGCGGCCAAGGAGATCAAGACCCTGATCTCGTCCTCTGGAACCCAGGTCGGCGCCGGCGTCAGCCTGGTCGGCCAGACCGGCGAGGCCCTGAACCGGATCGTGGAGCGCGTCGCCGAGATCGACGGCCTGATCTCCGAGATCTCCGCCTCGGCCCAGGAGCAGGCCACCGGCCTTCAGCAGGTCAACACCGCCGTCAACCAGATGGACCAGGTGACCCAGCAGAACGCCGCCATGGTCGAGCAGTCCACCGCGGCCAGCCACTCGCTGGCTCAGGAAGCGGATCAGCTGAACGAGTCGGTCTCGCGCTTCGAGATCGGCGAGAAGGACCGCACCGCCTCGGCTCCCGCGCACGCGCCCAAGCCCGCAGCCAAGCCCGCGGCCAAGCCCTCCGCCGTCCAACGCACCGTCACGGCCCTGAAGGCCATGGGCGCCGGCGGCGCGGCCCGCAAGCTCGAGACTGTGGCCGCCGAAGACGGCTGGGAGGAGTTCTGATGACGGCCGTGCGCCTGCCGGCGGTGCTGGATATCCGCGCCGCCGGGACGCTCCGGGAAGATCTGCTGGCCCTGCGCGGGTCGGACATCGTCCTGGACGGCGGCGAAGTGGAGCGGATCGGCGGCCTGTGTCTGCAGGTGCTGATCAGCGCGAAGAAGACCTGGGCCATGGACGGAAAGGCGCTGACGCTGGCGCCTCTCTCCGACGCTCTGACCGAACAACTTGCGGCCTATGGCTGCGCGGACCTGAACACTGATCTCGTTGGGGCGACAGGATGAAGACCGTATTGACCGTCGATGACTCGCGCACAATGCGGGACATGCTGATGATGGCCCTGAAGGACGCTGGCTATCACGTCATTCAGGCCGAGGACGGCGTGCATGGGCTGGAGACCCTGAAGGCGCATGGCGCCGACGTGGTCATCACCGACATCAACATGCCGCGCATGGACGGCTTCGGCTTCATCGAGGGCATGCGCGCTGATCCCGACTATCGGGGCACGCCCGTCCTGGTGCTGACCACCGAAAGCGACGCCGCCAAGAAGCAGCGCGCCCGTGATGCGGGGGCGACCGGCTGGATCGTCAAGCCGTTCGATCCCGTCAAGCTGGTGGACGCGGTTCGCCGGGTCGCGGCCTGAGCGGGAGCGCCACATGACCGAAGATCCCTTCGAGGCCATCAAGGCGACCTTCTTCCAGGAATGCGAGGAGCTGCTCGCCGACCTGGAAGCCGGGCTGCTGGCGCTGGAGAACGGCGAGGGCGACGACGAGACCATCAACGCCGTGTTCCGCGCGGTGCACTCGGTCAAGGGCGGCGCCGGGGCCTTCGGCATGGAAGCGCTGGTGCGCTTCGCCCATGTCTTCGAGACCCTGATGGATGAGCTGCGCGCGGGCCGCAAACCCTGCGACGACGCGACCATCAAGACCCTTCTGCGCGCCTCTGACGTGCTGAACGACCATGTGGCCGCCGCCCGCGGCGCGGGCGCGCCGGTGGATGAGGCCCGTTCGGCCGGCCTGGTGGCCGAGCTGGAGGCCTTGACCCACGGCGACGCCGCGCCCGCCGCGTCCGCCGCCGCACCCGAAGCGGACGAAGACGAATTCGGCTTCAAGCCCGTTCAGTTCGACCCGATGGATCTGGCGCCCGCTGCGGCGCCCGCGACGTCCGGCGGTGGTGATTGGCGCATCGTGTTCCAGCCCAACGCCGCACTTTACGCCAAGGCCAATGACGCCGGCCTGTTGCTGCGCGAACTGTCGCGGCTGGGCGAGGCGACGGTCGAGATCGACGCCAGCGGCGTGCCGATGCTGGACGTCCTGGAGCCGGAAGAGGGCTGCCTCAGCTGGACCATCCGCCTGCCGGGCGCGGTGGACGAGGCGGCGATCCGCGAAGTCTTCGAATTTGTCGACGGCGACTGCGACCTGGCCATCCTGCGCGACGAAGCGGAGGCCCCGCCGGTCGAGTTCGTCGCCGCACCCGTGGCTGCGCCTGCACCCGATCTGGACATCACCGCCCTGTTGGCCGCCGCCCAGGCGCAGGTGCAAGCGCCCGCCGAGCCGGCCGCGCCGGCGCCGGAACCGGCCCCCGTGATCGCTGCGCCTGCGGCGGAGGCCAAGGCGCCGCCGGCCGCGCCCGAGACGGCGGCGAACGCCCCCGTCGCCCAGGCGCCCGTGACCATCCGCGTCGACCTGGACCGGGTCGACCGTCTGATCAATCTGGTGGGCGAGCTGGTGATCCAGCAGGCCGTGCTGGCCCAGCGGGTGAGCGAGACCGCCATGATCCGCGCCACGGGCGTGGGGCAGGGGCTGGAAGACCTGGAGCTGCTGACCCGCGAGATCCAGGACAGCGTCATGGCCATCCGCGCCCAGCCGGTGAAGTCGGTGTTCCAGCGCATGCCGCGTCTGGTGCGCGAAGTCGCCCAGATGACCGGCAAACAGGTGCGCCTGGTGACCGAGGGCGAGGCCACCGAGGTGGACAAGACCGTCGTCGAGCGCCTGGCTGAACCCATCACCCACATGCTGCGCAACGCCATCGACCACGGGCTTGAGAAGCCCGACAAGCGGGTGGCCGCCGGAAAGTCCGCCGAGGGCCAGGTGCGCCTGGCCGCCCTGCACCGCTCGGGCCGCATCGTCATCGAGATCTCCGACGACGGCGCGGGCATCAACCGCGAACGGGTTCTGGGCATCGCCGTCGAAAAGGGCCTGGTCGAACCGGACACCCAATTGAGCGACGAACAGATCGACAACCTGATCTTCATGCCCGGTTTTTCGACCGCTGAGACCATTTCCGACGTCTCGGGCCGGGGGGTGGGCATGGACGTGGTCAAGCGCTCCATCCAGTCGCTGGGCGGACGCATCTCGATCACCAGCAAGCCCGGCGAAGGCTCCACCTTCACCATGAGTCTGCCGCTGACCCTGGCGGTTCTGGACGGGATGGTGGTGTCCAGCGCCGAACAGACCCTGGTCGCCCCGCTGGCCGCCATTGTCGAGAGCCTGACCCCCCGGGCCGAGGACATCCATCTGGTCGGCGGCCATACGCCCGTGATCCGGTTCCGCGACGAGTTCGTTCCCCTGGTCGACGTGGCCGCGACCCTGGGCTTCGGCATCGGGCCGGAACCGGCCTCGACCGGCGTGGCGCTGATCGTCGAGGCCGAGGGCGGCGCCAAGGCCGCCCTGCTGGTGGACGCCATCCAGGGCCAGCGCCAGGTGGTCATCAAGAGCCTTGAGACCAACTATCAGGCCATCGACGGCGTGGCTGCCGCCACCATTCTCGGTGACGGCCGCGTGGCCCTGATTCTCGACATCGACGCCCTCGTCTCGAACACGCGCCGTTCGGTGCGCAAACCCGACCTCAAGCTCGCGAGCTGATCCATGACCGAAGCCAACATCCAGACCGGCGCCCGACGTGAACTGATCGCCTTCCGCATCGGCGAACAGGAATTCTGCGTGGACATCATGGCGGTCCGGGAGATCCGCGGCTGGACCCCGGCCACGCCGCTGCCGCGCACGCCCGGCTACATGAAGGGCGTCATCAACCTGCGCGGCGCCGTGCTGCCGATCATCGACCTGTCGGGCCGGTTCGGCCTGGGTGTCACCGAGCCCAACGCCCGCCATGTCATCATGGTGGTGCACATCCGCGATCGCACCATCGGCCTGCTGGTCGACGCGGTGTCCGACATCCTTCAGCTGACCGACGACCAGGTCCAGCCCACGCCCGACGTGGCGGCGGACGAGGTCAAGGCGTTCGTGAAGGGCATCTTCGCCATCGACGGCCGCATGATCAGCCTGATCGCCCTGGACCGCATCCTGCCGACCGAACCGGAGGCAGAAGCGGCATGACCCAGACCGCCGACAGGGTGCGCCCGGCGAAGGAGACATCGCTGGTGCAGGGCGAGTTCGCCTTCACCGCCGAGGATTTCCGCCATATCGCCCAGGTGCTGCATTCCCATGCCGGCATCGCCCTGACCGAGGCCAAGGCGGCCCTGGTCTATTCGCGCCTGGCCAAGCGGCTGCGCGCCCTGGGCCTGCGCAGTTTCCGCGATTACTGCACCCTGATCGACGGCGCGGACGGTCTGGACGAGCGTCAGGCGATGTTCGCGGCCCTGACCACCAACGTCACGCGCTTCTACCGCGAACCCCACCACTTCGATCACCTGCGCGACAAGGTCATGCCGGCCCTGGCCGAGCGGGCGCGTCAGGGCGGACGGGTGCGGTTGTGGTCCGCCGCCTGCTCGAACGGGCAGGAACCCTATTCCATGGCCCTGACGGTGCTGTCGGTCCTGCCCGAGGCGGCCGACCTGGACGTACGGATCCTGGCCACCGACATCGACCCGAACATGGTGGCCGAGGGCCGCCAAGGGCTCTATTCCGCCGAAACGCTGGAGCCGGTGCCCGACACCCTGCGTCATCGCTGGTTCAAGCGCGAAAGCGGCGGCGACCGCATGCTGTATGCTGCGGCGCCCGAGCTGCGCCGGATGATCACCTTCAACGAGCTGAACCTGATCGGCGACTGGCCCATGAAGGGCAAGTTCGACGTGATCTTCTGCCGGAATGTGGTGATCTATTTCGACGACCAGACCCAGGAGACGGTCTGGAGCCGCTTCCTGCCCCTGATGAATCCCGGCGGAACGCTCTACATCGGCCACTCCGAGCGCGTTTCAGGTCCCGCCACGGCGCGGCTGCGCACCAGCGGCCTGACCACCTATGAGGCCGCGCCATGACCGTGACGGTTCTGGTGGTGGACGACTCCCCGACCATGCGCGGTCTGATCTCGGCCGCCCTCAAGCGCGATCCGGAGATCGAGGTGCTGGGAACGGCGGGCGATCCGCTGGAGGCGCGCGAGGCCATCAAGCGACTGAACCCCGACGTCATCACCCTGGACGTCGAGATGCCCAACATGAACGGGCTGGAATTCCTCGAGAAGATCATGCGCCTGCGGCCCATGCCGGTGGTGATGGTCTCTACCCTGACCCAGGCGGGCGCCGACGTGACCCTGGCGGCGCTGGAGCTGGGCGCCGTGGATGCTGTGGGCAAACCGTCGGGCGGCGTGACCGCCATGGAGGCCTTCGCGGACCTGCCCCAGCGCGTGAAGGCCGCCGCCGGCGCCCGCGTGCGCACGGTGAGCGAAACCCGGGGCCCGTCCGTGGACGCCGCCTGGCGCGCCCGGCCGGATCATGTGGTGGCGCTGGGCGCCTCCACCGGGGGGGTTGAGGCCCTGATCACGGTGTTGTCGGCCTTCCCTGCGAACTGCCCGCCCACCGTCATCACCCAGCATATGCCGGCGACCTTCACCAAGAGCTTCGCGGCGCGGCTCGACAAGCTGTGTGCGCCGTCGGTCAAGGAAGCCGAGGACGGCGATGTCCTGCTTCCCGGCCGCATCTTCCTGGCCCCCGGCGGCCTGGCGCATCTGGAGGTTTCGCGCGGGTCCTCGCCGCGATGCCGGCTCAGGGCCGCAGACACGGTCAGCGGCCACCGGCCTTCGGTCGATGTGCTGTTCGAATCCGTCGCCCGACTGGACCAGCAAGCGGTGGGCGTCCTCCTGACCGGCATGGGTCGTGACGGGGCGCAGGGGCTGCTCGCCATGCGTCAGTCCGGCGCCCGAACCCTGGGCCAGGACGAGTCTTCCAGCGTCGTCTACGGCATGCCCCGTGCCGCCTACGAGCTGGGCGCCGTGGAGCGCCAATTGCCCCTCGGCCGCATCGGCCCCGCCATTCTTGATCTTGTTTCCGCCGCCTCCCCGGCCGCCTCCCAGCCTGCAGAGGTTCAGTGACATGCCCGCCGCTTCCGCCATCCAGACCCTGATCGTGGACGACCAGCTGACCATGCGCAGCCTGATCCGCGCCAGCCTGCAGCAGATCGGCGTCGTCAATCTGCGCGAGGCCAATGACGGCGAGGAGGCCCTGCGCGCCATGATCGCCCAGCCGGCGCATCTGGTGATCTCGGACTTCAACATGCCGAACCTGGACGGTCTGGGCCTTTTGCGCGCCATCCGCGCCCATCCGCCCACCAGCAAGTCCGCCTTCATCATGCTGACCGGCCGGGCCGACAAGGAGCTGGTGCAGCGCGCCGTGCAGTTCGGCGTCAACAACTACCTCGTGAAGCCCTTCACCGCCGGCCAGCTGAAGGAGAAGATCGAGGGCGTGTTCGGTCCGCTGACATGATGAATGCGGAGATTCTCACGGCCCCCCCGGCCTCGGTGCGCCTGCATGTGGGCCAGGGCGAGCATCTGATCACCGGCGACCCGCAGGTGATGCTGACCACCATCCTGGGGTCGTGCGTGGCCATGTGCCTGCGGGATCCGGTCGCGCGGATCGGCGGCATGAACCATTTCCTGCTGCCGTCGGGCCGCACGGACGGCGCCGATGAGGGCCGCCGCTACGGCGCCTACGCCATGGAAGTGCTGATCAACGGCGTTCTCACCGCGGGAGGGCGCCGCGACCGCCTTGAGGCCAAGCTGTTCGGCGGCGGGCGCATGTTCGACGGCCTGGCCGACGTGGGCGTGGCCAATGCGAATTTCGCCGAGAAATTCCTGGCCGACGAAGGCATTCCGATCATCGCCTCCAGCCTGCGCGGGCACGGCGCCCGGCGGGTCCAGTTCTGGCCCGCCACCGGCCGGGCCCTTCAGAAGTCCGTCAGCGACCGTCCCGTGGAGCGTCGCGTTCCGCCGCCGGTGGTCGCCGACTCTGGCGAGCTGGAGCTGTTCTGATGAGTATCGACGCCCGCTTCCTGGCCGCCCTGTCCGACGAACTGGCGCACGGCCGCGCGATGGCCGAAGGCCTCGCGCCGCTGCTGTCGGCGGCGCCGTCGGCGGGTCAGCACGAGGCCATGGTCCGCGCCCAGGGTCTGGACATGCTGGTGCAGCATCTGGACGCCCTGGCCGCCATGACCGCGCGCGTCGCCGAGGGCGACTGCCCCCGGAACGCCGTGGTCGCCGCCCCGCTGGGCGGGCTGGTGGAGCGCATGCGCGCCAGCCTGAACGGGGAAGCCGCTCCCGCGATCTCACATCCGCCGCCTTCGGGCGACCTGATGCTGTTCGACTGATCATGTCCCGCGCCATCTCCCCAGAAACGCGGATCAACCTGGAGCGCACCTCCGCGCTGCTGATCAACGACAATCCGCAAGGTCTCGATATCCTCAGCTCCATTGTTCAGGGCTTCGGCCTGAAGGAGCAGATCAAATCCGCCTCGCCCGACGACGCGCGCGGCGTCATCAAGCGGCGCTCGGTGGACATGGTGCTGGTGGAGTGCGCGTCGGCGGCCGAAAGCTGCGACTTCGTGCGGTGGATGCGCCGGGAGGGACCCAAGACCAGCGCCTACACCCCTGTCATCATCCTGACCGGCCACGCCTCGGAAGGCTTCGTGGCCAAGAGCCGGGACTGCGGGGCCAGCTTCATCGTGACCAAGCCCCTGACGCCCATGGTCCTGCTGCAGCGAATCCTGTGGCTGACCAAGGACCAGCGCGAATGGGTGGAGTGCGAGACCTATGTCGGGCCGGACCGGCGGGTGCGCAATTACGGCCCCCCCCTGGGCATGGCCGGCCGCCGGGCGGGCGATCTGTCCGCCCATGTGGGCGTCGCCCTTGAGCCGAACATGGACCAGTCGGACATCGACATGCTCCTGAAGCCGCAAAGGGTTGCCCTGTGACCGCCGCATCAGACAACGCCCGTATGTTCAAGGTCAGACCGACCCTCGCTGATCAGATCCGCCTGCCCGGCGGGAAAAAGGTCGGCGAGGCCGTGGCCGCCGCCGACGCCGCCCTGGACGATCAGCGGGCCTCGGCCGTGGAGGGCCTCCATCTGGGGGTTGAGCGTCTGGAGGCCCTGTGTCGCGAACGGTCCGAGGGGGGCTTCGCCTCAATCTATCCTCTCGCCGCCAACCTCGCCGGGACGGCCGGATTCTTCGAGACGGGACCCTTCTACCGCGCCGTCTACAGCCTGTGTGAGCTGACCGAGAAGCTGGGCGCCGCCGGGCGCCGCGACTGGTCGTCGGTCGATGTCCACGTCCGGTCCTTGCGCCTGATCCTCACCACGGGCTTCGACGATGGCCCTGAGGCCAAGGCGATGCTTGACGGACTGTCGTCGCTGGTCCGCCGGGTGGAGGCCGCGCCATGAAGCCCGGGATCGAGATTGATGACGCCTGTCGCCGCGTCGTCCTGACGTGTACTTTCAACGTCATGGCGCGTGATCTGAACGGCGCCCTGCTCGGCCTGGTTCTCGAGAAGCCCGAACGGGCGGACCATGACTTCATCATCGATCTGCGGGAATCGTACGGCGACGGATCCCATGACGACGTGGTGCGGACGGCGGAGACCTTCCGGGCCTGCGGGGCGGGGCGCCGGGCCTCGCACACCTGCTTCATCAGCTTCGATGCGGGCTTTGTTGACTGGGCGCGCACCATGGATTTCTGCTTCACCAACCGGACCCACCACGTGTTCTCGACGCCCGAGGAAGCCCATGCCTTTCTGGACCGGCGACAGGATGGGCGCCGGGCCGTCGCCGCGGCCTGAACCGGCAAGCGGAGCCTTTGCGGGCGAACAGCGTTAATCTTCGGCGCAAACCGGAGACGTCCATGACCACCCGCACCACCCTGTCCATCCTCGCCGTGTCCTGCCTGGCCCTGAGCGCGGCCGCCTGTTCGCGGGAGGAGGCGCCGGTCGAGGCGGTGGATGACGTTCCCGTCGCCGAGCAGCCCGAAGCGCCGCCCGCGCCGGAAGTCAGCTACGCCTGCGAGAGCGGCCGCTCGCTGAGCGTGCGCTATGTGGATTCCGCCAGCGCCGAGGTCACTTACGAAGGCCAGACCTACACCCTGAACATCGCCCGCTCGGCCAGCGGCGCGCGCTATGCGGGTCCCGACCTGGAATGGTGGACCGCCGCGCGGGGCGATCAGGAGACCGCGACCCTGAGCCGCCTGGGGCCCAATGAGGACGTGGGCTCCACGGTGCTGGAGCGCTGCTCGCGTCCGGCCAATACGGTGCTGCCGCCGCGCGCGCCCGGCGAAGCCGAGGGACTGGAGGCGGCGGACCCGGACATGGCCCCGCCGTGCCGCGGCCCGGCCCTGCGCCTGGCGCGTGAGGGCGGCGATGCGGGGGCGGGCAACCGTCAGGTGGTGATGTCCCTGACCAACGCCGGATCGACGGCCTGTTCGGTCCGGGGCTATCCCGGCCTGGTGCTGCGCGACGCGGACGGGGACGATCTGGATCAGGTCCGCACCGTCCAGCAGTCGGGCAACTATTTCCGCGCCGGGCAGACGCCGGAAGCGGTGGAGCTGGAACCCAACGGCAAGGCGTATTTCGATCTGTCCTACAGCGCCGTACCCCATGAAAACCTTGGCGAGACCCGCTGCCCGTCGGTCGCCGAGGTGATCGCGCGGGCGCCGGGCGATACGGCGGATATTCCGCTGGATCTGGAGATCCAGCCCTGCGGCCGTCAGGTCCGGGTCAGCCCGCTGCGTCCGGTCCGGGACGGCTCGCGACCGGACTGAGGACGGGTGGCCTTGGGCGCGGATTCGGCGTAACTCGCGCCCATAGCTGAATCCCCGACCCCGGAGACACCATGCCCGCGCAATTCCATACCCGTGTCCGCGCTGAACTGGACTCCATCGACCAGCAGGGCCTGACCAAGCCCGAGCGGGTGATCGCCTCCCGTCAGGGCCCGGTCATCACGGTGGCGGGCCGTGAGGTCCTGAACTTCTGCGCCAACAACTATCTGGGTCTGGGCGGCGATGAGCGGGTGGCCCGGGCCGGCATCGCGGCCACCGAACGCTGGGGCTCTGGCACGGCCTCGGTGCGCTTCATCTGCGGCACGCTGGAGATCCACAAGGAGCTGGAAGCCGCCATCGCGGGCTATCTGGGCTTTGAGGACGCCATCCTGTTCGCCGCCGCCTTCGACGCCAACGGGGGGCTGTTCGAGCCGCTGTTCGGGGAGGAGGACGCCATTGTTTCCGACAGCCTGAACCACGCCTCGATCATTGACGGCGTGCGCCTGTGCAAAGCGAAACGCTACCGCTTCGCCAACTCCGACATGGATGAGCTGGAGGCGAAGCTGAAGGAGGCCCGCGGCGCCGGCGCCCGCGACATCATCATCGCCACCGACGGCGCCTTCTCCATGGACGGCTACATCGCCCGGCTGCAGGACATCCGCGTGCTGGCCGACAGGTACGACGCCCTGATCATGGTGGACGACTGCCACGCCACGGGGTTCCTGGGCGAGAAGGGCAGGGGCTCCTACGCCCATCACGGGGTCAAGGTGGACTTCGTCACCGGCACCTTCGGCAAGGCGCTGGGCGGGGCCATGGGCGGGTTCATCTGCGCCACCACCGAGGTGGTTCAACTGCTGAAGCAGCGCGCGCGGCCCTATCTGTTCTCCAACGCCCTGGCGCCCGCCGTGTGCGGCTCCAGCCTCGAGGCCATCCGCATCGCTCAGGGCGAGGAAGGCGACGCCCTGCGCAAGCAACTGACCGCCAACGCCGCGCGGTTCCGGGGCGCCATGACCGAGGCCGGCTTCGACCTGCTGCCCGGCGAGCACCCCATCATCCCGGTGATGCTGGGCGACGCCAAACTTGCCCAGGATTTCGCCGCGCGCATGCTGGAGCTGGGCGTCTATGTGATCGGGTTCTCGTTCCCGGTCGTGCCGCGCGGCGCGGCCCGCATCCGCACCCAGATGTCAGCCGCCCACACCTTCGAGCATATTGACCAGGCGGTCGAAGCCTTCACCACGGCGGGCAGGGAGCTTGGGGTTATCTGACCTCGCCGACCGACACCCAAGGACTCAGGAAGACCACATGACCCAGACCATGAAGGCCCTCGCCAAGACCCGGCCCGCCGAGGGCCTCGAGCTGATCGACGCGCCCGTGCCGGTCGCCGGGCCCGAGGACGTGCTGATCCGCGTCCAGCGCACGGCCATCTGCGGCACGGACATCCACATCTGGAACTGGGACGAGTGGAGCCAGAAGAACGTGCCCGTCCCCATGATCACCGGCCACGAGTTCTCCGGCGAGGTGGTCGCGGTGGGCAAGGACGTGGACCGTCCCATCAAGATCGGCCAGCGGGTCTCGGTCGAGGGTCACGTCATCGACCTGAACAGCGAGGCGGCCCGCGCCGGCCACTTCCATCTGGATCCGGCCACCCGGGGCATCGGCGTGAACCGCCAGGGCGGCTTCGCGGAGTTCGTGGTGGCCCCCGCCTTCAACGTCATCGAACTGCCCGACGAGGTGCCGTGGGAGATCGGCGCCATCCTCGATCCGTTCGGCAATGCGGTGCACACGGCGCAGCAGTTCGACCTGCTGGGCGAGGACGTGCTGGTCACCGGCGCGGGCCCCATCGGCATGATGGCCGCCGCCGTGGCCCGTCACGCGGGCGCGCGCACCGTGGTGCTGACCGACATCAACGACTTCCGGCTTGAGCTGGCCCAGAAGGTGGCCCCGGGCGTGCGCACGGTGAACACCACGAAGGAAGACCTGCACGACGTGATCCACGAGCTGGGCATGAAGGTCGGCTTCGACGTGGCGCTCGAAATGTCCGGCTCGCCCATCGCCTTCAAGCAGTGCGTCGACACCCTGATCATGGGCGGCGGCATGGCCATGCTGGGCATTCCGTCAAAGCCCATGGTGACCGACTGGGGCGCCATCATCCTCAAGGCCCTGACCATCAAGGGCGTGTACGGGCGTGAGATGTTCACCACCTGGCGCAAGATGCTGGGCCTGCTCAAGGCCGGGCTGGACCTGACCCCGCTGATCACCCACCAGTTGCCCTACGACCGCTTCGAAGACGGCTTCGAGGCCATGCGGTCCGGCCAGTCGGGCAAGGTGGTTCTGGACTGGTCGAAGATCCGCTGACGCTCAGGACGCGCGCCGCCACGCCTCCGGCTGGGTGAAGCCGTAGGCCCAGGCGCCGGCGTTGTCGCGGCGGGCGGCCCGCTCCTCCAGGACATAGCGGTGGGAGTAACGGGTGTAGGCCACAGCATGGCCCTGACGGACCATGGCCGCGCCGAGGTCCTGGCCGCCCGCGTTGCACACGGCGACGACGCGGCCGTAGCGGTCGCGATCCATCCTGACGCAGGTCACGGAGCGGCCGCCCACCAGATTGCGCAGGGCGTTGGTGGAGGCCTGGCCGCAGGCATGGCCGCCGCACATCTGGCGCATCTCGAAGGCGTCGATGCCGTGCAGCCGGATGCTCTGGCCGCCGATCTCCAGCCCGTCGCCGTCGACAACGCGGGCGTAGCCGGAAATGTGGGCGGCTGACGGCGAAGGCAGGGAGGCGGCGGTCGCCGACGGCAGCGGCGGCAGGTCGGTGTTCAGCGTCGCTTCGATCCAGTCCGGTTTCAGGATCACCACCACCGAGACGACGGCGGCGACAATGATCCCGCGCTCCAGCGGGCTCAGGCGGCGAAAACGGCGGCGGCGAAAAGAAAAGGCGCGGCTCATCCGGGCAGGATGGCCGCGCCATGGTTAGGGCTCCGTCATCACAGATGGTGAACGGGGACTCAGACGTCCAGGATAGGGCTGAAGCCGCCGTAGATCATGCGCTTGCCGTCGAAGGGCATCTCCATATTGGCCATGCGCGGGTCCTCCATCATCTTGGCCCAGCCGGCGTCGCGGGTGGCCTTGTCGGGCCAGGTGATCCACGAGAACACCACGCTTTCGCCCTCCTTGCGCTGAACCGCGCGGCGGAAGTCGGTGACCTTGCCGTCGGGCACGTCGTCCTCCCAGCACTCGACGCAGCGCTCGGCGCCGAACTCCTTGAAGATGTCGGCGGCGAATCTGGCGTGCTCCAGATAGGCGTCCTTCCTGTCGTCCGGCACGGCGGCGATCATTCCGTCAACATAGCTCATGGGTCGTCTCCTTTGTGGATTGGTCAGGCGTTTGCGGCGGCCCGTTCCAGGGCGGCGATGTCGATCTTCTTCATGGACATCATGGCCTCGAAGGCGGCCCTGGCGCGGGCGGGATTCGGGTCGTCGTAGAACTGCATCAGGCGGCGCGGCGTGATCTGCCAGTTCACGCCCCAGCGGTCCTTGCACCAGCCGCACTGGCTTTCGGCGCCGCCGTTTCCAACGATGGCGTTCCACAGGCGGTCGGTCTCGGCCTGGTCGTCTGTCATGACCATGAACGAAACGGCTTCGGTCTGCGGGAAGATCGGGCCGCCGTTCAGACCCAGATACTCGCGGCCGGCCAGGGTGAACTGGACGACCAGCTCCTCGCCCTCGGCGGTCGAGGGGTTGTCAGCCGGGCTGGCGTGGACGGTGTCGATCCGGCTGTCGGGCAGGCCCAGGGAGACGTAGAATTCCGCAGCCTTTCGCGCTTGGCCCGTGTCGTACCAGATGCAGGGGACGATCTTGTCGGTCATCGGGATAGCTCCTGTTCGCCGTTGATGTCGGCGCGGCGTTTCACTTCGTCCTCCGACGGCGTCTCCATGGCGAAGGAGCCGCTGGAGACCTCGCCCGCGCGCTCGTAGCAGGCGACCACGACCCCCGGATCGGTGGTGCGCGAGCCGAGCAACTGGAGACCAGCAGGGGCGGCCTCGCCGTGGAACAGCCGCTTTCCGCGACCGAGCACGAGAGGGAACACCAGCAGGGTGAACTGGTCGACCAGATCGGCCTTCAGCAGAGACTGGATCAGGCCGGACGAGCCCTGGGTCAGCAGGTCAGGGCCCTCCTCGGCCTTCAGCGCCCGCACGGCGGACACGGCGTCCGGCCCGATGGCGTGGCTGTTGGTCCAGTCCAGCGGGCGGGGCGAGCGGGTGGCCACATATTTGGGCATGGCGTTCAGCGTGTCAGCAAAGGCGTCGGTCTGGTGCGGCCAGTGGGCGGCGAAGATGTCGTAGGTCTTGCGGCCCAGCAGCAGCGCCCGGGGCGGGGCGAAGAAGCGGTCGACTTCCTCGCCCAGCGCCTCGTCGAAGTGGGGAAAGACCCAGCCGCCATGGGCGAAGCCGCCCGAACGGTCTTCTTCCGGCCCGCCCGGCGCCTGCATGACGCCGTCGAGGCTGATGAAGGCGGCGACATGGAGCTTGCGCATGATCAGGCTCCTGCGGGCTCGAGCGCCTCGGCGCCCTGCGCGGCGGCCGCCGGGTCCATCCACATGACTTCCCAGATGTGGCCGTCCGGGTCAGCGTAGCTGCGGCCGTACATGACCCCGAAGTCCTGGGTGGGGGTGGGATCGGCGAGGCCCCCTGCGGAGACAGCGCGCGCCGTGGCGTCATCGACCGCCTGGCGGCTGTCCTCGGACACGCACAGAAGCACCTGGGCGCTGTGGTGGGCGTCCGGGATGACCCGGTCGGTGAAAGTGGCCCATTTGGCGTGGGTCAGCAGCATGACGTGGATGACGTCCGAGATCACCATGCAGGCGGCGGTGTCGTCCGAGAACAGGGGGTTCTTCACGGCCCCGACGGCCTCGTAGAAGTCGATGGAGCGATTGAGATCGGCGACGGGCAGGTTGATGAAGATCATCCGGGTCATGGGGCTCTCCGTTCGTTGTGATGGACATCCTGTCCCCATGTGTTATGTAATGCAAGTATGAAGTTAGAAAAAATAACTAACAAGGTCGGGCGGGCCTACAACGACGCCTGCGGCACGGCCCATGGGCTGGAGTTGATCGGCGAGCGCTGGGCGCTGCTTGTGGTCCGGGAGCTGATGCTGGGGCCCAAGCGGTTCGGGGATCTGAAGGCCGATCTGATGGGGATCAGCGCCAATGTGCTGACCCAGCGTCTGGAGGGGCTGGAGGCCGCGGGCATCGTGACGCGGCGCAAGCTGGCGCCGCCCGCCTCGGTGCAGGTCTATGACCTGACGGACTGGGGCCGCGAGGCCGAGCCCATCATCATGACCCTGGGGCGCTGGGCGGCGCGGTCGCCGGGCCACGACCCGACCCTGCCGCTGAGCGGGGTGTCCATGATGCTGTCGCTCAGGACCATGATCGACAGCGTGAAGGCGGGCGATCTGCGTCTGGACGCCGGCTTCGTGTTCGGCGACGAGACCTATCGCGCGCGGCTGGCGGACGGTGAGCTGTCCGTGGCCCGCGGCGATGTGGACGGGGCGGACTTCGTGATCACCGCCACGCCGGAGATGACGGCCGCGGCGGTGTATGGCGATCAGCCCCTGACGGCGATGGAGGCCGCCGAGGTGGTGAGCGTGACGGGTGACAAGGCTCTCGCACAGCGCTTCATTGATCTCTACACCCTGCCGCCCAAGGCGGGGACGTAGGCCTACGCCCGTTCCAGCACCTCACGCCGCAGGGGCGCCACGGCGGCGGTCAGAGCGTCCTCGTCGCCCTCATGGTCGATCAGGGCGGTGATGCGGCGGCCCATGTCCAGCAGCCAGGCCGGGCGCTGGCCTGTCAGTTCGTCCGTGACGGCGGGATCGTCGCCCGACCAAGTCAGCAGGGCGCGAATGCTGTCCACCGCCTGATCCAGCGGATTGGGGTCCGCGTCGATGCGCCCGGCGCCGCCGGCCCACTGCACCGCCTGCACGATCTGGTCGCGGAAGCGCGGGTCGCTCCATGTGGAGGGGGTGTGGCCCAGGTTGGTGTAGAACAGCCGCCCGTGGCCGATCTGGCGCACCCAGGTCACCGGCACGGCCCACGGCCGCTTCGTCGGCGTGCGGGCGAGGTCCAGGCTCTGCAGCACACGGACCCGGGTCGGGTCAAAGCCCTGATACTGGTAGATCTCTTCGCGATAATCCAAGACCTCGGGCCACATGGCCACGGTGGGGTGGTCGCCGTGGGTGCGGATGCGGATGGGATCGCCCTGATTCCACGGATGGCCCGCGAAGTCGCCGCCGATCATGCCGACCCACGCCTCGCGTCCGCCCGGGAAATCCAGCCCGGTGTCGGCGGCGCTGTGCAGGCCGACGAACCCGCCCCGGCCCGAGGCGAGCCACGCCTGAATGGCCTGCCACGACTGCCGCGGGATGGGCAGGGCGCCGGTGGTGTAGACCACCAGCACGTCCAGCTCGGCCAGCAGGGCGGGGGTGATCTCCGAGGCGTCCTGGGTCGCGCGGGTGGTGAAGGCGCCGGACGCGCGGCCGATCTCGGTCATGGCCAGTTCCGACATGGCCAGGCCGCCGTCGTCGGGTCGGGCCACCGTATTGTGCAGCCATCCGACCGACTGGCTGAGATACAGCACCCGCTGGGTCCGTCGAGGCCGGGCGTGGGCGATCGAGGGCGCGGCCAGGGCGGCGGCGCCGACGCCCAGCAGCGCCTGACGGCGATGGATCATGCATTCCTCCCGTGTCGCCGGGAGTCTAGCGGCGGGGGAGGGCGGGTTAAACCGTCTTGTCCAGCAGGGTCCCGATCATCTCGTCGGCGGTGCGGATGACCACGGCGTTGGCCTTGAAAGCGTGCCCGGCGGTGATCCGCTCGACCATCTCTTCCGCTAGATTGTTCAGCGGCGCGGCGGCGGTGCGGCGCGCGGAGGCGTCGAAGCGTTCGGCGGCGGACATCATGCCGGCGGCGGCGATGGACAGGGCCTGCATGGCGGTCTCCTCTTACCCCGCCACAGTGACGCGACGGCGTAACCGGACCGTTCAGGAACAGGGTGAATCCATAAGTGAACGCAATACCGCCGCTATTCGTGTATAGTGCCCGCTTTCCAACGCCCGGCCCGGTGCATAACCGGCCGGGCGCGGTCGTTTCCACGGCCGCCCAAGTCAAGATTCAGGTTTCCAATGCCCTTTCCCGCCATTCACCCCGCGCTCGATCGCGCGCTCGTCCAGCGCGGCTATGCCGAACCCACCGCCGTGCAGGACGCCGTTCTGGAAGCGGGGCTGACCGAGGCCGACCTGCTGGTCTCGGCCCAGACCGGCTCGGGCAAGACGGTGGCCTTTGGTCTGGCGGCGGCGCCGACCCTGCTGGGTGAGGCCGAGCGCTTCGGCCAGACCCGCGCCCCGCTGGCGCTGGTGATCGCGCCGACGCGCGAGCTGGCCATGCAGGTGGCGACCGAACTGACCTGGCTGTACGCCGACACCGGCGCCCGCATCGCCACCAGCGTGGGCGGTATGGACGCGCGTCAGGAAGCCCGCGCCCTGAACGTCGGCGCCCACATTGTGGTCGGCACGCCCGGCCGCCTGAAGGACCACATCGACCGTCGCAATCTGGATCTGTCGGCCCTGAAGGTCGTGGTGCTGGATGAAGCCGACGAGATGCTCGACATGGGCTTCCGCGAGGACCTTGAGTACATTCTGGAGCAGGCGCCCGCAGAGCGCCGCACCCTGATGTTCTCGGCGACCATCGCCCGCGAAATCGCCACCATGGCCAAGCGCTATCAGCGCGACGCGGTGCGCATCGACACCACCAACCGCAGCCAGCCGCACGGCGACATCGAATACCGCGCCATGCGCATCGCGCCGAACCAGATCGAGCACGCGGTGGTCAATGTGCTGCGCTTCTTCGAGGCGCCGGGCGCCCTCGTGTTCTGTTCGACCCGCGAGGCGGTCAAGCATCTGCAGGCGGCCCTGCGCGAGCGGGGCTTCTCCTCGGTCGGCCTGTCGGGCGAACTGAGCCAGCGCGAGCGCACCGATGCGCTGCAAGCCCTGCGCAGCGGTCAGGCCCGCGTGTGTGTGGCCACCGACGTGGCGGCGCGCGGTCTGGACCTGCCCGATCTGGGGCTGGTCATCCACGCCGAACTGCCGGTCAACAAGGCCACCCTGCTGCACCGGTCTGGCCGCACCGGGCGGGCGGGCAAGAAGGGCGTGTCCGTCCTGCTGGTCCCCTCCACCCGCCGCCGCAAGGCCGAGATGCTGCTGGGCGCCGCCGGACTGGACGCCACCTGGAGCGCCGCGCCGGGCATCGACGAGATTCTGGCCCGGGATGAAGAGCGCCTGCTGGCCACACCGATCTTCGACCAGACGGTGACCGACGAGGACTTCGCCCTGGCGAAGAAGCTGGCGGCCGAGCGCACGCCGGAAGAACTGGCCTGCGCCCTGGTGCGGCTGATGCGGGCCGAGATGCCGGCGCCCGAGGATCTGGTGGATCCGGGCGAGGGACCGCGCGGACGGCGCGAGCCCGGCGCCGCGCCGAACGCCTCGGCCTGGCCCACTGACCGGCTGCAGCCCGACGAGGTGACCTGGTTCCGCGCCGACATCGGCCGCCAGAAGAACGCCGACCCCAAATGGCTGATCCCGCTGATCTGCCGTCTGGGCGGAATCACCAAGAAGGACATCGGCTCAATCCGCGTGTTCCCCGACGAGACCCGGTTCGAGATTTCCCTGGCGGCCCAGGCCGGGTTCCTCGCCTCGGTGAAGGCGGCCAAGGGCGCCGAGGTGGCCATCACCCCGTCCGAGGCCCCGAACCAGGGCTTTGGCGGACCCCGCCCCAAGAAGCCCTTCAAGCGCCGCGAGAACGACAACGCCCAGAACCGCCCCGCGCCCTACCGCCCCGAACGGACGGCCTCGGCCGCGCCTGCGGCTGAAGGCGACGCCCGCCCGTTCGACCGCAAGCCCTACAAGGGCAAGCCCAAGCCCGGCTTCAAACCCGGCCCCAAGGCGGGCAAGCCGACCTTCAAGAAGAAGCACCGGGCGGAATAGGCGGCCCGCCTGACGAACGGCGAAATCTGAATCGACAGGCGCGGCCCCGCGCGGCATGGTCGCTCCGCTGAGCGGAGCCAGACCATGTTTCACGGCGGCCATCTGAAGCGGCGGATCAGCCAGTATGCGGCCCTGTGGCTGGGTGCGTTCCTGCTGTCGGGCGGGGCCATTCTGACCGCCATGCTTTTCATGGACCTGATGGAGGCGGCGGACCTGGTTCTGCCGGTGATGCTGGCCCTGACCGTTCTGGCGCTGGGGGCGGGGGTGGTGCTGAGCCTGATCTCGCCCCACACCCTGGGGACCAAGCTGGCGGTAGTGCTGGGCGCCCTGATCCTGCTGTTGCCGCTGTTGTGGGCGCCCGTTTCGGCGGCGGCGGTGATCGCCTTCTTCGCCGACCGCTCCATCGAGTATTCCAGCGCCTACGCCGACTTCCGCATCGGCATCAGCCGGGCGCTGTATCCGGCCACGGCGGCCCTGTTCGGCGGCGGGGCGTTCAACCTGATCTGGGGCGCGTTCCAGGCGGTGGCCAGCTTCGTCGGATTCGTCGCGGCGGTTGTGCGCATCTGGCCGCTGATCCAGCGGCTGCTGGGACCCGAGCCCGCCTCGGACTTGCAGTGAAGACGGGGCCGTCGCAAGCTTCGGACCCGGAGGACGCCATGACCCAGCCCGCAGCGGCCGAACGCTATCCCTCGTTCGAAGCCTTCTACCCGTATTACATCCACGAGCATTCCAACCGCACCTGCCGCCGCATCCATGTGGTGGGCACAGGGCTGGTGTTCGGGGCTTTGGCGCTGGCCATCGTAACCCTGAACCCATGGTGGCTGCTGGCCATGCCGTTGATCGGCTACGGCTTTGCCTGGGTGGGGCATTTCTTCTTCGAGAAAAACCGGCCTGCCACCTTCAAATACCCCCTGTGGAGCCTGATGGGCGACTTTCGCCTGTTCTTCGAGACGGTCAGCGGGAAGCGGAAGTTCTAGCTCACCCGCCCCGGCCGGGGTCCTGGAAGAAGTAGAGGCTGAGCGCCATCACCGCCACGGCGTCGCGGTCGGGGGAGCCTTGCGGGGGCAGGTAGAAGGTGGGGCGCATGCCGCTGAGCGCCAGGCCGCCCACGTCGATCCCGTCGCGGGTGAAGACATAGCCGATGACGTTTCCGCCGCCCCAGGGCAGGCCGTCCACATAGCGGGTCTCGGCCCGGATGGTGATGTCGCCCCAGGTCAGTTCGCCCGCGCGCTGGGGCTGCTGCAGCCGCTGGAAGAAGCCGCCGCCGCGCGCCACGGCGAGGCTGAGCCGGGCGTTGGCGGGCGCCGCGCCGGCGTAGCTGCACACATAGCTGAGCTCGTCCCGATCGAAGGTGATCCAGGCGAAGGAGACGTGGCTCTGGCCGCCCTCGCACTCGCCCGTCACCTGACCGACGCCGGTGGCCACATCGAAGCCGGCGCGGGAGAAGTCGCGGGAGCGGAACGGCATGCGGGTGCTGGACGAGCGGGCGCTGGACGCGCCGGTGTATTCGCCGACGGCGAAGCCGGGCCGGAACAGGCTGGGGCCGCGTCGGCCCTCCAGGTTCAGGCGTTCGGTGCGGTCCTGGAACGGGACCGAGGCGTCCTGGGCCAGGGCGGCGCCCGACAGGGCCAGGACGGCGGCGGATATGGCGGCGACGATCTTCATGAAACCCCCTCCTGAAGAACGGCGGTATGCTTAACAGAGGGGGCGGTGCGGTCAAAATTCGGGGCGACAGGGCAAGGAAAAACCGCCGGAGGATTGCTCCACCGGCGGTTCCCTACACGTCGTCGATTCGACAGGGGGGCTGAAACTTAATCGACGACGCGATAGCGGCCGTTTCCATCGGGGCAGGCGCGGACGTAGCGGTTCTCCACGCGGCCGTCGGGAAGACGGATGTTGCTTTCGACCAGGCGGCACTGGTCGGTGTTGTCATAGTCGCGGACCGGCTGGCCGTAGCCGTAGCCGCGGTCCTGATCGTCATAGCCACGGTCGTAGCCGTACTGCTGGCTGGAGCGATCGTCGTAGCGGCTGTTGTCGTAGCCGTAGCCGGCCTGGGCGCCGTAGGGCTGGGCGTAGGGTTGCGACTGCCCGGGCTGGCAGGCGGCGGTGGAGCCGCCGACACCGGCGCCGACGGCGGCGCCGAGAAGGGCGCCCATGGCGCCGCCCTCGCTGCGCACCCGGCGGCTGGCGACGCCGCGGCCGGCGGCGAGGCCGACGAGGGCCCCGACCACACCGCCCGCGACCTGGCGCTGGCGACGGTCACGGACGCACTGGTCATAGTAGGCTTGGCCGGTCTCGTAGCCCTGGTTGTAGCCGTAGCCGCTCTGGGCCTGATAGCTGGAAGAGGAGCCGTAGGGCTGGCTGTAGCTCTGGGCCGAGGCGGGCAGGGCGGTCGCACAGGCGGCGACGGCGACGACCGCGACGGCGGAATTCTTCAGGAAGGCGTTCATCGTTTCAGCTCCGTACCTGGGGTTGCGGGGCTGAACGGATCAGCACCCCCTTGTCGACGTCCGTTATGGCGGAGCGAACCTGAACGGGTTTTGAGCGGGCCGTTCATCTTCGTTCATGTTTCGGTTTGGGCGCGGGACGGGCTATGAGCGCGCCATGTCCGAACAATTGACCATCGCCCGCGTGGGCCACCAGGGCGACGGGATCGCCGAAACCCCCGGCGGGGCTGTCTTCGTGCCGGGGACGCTGCCCGGCGAGGTGGTGCGCGCGGTGGTCAGGGACGGCCGCGCCGAGGACATCGAGATCCTCGAGGCCAGCGCCGACCGGGTTCCGATCCAGTCGCAGACCTACGCCGAGTGCGGGGTCGCGCCGCTGCAGCACTGGGCCAGCGCCCCCTATCTGGCGTGGAAGCGGGATCTGGTGGTGGAGACCCTGGAGCGCGAAGGGATCGAGACCGAGGTGGAGGCCACCGTCGCCACCCCGCCGGGCGTGCGTCGCCGCATCGCCCTGCACGCCCGTCGCGACGAGGACGGGCAGGTGGTGCTGGGCTTCAAGGGGCGCCGGTCGTGGCGGGTGGTCCCCCTGGCCCACTGTCCCCTGTCGGACCCGCGCATCAACGCAGCTTTGCCGAGCCTCGCGGCGGTGGCGGCGCCGTTTCTGGGCGGGGCCAAGTCGGCGCCGACCCTGCATGTGACCGTGACCGACTCGGGCCTGGACGTGGACATCACCGGGGTGGAGCGCAGCGGCCGCTCCGCCGACGTGGCCCAGCAGGGCGTGCGCGCGGCGCGGATGGCCGACATCGCGCGGCTGAGCATGGACGGAGAGGTGCTGGTGATGATGCGCCAGCCCACGGTGCGGTTCGGCCGGGCTACGGTGCCCCTGCCGCCCGCCTCCTTCATGCAGGCCTCGCCCGTGGCCGAGGCGGCCATGGTGGAGCGGGCCGTGGCGGCGGTGCGCGGGGCCAAACGGATCGCCGACCTGTTCTGCGGCGCGGGCACCTTCACCTTCCCCCTGGCCGAGGTCGCCCCGGTGCTGGCGGCGGACGCCTCGGCGGGGGCCATCGCCGGACTGAAGGCGGGGGCCGGGACGGCGCAGGGGCTGAAGGGCATCGACGCCCAGGCCCGCGACCTGTTCCGCCGCCCCCTGTCGCCCCACGACCTGAAGGGGATCGAGGCCATCGTCATCGACCCGCCCCGGGCCGGGGCGCTGGAGCAGACCCAGCAGTTCGCCGGAACGAAGTCAGTGTCGGTGGTGGTGGGCGTGTCCTGCAACCCGGCCACCTTCGCCCGCGACGCCCGGGTGCTGATCGACGCCGGCTTCGTGCTGGAGCGTGTGACCCCCATCGACCAGTTCCTGTGGTCGACCCATGTGGAGCTGGTGGGCGTGTTCCGGCGCTGAGCCGGAACGGATGATTTCAGACTCAGGTCTGAAAAAAAAACAGGGTCTGAATTGTCTGAAATCTCCTTGTATGAATTCGGCTGGTTGAGTTGGTCAGCCTGTTGATTTTATTCAAACAATGACGTCATCGCCGGGCTTGTCCCGGCGATCCATACGCCCGAGGGGTGAGAGTCCCTGGCGCGCTCCGTGATTATGGATTCCCGGCACAAGGCCGGGAATGACGATGCGGGGAGGTGAGACTCTCGACGCGAAAAAGAGTGCAATGGGAGTCTCACTTCCTTCGCTGCGGGGGGAGGCGGGAGGCGGGAGCGATGCGTGCGGTCATGACGCCATTATAAGGGCGCGCGGGACAGCGGGATAAATCCGGCCGTTGCGACGGATCAAAGCCTTGTCCTGCAAGGAACTGGTCTTGAAAAACAGGGGATTTAGGGCGTCGGGTTGGTGAAGCTTCGCGCCGGACAGGGCATGGGCCGCCGATATGATCGTCGCTTGCCCCTCCGCGCCGGTTGTCCCATGTGGCGGGGATGACGATTCCTCCCCTCAATCCCTGGGTTTCGCTGCTGATCGCGGGCCTGCTCGAAGTGGCCTGGGCCTCGGGCTTCAAATTCGTGGGGCCGTCGCGGCCGGTGACCTCGCTGGTGGTGGGCGTGACCATGATCGCCAGCTTCTGGTTCCTGTGGCTGGCGACACAGAAGCTGCCCATCGGCACGGCCTACGCCATCTGGACCGGCATCGGTGCGGTGGGCGCGGCGGGGATCGGCATTCTGATCTATGGGGAGCCGTCCACGACGCTGAGGATCCTGTGCATCCTGATGATCGTCAGCGGCATCGTGGGGCTGAAGCTGTTCTCGGGGGTGCAGTGATGGGCGCTCAAGCAGCGAGCGACCGCGTCGCGAGCGGTAGCGCCCAAAAATTGGGCCGCGTTCTCATCATCGCCGGGTCCGACTCCGGCGGAGGGGCCGGGGTGCAGGCCGACATCAAGGCGGTGACCATGATGGGCGGCTTCGCGGCCACGGCGATCACGGCCCTGACCATCCAGAACACCCTGGGGGTCCACGGCGTGCACCCCGTGCCGCTGGAGGTGATCGCGGCCCAGGCGGACGCGGTGCTGGACGACATCGGGACCGACGCGGTCAAGACCGGCATGCTGGGCTCGGTTGAGGTGGTGCGCTGCGTGGCCGAGATACTGGACCGGGCGGGCGCGCCGACGGTGGTGGACCCGGTCATGATCGCCAAGGGCGGCTCGCCCCTGCTGGCCGAGGACGCGGTGGCGGCGGTGCGCGAGCTGATGGTTCCGCGCGCGGCCCTGCTGACCCCCAATGCGCCGGAGGCCGAGGCCCTGACGGGGATCGCGGTCGCCGATCTGGACGGCCAGCGGCGTGCGGGCGAGGCGCTGTTGCGGCTGGGCGCGGGCGCAGTGCTGATGAAGGGCGGCCATGTGCCGGGCGAGACGGTGGTGGACCTGCTGATGACCCCGCGCGGCGAGACCCTGCTGGAGGGCCCGCGCATCGAGACGCGGCACACCCACGGCACCGGATGCACCCTGGCCAGCGCGTGCGCGGCGGGGATCGCGAAGGGCCTGCCGCTGGAGCAGGCGGTCGCCGAGGCCTGGGCCTATGTGGCCGAAGCCATCCGGCAGGCGCCGGGGCTGGGCGGCGGCCATGGGCCGCTGGACCACGGCTGGCCGCTGCGATGAGCGATCTGGAGGATCGGCTGAAGACCATCGTGCGGGCCGATCCCGGCCTGATGCAGGTGATGACCACGGTGCGCGGGCTGGGTCTGAACGATTGGCGGATCTTTTCCGGCGCGGTCTATCAGAGCGTCTGGAACGCGGTGACGGGCCGGGCGGCGGGATACGGCATCAAGGACTACGACCTGGGCTATTTCGACCCGGACACCTCGTGGGACGCCGAGGACGCGGTGATCCGCAAGGTGGCCGGGGCGTTTGAACCGCCGCTGCGCGAGATGGTGGAGGTGCGCAATCAGGCGCGGGTTCACCTGTGGTTCGAGGGCAGGTTCGGCGAGCCCTATGAGGCCCTGACCGGTACGGACGAGGCGCTGGGGCGGTTCGTGGCGCCGGCGTTTGCGGTGGGTGTGCGGCTGGAGCCGGACGGGGAGGTCAGCGTGGCCGCGCCGTTCGGGCTGGAGGACGTGTTCGAGATGGTGCTGCGGCCCAATCCCGACCGGCCGAAGGCGAAGGGGTGGTCGAAGGCGGTCGACAACGCCCGCGCGCGCTGGCCGGAGATTCGCGTGATCGATGCCTGAATCGTTGGCCTGTCGCGCGGTCGCGCTGCTTGAGGCCCTCACGCGAAACGGCGCGGCCCTTTTCGGACCGCGCCGCACGCGCACCCTGCAAGCGAGAGCCTGATTCACGGCATCGGCGGAACCGCGGAGCGGTCCCGCCTCAACCGATCAGGCTCTGGGAGAGAGGACGGCCTACCAGCGGCCGCCGGGGCGGCGGTTGTTGTCGGCGCGTTCGGCGCGGATTCGGGCCGACAGCCGGTCATAGCGCTGGTCCAGATCGCGCATCTCCCAGCGGGTCAGGCCGCCACGGCGATACTGGGCCTCCAGCCGGACGATACGGTTCAGCTCGGCGCGCAGGCTGCGGGCCTCGCGCGGGCTGATGGCGCGATTGTAGGCGGCGCGGTCGATGCGGCGGTCGAGGTTGACCTTGCGCTGGGCGATGGATTGCCAGGCGGGGGCGTGGGCGGCGGGTCCGCCACGGGGCGGGCCGTAGTGCTGGGCGGCGGCCGGGACGGCGACGGAGACCGCAGCGGCGGCCATCAGAGAGGCGGCGATGGTCTTGTTCATGGCTTCGATCCTTCGATTGCGGTCGCCCCGGGGATCAGGGCGGCGATGACGGGATCAGTGAAGCGCGCCGCGCCTGATCGGCGCCTGAACGGGGCGTTTCAGATGGCGTTCACCTGGCTGAACGGCCTGTTTCGGAGGGGGCAAGGAAAAGGGCGCGGCCCTTTCAGACCGCGCCCTGCAATGGCGGGAGAGACGCCGATCAGCGACGGTAGCGCGCGCGCTGCACGTAGCGGTCGATGGAGCGGTCGAGATCCTGGTAGCGGCGCTCCAGATCGTGGCGCTCGCGGATGGTCATGCGGGGGCCGTATTGACGCTCGAGGTACACCAGGCGGTCGATGCCGCGCTGGAAATCACGGGCCTTGCCGGTGCTCATGACACGGGCGCGGTGGGCGAAGGCCACATTGCGCTCCAGATGGCGGACGCGAACGGCCATGGGCGGACCGGCGTGCTGCTGGCCATAGGCGGGACCGCCGCGGGGCGGGCCATAGTGCTGGGCGGCGGCCGGGACGGCGACAGAGATCGCCGCGACGGCCATGACGGATGTGATCAGTTTTTTCATCATGGGCTCCACGGTTTCGGTTCGGCGGCCGACCCGGCATCGGGGCGGTGCGATGGACACACAAGAGCACGCGGCGCCTGAGCCTGACCTGAACGGCACGGTTCAGTCGGCGTTCATCTTCCTGAACCCGCGCGAAGTCTCTATGGTTCTCGTCAAAGCGACCGATCGAACCCCCGGTCATGACCCGTTTCTCACGCCCCTGTTCAGACGCCGTTCAGAGGCGCCGCCGTAAACCGCTCTGCATGAACCGTATTCGCATCCTTCTTCTGGCCGGGCTGATCGCCGCCGCTCCCATGGCGGCGCCGTCGGCCCATGCGCTCGAGATCCAGGCGCGTGACCCCCTGATGGGCTCGCTCCGCCAGGAGCGGGCGCGTGAGGAATCCCGTGAGGGCCGCCGGTTGAGCGCCAGCGAGGTGGCGCGGTCCGTCTCCCGGGGCCGCGAGGGCCGCATGCTGGGCATCAATGAACGCAACATGGGCGGCCGTCCCGTCTATGTGGTGCGCTGGGAATATCCGGGCGGGCGCGTCGCCGACATCACGGTGGACGCCCGCACCGGCGCCGTGATCGGAGAACGCTGATGAGAGTGCTGCTTGTCGAGGACGACGCCGACCTGTCGCGCCAGCTGAAGGCGGCGCTGGGCGACGCCGGCTATGCGGTGGACCACGCCCCGGACGGCGAGGAAGCCCACTTCCTGGGCGACACCGAGCCCTATGACGTTGTGGTGCTGGACCTGGGCCTGCCCAAGGTGGACGGCGTGTCGGTGCTGGAGCGCTGGCGCCGGGACGGCAAGACCACGCCGGTGCTGATCCTGACCGCGCGCGGCGCCTGGTCCGACAAGGTGTCGGGCTTCGACGCCGGGGCCGACGACTATCTGACCAAGCCGTTCCACACCGAGGAGCTGCTGGCCCGGCTGCGCGCCCTGCTGCGGCGCTCGGCGGGACATGCGACCTCCACGCTGGAGTGCGGCGCCCTGCGCCTGGACCCGCGCGCGGCGCGGGCCAGCGTGGACGGGGAGCCCCTGCGCCTGACCTCGCTGGAATACCGGCTGCTGCATTATCTGATGATGCATCAGGGCCGGGTGATCAGCCGCACCGAACTGGTCGAGCACCTGTATGACCAGGACTTCGACCGCGACTCCAACACCATCGAGGTGTTCGTGGGCCGTCTGCGCAAGAAGATCGGCGCGGACAGGATCGAGACCGTCCGTGGCCTGGGTTATCGCCTGACGCCGCTGGCCGGGGAGTCCGAGGCCGCGTGAAGCAGAATCTGGGGCGCTATCTGGGTCGTCCCGGCCGGTCCCTGACCCGCCGGCTGATCTGGCTGGCGGCCGCGTGGATTGTGGTGGCCCTGCTGGTTACCGGCCTCGTGCTGACCTCGCAGTTTCAGGAATCCGGCCTGCGCCGACTGGGCGGCGTCAACAACAACACCATCGACGAACTGGTGGTGGCCGCCAGCGTCCGCGACGGACAGGTGGTCGTGCCCCAGATCGAGGATTCCCGCACCAAGGCGCTGCTGTCGGGGAAATACTGGGCGGTGGCGGAGCGGAATGCGGACGGGGACCTGGTGGTGATCGCCCGGTCCACCTCCCTGTGGGACAGCGAGATGCCGATACCGGCGAGCCTCACCGAGCGGGTGGCGGAGGTGGCCGGGGGCACGGTCTCCTACAACGCCGTCGGTCCCAACAACGGCGAGCCCCTGCGGGTGGCGGCCAGCCAGAAACAGCTGCCCGGCCGCGAGCAGCCGGTGGTGTTCATCGCCGCCCTAAACCGCTCCAACATCGACTCCGACACGCGCCAGTTCGCCACCCTGACCTGGGCCGCCCTGGGCCTGCTGGGGGTCGGGCTGATGGCGGCGGTGTTCTTCCAGGTGCGGATCGGCCTGCGTCCGCTTTATGAGCTGGGGCAGGAGATCGGCGACGTGCGCAAGGGCCGCGCCACGCGGATCACCCAGGACTATCCGGTGGAGATCGCGCCCCTGGCCGAGCAGCTGAACAAGCTGCTGGACCACAATCAGGAGGTGGTGGAGCGCCAGCGCACTCATGTGGGCAATCTGGCCCATGCGCTGAAGACGCCCCTTTCGGTGATGCTGGCCGAGACCGAGGGGCAATCGGGGACGCTGCCCGAAATCGTGCGTCGCCAGTCCGAGCTGATGCGCGGCCAGGTGGACCACCATCTGCGCCGGGCCCGCGCCGCCGCCCGGGCCCAGGGCTCGGGCGAGCGCACCGCCGTGGCCGAGGTGCTGGACGAGATGGCGGTGATGCTGGAGCGGGTGTTTCAGTCCAAGGGGGTGGAGATCGACTGGCGCGCGCCCGACGAGCTGATGTTCCGGGGCGAGCGGCAGGATCTGCAGGAAATGGTCGGCAATCTGCTGGAGAACGCCTGCCTCTGGTCCAAACGGCGGGTGAAAGTGTCCGCGGGCGCCATGGGGATGGGGCGTCTGCTGCTGGTGATCGAGGATGACGGGCCGGGCCTGCCCGAGGATCGGCGCGACGAGGTGCTCAAGCGGGGGACGCGGCTGGACGAAGACGTGCCCGGCACGGGGCTTGGTCTCAGCATCGTCGACGAACTGACCCGGGCCTATGAGGGGCGTCTGACCCTGGGCGACAGCGACATGGGCGGGCTCAAGGCCATGCTGGAGCTGCCGGCCGCCGAATCCTGACCGATCCGGTCGTGGTTTATGCGTTTCGTTAAGCGGCCATGACCGATGATGTCTCGAATGAGAGACCGGGGAGCGGGGACCATATGACGGAGCTGTCCGTCGCCAGTCAGAATGCGATCAGCGCGATGCTGGAGATGGCGCCGGATTCCGCCCTGGCGAAGCTGTCGGTCGCCCTGCGCACGACCCCCGGGGTCAAGGCGGACTGGATCCGTCGCCGGACCGTGGCCGAGATCTCCGCCCGGCGCATGCGCACCATCGCCTTCGGCCCCCTGACCGCCCTGTTCCGCAAGCGCGCGGACGGGGTGCGGGGCCTGAGCTTTCCCGCGGCGATCCTGAACGGGCTGTGGCGGCGGGTCTGCGAACGACAGGCCCTGCTGCTGGCCCAGGCCGAGGACATGACGGTCGGCGGGGGCTCCATCGATCCGCGCCTGCTGGATCAGCTGTGCGTGAGCGCCGCGGCGATCCTGCGAGACGAGCCGGGCGGCGTCTGGCCGGGGCTGGATCCCCGGACGGCGGAGCATGTGGCCGCCTGTTTCGACCTGGCCCCGCTGGCCCGCGCGGCCATGCCCATGCTGGACATGTGGATCGGGCGTGCAGACGCGGACAGCGAGGCCTCGCTGCGGCTGATGATGCGGGACGCCGTGCGCATCCGCGAGGACGCCGCGCCCATGATGCTGGAGATCCTCTTCGCCAACATCGAGGACGCCGCCCTGATCCTGCGGGTCATCAGCCGGGTCTCCGGCGCGGGGGGCGAGGAGCGCTTCCTGGCGGATTCCGAACTGGCCGACTTCGGCGAGCGGCTGTTCGAGCGGGTCGAGGAGGCGGGGGAGGCCCTGAACGAATTCCATCCGGGCCGCGACGATTCCGATGAGGCGCGCCAGGTCGCGAGCCGCCTGGAGCGGGCGGCCGGGATGATGGCCCAGATGGAGCTGTCGCTGGCCTTCACGCCGGAGGGCGCCTGGGGCGCCCGGTTCCAGGAACTGAAACTGCGCATGGGACGCGCGCTCGACGGCCTGCTGGGGCTGTGCCCGCGCATGGTGGACAAGGCCCTGCCCATGGAGCGGGTGCGCATCCACGGGTCCATGAGCCGCATGGCGCCGGTGATGGACGCCCGCACCGACGGGCCGCTGGTGGAGCAGGCGCGGTCGGCCATGCTGATGCTGAGCGCCTCCAAGGCAGCGGCCGGGGTGCTGGGCTATGCGGGCCAGAGGGCGCAGCTGTGCGAAACCCTGGAGAAACGCCTGCTCCAGTATGGCGACGAGCTGATCGAGGCGCTGAACGCGGGCGAAGGTTCGGACGAGGACCACATGGCCCGTCTGGTCGAGCTTTGCGCCGGCTTCCTGGAGCAGGCGGACGCCGAGGTTCCGGCCCGAACCCTGCGGCGGCGGCTGGCGGCGGCCCAGGGTGCGACAGCGGCGCCCTCGCCACAGATGGCCTGATCGCCTAAACGGCTCTCATGTGGATGTTCTGGCTTGCAGCGGGCATGGCCGCGACCCTTGCGGGGATCGTGGTGCTCTGGCGTGCGCGGGGCACGGGCTTCGCCGTCGGCGGGTCGCCCGACGCCCGCCAGATCGCCGAACTGGACGCCCTGCATGGACGCGGCCTGCTGGACGACGACGCCTGGCGCGTCGCGCGGGCGGAGGCGGGGCGCCGGTTTCTGGCCAGCGAGGATGACGCCGGCGCCGCGCCGCCGGATCTGACGCAGGGGCGCTGGGTGCTGGCGGGACTGCTGGCCACGGCCGTGGCGGCCCTGGGCGTATACTGGGTCACGGGCGCGCCGGGCATGCCGGATCAGCCGCGCGAGGCCCGGGTCGAGCGCTGGGCCGGCGCCCTCGACACCCTGGACGCGCCGCGTCTGGCCGCCGTGGCCGAGGTGGTGGCGCGGGACAATCCGAATGACCGCGAGGCGCAGGTGTTTCTGGGCCGCGCGCGGTTCGAGGCGGGCGATCCCATCGGGGCGGCCACCGCGTTCCGGCGCGCCCTGACCCTGGACGCCGAGGACCCGGTCAGCTGGTCGCGTCTGGGCGAGGCCCTGACCGCGGCCCAGCAGGGGGTGGTGGGGGGCGACGCCGAGGCCGCCTTCCGCGAGGCGCTGCGCCGCGACCCGAACGCCCAGGCCGCCCGCTATTTCCTGGGCCGCGCCGCCCTGGCCCGGGGCGAGGCGGACGCCGCCCGCGCCCTGTGGGAGCCGCTGCTGACCGAACTGCCGCCGGGCGACGGGCGCCGCGTCCAGCTTCAGGCCGATCTGGCGGCCGTGGAGGAGGGCGCATGAGCTGGCTGCCCCGATCGCCCAAGGCGCGCCGCCGTCTCTGGATCGTCGCCGCCGTGACGCCGGTGCTGCTGCTGGCCGTGGGCCTGTCGCTGTGGGCCATGCGCGACAGCGTGACCTTCTTCTACAGCCCGTCCGAGGTCACCGAGGAGGCCGCGCCCGCGGGCCGCATGATCCGGCTGGGCGGACTGGTGCTGCCGGGCAGCGTCGAGCAGGGCGCCGACGGCTCGGTGGCGTTCTCCGTGACCGACAATGCGGCGGACGCCCGCATCGTGTTCCAGGGGGACCTGCCCGATCTGTTCCGCGAGGGGCAGGGCATCGTGGCGCAAGGGGCGTTCGACGAGGCGCGGGTGTTCCAGGCCACGCAGGTGCTGGCCAAGCACGACGAGACCTACATGCCGCGCGAGGTGGCTGATCGCCTCAGGGAAACCGGCGAGTGGCGCGGCGGCGATGAGCCCGCGCCCTCCAATGCAGCCTATGTGACCGAATGATCGCGGAATTCGGCGCCTTCGCCCTGGCCCTGGCCCTGGCCCTCGCCCTGTTGCAGGCCGCGGCGTCCGGCGCGGGCCGTCTGCTGCGCTCGCCGGTTCTGGCCGGGGCGGGGCAGGGGGCGGCGTTCGCCTCGACGGGCGCGGTGGCGGTGGCTTTCGGCGCCCTGATCTGGGCCTTCGTGGTGTCGGACTTCTCGGTCAGCAACGTGGCCCTGAACAGCCATACGGCCAAGCCGCTATTCTATCGGGTGGCCGGGGCCTGGGGCAGCCACGAGGGCTCGCTGCTGCTGTGGTGCCTGGTCATGACGGCCTTCGGCGCCGTGCTGGCGCTGGGGCGCGGCCTGCCGTTCGGGCTCAAGACATCGGCGGTGGCGGTGCAGGGCGGGCTGAACGCCCTGTTCCTGGCCTTCACGGTGTTCACCTCCAACGCCTTCACGCGTCTGGATCCGGCGCCGGTGCAGGGCGCCTCGCTCAACCCGCTGCTGCAGGACCCGGCGCTGGCGATCCATCCGCCCATGCTCTACCTGGGCTACGTCGGCTTTTCGGTGTGCTTCTCGCTGGCGGTGGCCGCCCTGATCGAGGGCCGGGTCGATCCGGCGTGGGGGCGGTGGGTGCGGCCCTGGGCGCTGGCGTCCTGGGTGTTCCTGACCATCGGCATCGCCCTCGGGTCGTTCTGGGCCTATTACGAACTGGGCTGGGGCGGCTGGTGGTTCTGGGACCCGGTGGAGAACGCCTCGTTCCTGCCGTGGCTGGCGGGGGCGGCCCTGCTGCACTCGGCCATCGTGACGGAGAAACGCGGGGCGCTGGCGGGCTGGACCGTGTTCCTGGCCCTGATGGCGTTCACCTTCTCCATGCTGGGCGCCTTCCTCGTGCGTTCGGGGGTGCTGACCTCGGTGCACGCCTTCGCGGTGGACCCGGAGCGCGGCATGCTGCTGCTGGCCATCCTCGGCGTGGCGGCGGGCGCGGCCTTCGCCCTGTTCGCCTGGCGCGCGCCGGGCCTGCCCAAGGGCGGGGTGTTCGCACCGGTCAGCCGCGAGAGCAGTCTGGTCCTCAATAATCTGTTCCTGTCGGCGGCGGCGGCCACGGTGCTGCTGGGCACCCTTTATCCGCTGATGCTCGAGGCGGTGACCGGCGAGACCATCTCGGTGGGGCCGCCCTATTTCAACCTGACCTTCACCCCGCTGATGGCGGTGGCCCTGATCATCCTGCCCGCCGGGCCGCTGCTGGCGTGGAAGCGGGCGGACCTGAAGGGCGTGGTCCAGCGTCTGACCCTGGCCTTCGCCGTGGCGATGGCGGCGGCCCTGATCGCCCTGTTCGTGTTCGATCCCATGAAGGCCATGGCGGCGGCGGGCATCGGGCTGGGCGTGTGGCTGATCGCGGGCGCCCTGGCCGAGCTGGCCGAACGCATCCGGCTGTTCCGGGCGCCCCGCGCCGAGGTGTGGCGGCGGCTGACCGGCCTGCCCGTGGGCGCCTTCGGCATGACCCTGGCCCATGCGGGGCTGGGTCTGTTCGTCATGGGGGCGGTGGCCGAGACGGCCTTCAAGATCGAGGCGGTGGCGGTGACGGCGCCCGGCGGACCGGTCGCCGTGGCGGGGCCTTGGCATGTGACCCTGGACGATGTGCGCATCGTCGAGGGGCCGAACTATCTGGCCGAACAGGGCGTGTTCACCGTGGCCCGCGAGGACGGTGCGGGCGCGCGCACCCTGACGGCCGAGCGGCGCTTCTTCCCGGCGGGCGGGCAGACCACCACCGAGGTGGGACTGGATTTCCGGGGCCTGGACGACGTCTATGTGGTGCTGGGCGAGCGGCGGGCGACCGAGACCCTCGCCCAGGCCTGGACCGTGCGGGTGCACTGGAACCCGTGGGCGCGGCTGATCTTCCTGGGGCCGACGCTGATGGCGCTGGGCGGGCTGGTGTCCCTGTCGGACCGCCGGCTGCGGTTCGGGGTGGCCGGGAGTAAGCGGGGATGAGGGTGCCTCTGACATTCTCCTCCCTCGCGCAGCGGGGGAGGGGGACCATCCGAAGGATGGTGGAGGGGGCGACTCCGTCCACCGGGTCCAGGGTTCGCCCCCTCCACCGCCTGCGGCGGTCCCCCTCCCCCATGCGCTTCGCTTATGGGGGAGGAGCGCTCGTCGCTGCTCTGCTCCTGATGGCCTTCGCCGAACCGGCGGCGGCGCCCGACCAGCCCTTGCCCGATCCGGCGCAGGAGGCGCGGGCGCAGGGGCTGTTCAGGGACATCCGCTGCGTGGTCTGCCAGCACGAGTCCATCGCCGATTCCCCGGCCGGGATCGCCGCCGACATGCGCCGTCTGGTGCGTGACGAGGTGGCGGCGGGGCGCACGGATGAGCAGATCGAGGCCGGTCTGGTGCGGCGCTATGGCGACTATGTGCTGTTCCGGCCGCCGTTCAACGCCGGGACGGTGCTGCTGTGGCTGGGGCCGTTTCTGGTGGTCCTGATTGCGGGGGGCGTGCTGCTGACCACCCTGCGCCGCCGCCCGGCGGAGGCCGCGCCCCTGACGCCGACGGAGGAAGCCGCGCTGGCGAAACGCCTGGCGGAGCGCCCGGATTTGGACGCATCCTCGCCCCATGATCATCCCTGATCTGTATGAACCGTAACTGGTTCGCCTTGGCGCGCCGCGTCATAGGGTTATATCAAGGGGCACGGGGCCGCCTTTCGGTCCCGCCCGAAACGACACAAGGACGACGATGCTGAAGCGTAAGGAATTCATTCTGGGCGCCGCGGTCGGACTGACCTTCGCCGCCGCCGCGACCGCCGGCGGGATCATCGACTGGCCCGCGGCCGGCGCGCAGGAGCAGCGGGCCGAGATGCGCGGGGGCCTGGTCCCCGCCTCGACCGCCGGCGCCGTGCTGTTCCAGCCGCCCCCGGGCGCGCCCAATTCCTTCGCCGACATCATCGACCAGGTCTCGCCCGCCGTGGTGCAGATCGACGTGACCACGCGGGTGCCGCGTCCCAGCATGCGCGGCTTCCCGAACATTCCGGGCCTGCCGTTCCCGTTCTCCGTGCCGCAGCAGCCGCAAGGCGAGGACGGCGAAGAGCCGATGATGGAGGGCGCCGGCTCCGGCTCGGGCTTCTTCATCTCGGCGGACGGCTTCATCGTCACCAACAACCACGTGGTCGCCAACGCGTCCGAAATCACGGTGCGTCTGACCGATGACCGGGAGCTGACGGCCAGGATCGTGGGCCGTGACGCGGAAACCGATCTGGCGGTGCTGAAGGTGGATGGCGGGCCGTTCCCGTTCGTGGAGTTCGAAACCTCGGCCCAGCCCCGTGTGGGCGACTGGGTCGTGGCCCTGGGCAATCCCTTCGGCCTCGGCGGCTCGGCCACGGCGGGCATCGTCTCGGCGCGTGGTCGGGATATCGGCGAGCAGTACGTGGACTACATCCAGATCGATGCGCCCATCAACCGGGGCAACTCGGGCGGCCCGACCTTCGACATCTATGGCCGGGTGATCGGGGTGAACACCGCGATCTTCTCGCCCACCGGCGTGTCCGTGGGCATCGGCTTCGCCATCCCCGCCGACACGGCGCAGCGCGTGACCCAGCAACTGATGCAGGATGGAAGCATCCAGCGCGGCTACCTCGGTGTCGAGATCGGCACCCTCACCGACGACTATCGCGAGGCACTTGGTCTGGCCGACGACGTCCAGGGCGCTTACGTCAACAGCACCACGCCGGGCGGACCGGCGGAGCAGGGCGGCGTTCAGGCGGGCGACATCGTCGTGGAGCTGAATGGCCAACCGGTCCGCAACAACACAGACCTCACACGTCGTGTCGGTCAGGCCGCGCCGGGCGATACCCTGCGTCTCACCGTTCTGCGCGAAGGAGGGCGCGTCCAGCTCAGCGTGCGTTCCGGCGTTCGCCCGTCTGCAGACGAGCTGAATGCTCAAGCTGGTGACGCTGGCGGCGCGCCGCGTCCCGGACAGGCCGAAGCGCCGGCGGGGACCACCATCGAAGGTCTGACGGTCGCGCCCATGACCGCCGCCTTGCGCGAACGTCACTCCATTGCTTCGGGCGTGAATGGTCTGGTGATCACGGGCGTCACCTCTGGCAGTACGGCGGCCACACGTGGGTTCGCTCCCGGCATGGTCATCATCCAGGCAGACGGCCGCGCAATCTCCACCGCCGCTGAATTCCGTCAGGCGGTGCAGCGGGTTCGTGAGTCCGGGCGTCCGGGCGTTCTGCTTCTGGTGCGGACACCCAACGGCAATCGCCCGGTGGTTCTCGAACTGGACGGCGACGAGGAATAGGGTCGCCGGACGCCTGATCGGGATCGGTGGATCGCTTCGTGATTTCACTGATCCCGTGAATCAGGTTCTGGCGTTATGCTGGCGATTCTGGAGACGGGGCTGATGCGCATACTGGTGGTCGAGGACGATGCGGAGGCCGCGGGCGCCATGGTGCGCGGCCTGTCCGAGGCGGGGCACGAGGTGACCCACGCGGTGGACGGGGCCTATGGCCTCATGGAGGCCCAGAAGGGCGGCTTCGACGTCTATGTGGTGGACCGCATGATGCCGCGCCTTGACGGGGTCGGCATGGTTGAGACCCTGCGCAAGGACGGGGACCAGACGCCGGTCCTGTTCCTGTCGGCGCTGGGCGAGGTGGAGGACAGGGTCACGGGCCTCAAGGCCGGGGCCGACGACTATCTGGTCAAGCCCTACGCCTTCGCCGAGCTGATCGCGCGGGTCGAGGCCCTGTCGCGCCGCCGCGAGACCGGCGGGGTGCAGACGGTGCTGAAGGTCGGCGATCTGGAGATGAACCTGATCGCCCGCACGGTGCACCGGGGCGAAACCGAGATCGACCTCCAGCCGCGCGAGTTCCAGCTGCTGGAATTCCTGATGCGCCACGCCGGCCAGTCGGTGACCCGCACCATGCTGCTGGAGAAGGTGTGGGAGTACCACTTCGACCCCCAGACCAACGTCATCGACGTCCACATCAGCCGCCTGCGCGCCAAGATCGACAAGGGCTTCGACAAGGCCATGCTGCAGACGGTGCGAGGCGCGGGTTACCGGCTGGAGGCCTAGGGCCTCATGACGTTGCCCTCGCTCTTCCGGCGCACGCCCTTCCGGCTGACGCTGATGTTCGTGGCCCTGTTCGCCGCGGCCGCCAGCGCGGTGCTGGCCTATGTCTATGTGGCTTCGGCCTCCGAGGCGCGGGCGCGGGCCGAGGCCGACGTGCGGCGCGAGGTGGGGGTGCTGACCGCCATCTATCGGGAGCGGGGGCTGAACCCCCTGAACCAGGCGCTGGTGGAGCGCATCCTGAGGGGCGGACCCTATCTCTACATCCTGCTGGACGCCGAGGGCGAGCCGGTCACCCGCAGCCTGAACATCACCCCGGTGGAGCCGCGCCCGGACGACCCGCCCGAGCGGTGGGAGGCGTTCCGCTTCACCGACACCGACGAGACGGGGCGCATCATCCGGCGGCAGGCCCTGGGCGTCATGGTGCGGCTGCAGGGCGGCGAGCTGCTGTTCGTGGCCGAGGACATCGGCGACACCGAAGCCTATCTGGACCGCCTGACCCAGGCCCTGTGGGGGGCCATGCTGCTGGTGGTGGTGCTGGGCCTGAGCGGAGGCCTGTTGATCAGCCGCAATCTGGAACGCTCCATGAGCCGGTTCAACACGGTGGTGGCGGCGGTGAAGGGCGGCGACCTGAAGGCGCGGGCCGAGGTGCGCGGCTCGGGCGACGAACTGGATGAGCTGGGCGCGGGCCTGAACGGCATGCTGGACCGGCTGGAGACGTCCATGGCCTCGATCCGTCACGCCGGGGACGCCATCGCCCACGACCTGCGCAGCCCGCTGACCCGCATGCGGGCCAAGCTGGAGGTGGCCCTGATCGATGCGGAGGCCGGGCGCATCGACGCCAATGACGCCCTGCAGATGGCGCTGGCCGAGGCCGACGAGCTGCTGAAGACCTTCAACACCGTGCTGGCCATCGCCCGGCTGCAGGCGTCCAGGGAGCCGCAGACCGAGGTGTTCGACGCCGCCGACCTGGCGGCCGACATGGCCGAACTGTATGAGCCCGCCGCCGAGGACAAGGGGCTGGAGTTCGACTCCGAGATTCACAAGGGCCTGATGATCCGCGCCAACCGGCCGTTCCTCGCCCAGGCCCTGGCCAACCTGATCGACAACGCCATCAAATACACCCCGCCCGGCGGGGCGGTGATGCTGCGTGCGCGCCGGCGCTCCAGCGGTCAGGTGGAGTTCTCGGTCACCGACACCGGTCCGGGCGTGCCCGATGCGGACCGCGCGCGGGTGCTGGACCGCTTCGTGCGGCTGGAGAACAGCCGCACCGAGCCGGGTTCGGGCCTGGGCCTGTCGCTGGTGGCGGCGGTGGCGGAGGCGCACCGGGGGCGCATCTATCTGGATGAGGGCCCGGGGGTGGTGGACGACACGGGCCCGGGGCTGCGCGTGGCCCTGGTCCTGCCGCCGGCCGAATGACCGGCCTGGCCGGACAGCTGAAGCCCTGCGGGCCCGTGCTGGACTCCGAACTGGCCGCGCGCACCCGTGAACCCGTCGAGGCCGCCGCGCGCGAGGGCGGCTGGCTGGAGACTCTGGACACCGCCTGGCCCGCATTGGAGCCGGTGTTCGCCGCCGCCCCCTATCTGGCCGGGCTGGCGCGGCGGGGGCCGGAGCGCCTGCGCGCGATCCTGGAGACGACGCCGGACGACCGCCTCGCCGCCATCGTCGGGCAGACCGACGCCCTGACCGGCGGCGCCGACGACCTGCGCGCGCCCCTGCGCGGGCTGAAGGCGGACCTGCACCTGCTGACCGCCCTGTGCGATCTGGGCGGGGTGTGGGACCTGGACCGGGTCACCGGCGCCCTGACCGCCTTCGCCGACGCCGCCACCCGCGCCGCCCTGCGCGCCGTGGCCCATGACGCCCGCCAGCGGGGCAGGCTGGTCAGCGCCGCCGATGATCCGCGCGGACCCGTCCCCGGCCTGTTCGCCCTGGCCATGGGCAAACACGGGGCGGGCGAGCTGAACTATTCCAGCGACATCGACATCTCGTTCTTCCATGAGCCCGATCTGGTGGATGGCGCGCTGGCGCCCGGGGTGGAGGCCCAGCCTTTCGTCGACCGCCTGGCCCAGGGCGTGGCCGCCCTGCTGTCGGAGCGCACGGGCGACGGCTATGTGTTCCGGGTCGATCTGCGGCTGCGGCCGGATCCGTCATCGACCCCGCCGGTGGTCCCGGCCCCGGCGGCCATGGCCTACTATGAATCCGTGGGCCAGAACTGGGAGCGGGCGGCCTTCATCAAGGCGCGGCCGGTGTGCGGCGATCTGACGACGGGGCAGGGATTCCTGACCGAGCTGGCGCCCTTCATCTGGCGGCGGAGCCTCGACTATCACGCCATCGCCGACATTCATTCCATCAAGCGCCAGATCCACGCCTTCAAGACCGGCGAGGGCCTCCACGCGGCGGGGGCCAATCTGAAGCTGGGCCGGGGCGGCATCCGCGAGATCGAGTTCTACGTCCAGACCCAGCAGCTGATCCTGGGCGGCCGCGACCCCGCGCTGCGCGCGCCGCGCACGCTGGAGGCGCTGGCCGCCCTGACCCGGGCGGGCCACGTGGACGAGGCGGTGCGCGCCGAGCTTGCCGCCGCCTACGACCGCCTGCGCGGGCTGGAGCACCGCATCCAGATGCTGGCGGACGAACAGACCCACACCCTGCCGGAGCCCGCCGCGCGCCGCGCCGCGGTGGCCGCGCTGTCGGGCGAGGCGGATCTGGCGGCGTTCGACGCGGGCGTGGAGACCCTGTTGCAGGGGGTGAACCGACGCTATGGGGAGCTGTTCTCGGACGAGGAAGACCTGTCCTCCCCTTGGGGCAGTCTGGTGTTCACCGGGGTGGAGAACGATCCGGAGACCCTGAAGACGCTGGAGCGCATGGGCTTCTCCAGCCCTGAGGGCGTGGCCGAGACCATCCGCAGCTGGCACCACGGCCGCATCGGCGCCACCCGCACCTCGCGCGGGCGGGAGCTGTTCACCCGTCTGGCGCCGCGCCTGCTGACCGCTCTTGCCGAGACCGGCGCGCCGGACGCCGCCTTCGCCCGGTTCTCGACCTTCTTCGCCGGACTGTCGGCGGGGGCGCAGATCCAGTCGCTGTTTCTGGCCCAGCCGGAGCTGTTCGCCCTGATCGTGCGGGTCATGGCCTTCGCCCCGCGTCTGGCCCGGACCCTGGCCCGCTATCCCGCCGCCCTGGACAGCATGCTGGACGCGCGCTTCCTGGCGCCGCTGGACCAGGACTCGGGGGTGCTTGACCAACTGGTGGCCGAGGCGGTGGGCGAGAGCGATTTCGAGGAGGCCATGAACGCGGTGCGGCGCATCCACCGCGACCAGATCTTCCGCATCGGCATCCAGACCCTGACCGGCCGGGCCGACGCCGACAGCGCGGGCCATGCCTACGCCGATCTGGCGGACGTCTCGATCCGCGCCCTGTCCACCGCCGCGCTCAAGGCAGTGACGCGGCAGGGTGGGGCGTTCGCCGGCCGCATCGCCGTGGTGGCGCTGGGCAAGGCCGGATCTCGCGAGATGACCGCCGGATCCGACGTGGACATGATGACGGTCTATGAGGCCGACGACGCGGCCGGCATGTCGGAAAGGAAGGGCTGGAGCGCCGACACCTTCTACGGCCGCTTCACCCAGCGCCTGATCGCGGCCCTGTCGGCCCATACGGCGGAGGGCGCGCTCTATGAAGTGGACATGCGTCTGCGACCCTCGGGCCGGGCGGGGCCGGTGTCGGTCAGCTTCCCGGCGTTGGAAGACTATTACGCCGGGGAGGCCGAGACCTGGGAATTCCTGGCCCTGACCCGCGCGCGGGTGGTGTGGTCCAGCGACCCGGCATTCGGGGAGCGGGTGGCGGGCGCCATCCAGACGGCCCTGCGACAGCCGCGCGACCCGGAACAGGTGACCCGCGACGTGCGCGACATGCGCGCCCTGATGGACCGGGAGCGGCCCGGCGGCGGGCTGTGGGAGCTGAAGCTGGCGCCCGGCGGCCAGGTGGACTGCGAGTTCGCGGCCCAGCACAGCCAGCTTCTGGGGGCCGCGCGGGGCGAGCCCCTGACCGTCTCGACGGTGGAGGCCCTGACCGCGCCGGGGCTGGACCCCGTGTTCGGCCAGGCCTGGAGCCTGCAGCAGTCCATCGCCCAGGTGATCCGTTGCGCCTTCGAGGGCGATCCCGATCCCGAGGCTGAACCCGCCGAGTTCCGCGAGCGGCTGGCGGGGGTGGCGGGGTTCGACAGTTTCGACGCGCTGAAGGTCGAACTGACGGCCCGGCGGGGCGGGGCGCGGACCGCGCTCGAAGCCCTTCTGGGGCCGCTGAACCCGCCCGCGACGGAATCCTGACGCCCGTTCGTTGAACCTTTCGACAGGGACGGACAATGCCGCCTTTCAAGGGCGGATCAGGAGAACGAACCCATGAAAAAGATGATTGTGCTGGGCGGCGTCGCCGCCCTGGCCCTGAGCGGGGCCGCGATCGCGCAGACCAGCGACGGACAGCGTGGCGGACGCATGGACCCCAATGCGCGGGTCAGCCAGGCCGAGTTCGTGGACCAGCGGGTCGCCCGCCTGACCGCCATGGACGCCAATGGCGACGGGGTGGTCTCGCGTGAGGAAATGCAGGCGCAGCGTCAGGCCCGCATGGGCGAGCGGCGCGACGGCATGTTCGAGCGCATGGATGCGGACGGCGACGGCTCCGTCACCCGCGCTGAATATGACGCCGCCCACGCGCAACGCTCGGAACAGCGCGCCGAGCGCCGGGGCGCGCGCGGCGAGGCCGGGCATCGACGCGGCGGACGCGGCCATGGCGGCGGCCATGGAATGGGCATGCGGCTTGACCGCGACGGTCAGGGCGTGAACATCGAGCAGGCCCGTCAGCGCGCGACCGAGCAGTTCGCCCGCATGGACGCGGACGGCGACGGTTTCGTCACCGGCGCCGAAATGCGCGCGCACCACGAGGCGCGTCGTGCTGAACGTCAGGCCCGCCGGGCCGAACGCCGCGCCCCGGCGGCGGATTAAGGGTGATGTCGGGACAGACCGGATCGGTCCGGTCGGCCCGCCCGCAAGGAAACGGAGCGAGCCGGCTTGGCGACACGGGTGGTCGATCCCGACGAAGATCTGGTGAGCCGCGTGGGTCAGGGCGACCCCGCGGCGATCCAGGCCATGGTCGCGCGCAAGCTGCCGCGCATGCTGGCGCTGGCGCAACGCATGTTGAACGACCCGTCCGAGGCCGAGGACGTGGCGCAGGAGACGATGCTGAAGGCGTGGCGCCAGGCGCCACGCTGGACGCCGGGCAAGGCGCGGTTCGACACCTGGCTGCACCGGGTGGCGCTGAACCTCTGCTACGACCGGCTGCGCCGGCGGCGCGAGGTGTTGACGGATACGATGCCGGACCGGGCCGATCCCGGGCCGTCGCCGGATCAGGGATTGCAGACGGCGGAGCTGGGCGCGCGGGTGGACGCGGCGCTGGCGGCCCTGCCGGAACGACAGCGCGAGGCCATCGTGCTGTGCCACTATCAGGAGCTGGGCAATATCGAGGCTGCGGCCCTGATGGACATCAGCGTCGAGGCGCTGGAAAGTCTTCTGTCTCGTGGTCGGCGCGCTCTTCGGGCGTCGCTGGCCGAGACGGCGCGAAATGAAGGTGTGCTGAAATGAACGCGCAACGTTTTCAGGATCTGGCCGAGGCCTACGGCGCCGATGTGCGCCGCTGGCCCGAGGCCGAGCGTGACGCCGCGCGCGCCTTCATGGAGGCCGACACTCACGGCGCCGAAAGGCTGCTGTTCGAGGCGCGCCAGATGGACCTTGCCCTGGACGCCGCCCCCCGCCCCATGGTCAGCCACGCCCTGCGCGAGCAAGTGATCGCCCTGGCGGCCGCCGCGGGGCTGAAGCCGCGCGCGCGGTTCGCCTTCCGCCGTTTGGCCTGGGCTTCGGGCGCCGGATGGGCCGCCGCCTCCGTGGCGGGGGTCCTGGTGGGCCTCAACCTGTCCCAGCCCGCCGTCACGCGGGCCGAGGCGGACGCCGTGCTTTATCAGTCCCAGCTTCTGGCGCTGGATGACACCGAGGTGCTGGGATGAGCAATCGCGCCCTGATGATCGCCCTGGCGGTCTCTCTGGCCCTGAACCTGTTCGCCGTGGCGGCGGGGGTGACGGCCTGGGTCAGCCGCGAGGCCGCCGAGGATCGGGTCGAGGAGGTCCGCTCCAGCCGCGAGCGCATGCCCCTGATGGCGGTCATCGACACCATCGATCCGGATCGCCGCGGCCCGGTGCGCGCGGAGCTGCGCGCCGCGGCCCTGTCGGCCAAGCCGGACTTTCAGGAAGCCCGCGAGGCGCGCCGCCAGGCCATCGCCCTGACCGAGAGTGAGGATTTCGATCCGGCGGCGGTCAGCGCGCTGCTGGAGCAGTCCCGCGCCTCGGAACTGCGCGGCCGTGCGCGGCTGGAGGTGGAGGCGGTCCGAATCCTGTCCGAGCTCTCGCCCGAGGATCGCGCCCGCATGTCCACCCTGCTGAGGCGTCATAACCGCCATCGGTCTCGCGACGGCGACAACAGGACCGAGCCGACGCCGGCGCCCGCGCCCGCCGAGTGATTCCGATCACCGGGCGGGACGCCTAGACCCGCCCTCTCAACACGGCCCAGGTGAGCCGCAGGCGCTTGAGCGGCTCGGGCGCGGCATGGTCGATCAGGGCGGCGTGGGCGACCGCCGGGAAGGCGGCTGGGGGCAGGGCCTTCAACGCCGCATTCGCCGTTTTGCGCAGGGCCCGGGCTTCGTCCGCGCGGCCGGTCTGGGCCAGGGCGCGCATGCGGCCTGCGGGGGTGACGGCGGCCTCATGGCCCGGTCCGGCGAGCATGTGCGCCGCCGTCTGCATGGGGCCCACATAGAAGGCGTCCAGGTCGTGGGGTTCTTCGTGGACACGGCCGATGTGCGCGGTGATCAGGGCATCCAAGGGCGCGCGGTCCAGGCCGTGGCGGGTGACGGCGGCGGACAGGGCCTCCAGCACCGGGTGGCCCTTGCGGGGCGCGCCCGCGAAGACGCCGTCCATCTGATCCGCCCACCAGGTGAAGCGCATCTCGGCCAGCAGGGGCTGGGTGACCTTCGACGGAATGACCATCAGCTCGGCCTCGAAGGCGTAGAGCGCGATCAGGTCGGCGCGCAGGCCCGCGTCGGCCACGAAGCGGCTGGACAGCCAGCGGTCAGGGTCCGCCGCGCGCACCTGACCGTCCAGCAGGTCGCCACGGTCCGTCATGACGCGGTCAGGGCTTGGAGGCCATGCCCAGCTTGATCGGCGTGGCCTCTTCGTCCGGCTCGTCGCCGCGCTTGGCCCCCCAGAGCAGGATCAGGGGGGCGGCGATGTAGATGGAGGAATAGGTGCCGATGATGACGCCGAAGATCATGGCCCAGGCGAAGTCGGCCAGCACCGCCCCGCCCAGCAGGGCGATGGCCAGCAGGCCGAGGATGGTGGTCAGGCCGGTCATGATGGTCCGCGACAGGGTTTCGTTGAGCGACAGGTCGATCACGTCGCCCAGCGGCATCTTCTTGTACTTGCGCAGGTTCTCACGCAGGCGGTCGCACACCACCACGGTGTCGTTCATGGAATAGCCGATGATGGTCAGGACGGCGGCCACGCTGACGAGGGTGAACTCCATGCCCGTGATGGCGAACAGGCCGAAGGTCAGGATCACGTCGTGCAGCAGGCCGATCAGGGCGCCCACGCCGAAGGTCCACTGGAAGCGGAACCAGATGTAGGCCAGCATCATCAGCATGGCGACGCCCAGGGCCATGACGCCGTTGGTCAGCAGCTCCCGGGACACGGCGCCGCTCACGGCCTCGGTGCGGGTCACCTCAATGGTGGACTGGACGTCTGTCAGCGCCGCCTGGACGGCGCGCAGCGCCTCGCCGGGATCTCCCTCGGGCGTCTGGAAGCGGATGAGGGCGTCGCTCGGCGAGCCAAACCCCTGAACGGAGACGTCGCGCAGATCCAGCGCGTTCAGACCGTCGCGGATGCCGGCGATGTCCGCGGCTTCGGGCGCGGCGGTGATTTCGACCACCAGACCGCCAGAGAAGTCCACGCCGCAGTTCAGACCGCCGCAGGGCGGGGTCAGGGGCCACAGGGTGAAGAAGACCGAAGCGATCACCGCGATCACGGACAGGCCGCCCATGATCGGCGCGAACTTGACGAACTTCAGGTTCGTCTTGTCGGGGAGCAGCTTGATGAAAGGCCAGAATTTCATGGATCCGCTCACGCGATAGGAAGTTTCTTGGCGCGGGTCGCCCGCAACCACAGGGCCACGCCGATCTGGGACACCAGCACGGCGGTGAAGACCGAGGTGAAGACGCCGATCGACAGGGTCCAGGCGAAGCCCCGCACGGGCCCCGCGCCGAACTGGAACATGATCAGGGCCGCGCCCAGGGTGGTGATGTTGGCGTCAAGGATGGTGGACATGGCGCGGCTGAAGCCGGCGTCCGCGGCGGCGATGGCCGACCGTCCGGCGCGCGCCTCCTCCCGCATGCGTTCATAGATCAGCACATTGGCGTCCACCGCCATGGCCAGCGTCAGGATCAGGCCGGCGATGCCCGGCAGGGTCAGGGTCGCCCCCGTCAGGGACATGGCGGCGATGATCATCATGCCGTTGATCAGCATGGCGATGACGCTGATGCCGCCGAACACAAAGCCGTAGGCCACGATCATGAACAGCACCACCAGCACGAAGCCCACGAGGGTGGCCTTCATGCCCGCGTCGACCGCATCGGCGCCGAGGCTCGCGGTGACGGTCCGTCGCTCCTCGACTGACAGGGGCGCCGGCAGGGCGCCGCCGTTCAGCAGGTTCACAAGCTCGGACGCCTCGGAGATGGTGAACTGGCCGGTGATCTGGCCCGAGCCGGTGGTGATGGGGCTGATGATGTTCGGCGCCGAGATCACCTGGCCGTCCAGGATGATGGCGAAGCGGCGGCCCACGTTCTGGCTGGTGGCCTCGCCGAAGCGGCGCGCGCCCTGACCGTCGAAGCGGAAGTCGATGGCCGGACGGCCCGACTGGTCCGAGCCGACGCTGGCGCGGGTCAGGTTCTCGCCGGAGACCAGGATGCGGCGCTTGATCAGCAGGGGTGTGCCGAATTCGTCCTGCATCAGCACGGCGTCGGGCGGCACCCGGCCGGCGATGGCTTCCTCGACCGAGTTGTCGTGGTCGACCATCTGGAAGGTCAGCTGGGCCGTCTGGCCGATGACGCGCTCCAGCGCCTCGGGATCACTTTCGCCGGGGGCCTGGACCACGATCCGGTCGGTGCCCTGGCGGGTGATGGACGGCTCGCGGGTGCCCAGGCTGTCGATGCGGCGGCGGACCACCTCGATGGACTGATCCACCGCGGTGGAGCCCATGTTGCTGAGCGCCTGGTCGGTGAAGGCTGCCCGGATGCGGTTGTTGGTCTGGCGCGAAACCGTGACGTCCGAAACGCCCGTGGAGGTGGGCCGGGCCAGATCCTGAAGCGCGGCCAGGGCGGCGTCGAACCGCGCCGGGTCGGTGACCGTGATCAGGAAGCCCCCGTCCTGACGCTCCAGGTTCGAGAAGGCGATGCGTTGCGCATTGAGGATGACGCGCATGTCCTCCACCAGGCCGTTGACGCGAGCGGTGCGGACCTCGTCCACATCCACCTCGAGCATCAGATAGGACCCGCCCTGCAGGTCCAGGCCCAGGTTCAGAACGCCGGAAGGCACGAAGCCGGGCAGGGCCTCGCGCTGGGCCGGGGTCAGAAGGTTCGGGAAGGCGAACAGGGTCGACAGCAACAGCGCCGCCGCGACCACATAGACCTTCCAGCGGGACAGCTGAATCATCGAACGAAAACCCCGGCCTCGTGCTTACAGGCTTATTTCTTGTCGTTGGCGGCGATTTCGGTGCGGTTGCGCACCTCGGCCACCATGGACTTGACCACGCGCACGTTCACGCCCTGGGAGATCTCGACCATGGCCTCGGCGTCCTCGACCCGGGTGACCTTGCCGATCATGCCATTGGACAGCACGACCGTGTCGCCGCGCTTCAGACCGCCGACCATGGCCTGGTGCGCCTTCATGCGCTTCTGCTGCGGACGGATCAGCAGGAACCAGAACAGCACGAAGATCAGGACGAAAGGCAGGAACTGGATCAGGGTGGCGGTCAGGCCCCCTCCGGCGGCGGCGGCCCCGGCGGTGGATGCGTAGGCGGGGGTGGCGAACATGGTGTCTCCCAGGGGTCATGCGCGGGCGTCCGCGACGCCCCGACTGAAATAGGGGCGGAACCTAGGGGCGCCAGACCAGCTTTGCAACGCGACAACAGCGCGCTTGCCGCGCGTGCTATCTGGGCAACAGCGTGGTCGGGTCCACGGCCACCGGCTGGCCGCCGCGCATATGGCGGATTTCGAAGGCGATGGAGGGGCGGCCGTCGCCGGCGGTCAGACCCACCGTGCCGATCTCCTGGCCCTGACGGACCTCGTCGCCGAACGCCACCGTGGCCGATCCCAGGTGGGCGTAGACCGTGCGCCAGCCGTCCCGGTGAATGATGATCACCGCCAGACCCAGGCCGGGCTGGTCCGAGCCCACATAGCCGACCCGCCCGGCGGCGGCGGCGCGCACCGGGGCGCCGGCCGTGGCGCCGATGTGGACGCCGTTGTTGCGCTCGCTGACTCCCACCTGGCCGAAAGGCCGAACGATGTCGCCGCGCAGGGGCCAGGCGAACATGTCCTGGCCGGTGGAGTCCTCAACGGGCGGCGGCGCGGCCGGATTGCCCGAGGGCGGCGGCGGCGGGGGC
>NZ_JADWOW010000052.1:0-263340 GCF_015767455.1 Brevundimonas sp. BAL450
CGCCCCCGCCTCATCCGCCACGGCCCCCGCCCCCGGCGGAACCGCCAGCGCCGGCGGCAGATCCCGCCACGCGGCGGCCGCGTCAGCGATGTCCACCTGCGCGTCAGCGATCACGGGATCGCTTTTTATCTTTCAGGGTTTTTGCGAGTTGGCGAAGCTGGTCTTCACCTGCGCTCTCTGCTTCAACCCGCTTCCGTTGTTTGAAGGCTTTGATTTCTTTGGATGCATGAGCCGCTGCTTGCGCGTGGCTCACAGATGTGGCGGCTCCCCAAGGCTTTAATGGCCGTCCATCCAGCTTGATAAGCTCGCGGAGTTTTATCTGGAACTCCCCCAATGTCGTCGCTCGACGTTGCTCGGCCTGACTGTCAAAGAATTCCAGCATCAAACTTGTGATGTGATTCAACGCTTTGATCTCAGGTTCCAGCAACAGGTTTTTCGCAGTTTTGGCTTCATCGACTGTGGGCAGGTTTCCTTTGAACGTGATGACCCCAGCCCGTTCTTTTTGGTGGTCAACGCGCTCCACAACGAGTTCGCTGGCGGTTTTCTGGACCACCGCCCAGTGAAGCGTATTTTGTATCTCCGCGAAAAACTCCGTGTGCTGTGTCTTGTCGCGCGGGTCGTAATCAACGCAGAAGGAAGCAAGCTCGAGAATGCGGGTCCACATCCGCTTTTCAGACGAGCGGATGTCCCTGACGCGCTCGAGAAGCTCGTCGAAAAAGTCGGGCCTGCCATCTGGGTTCTTCAGGCGATCGTCATCAATGACGAACCCCTTCGTCAGATAGGCCATTAGCACCTGGGTGGCCCAGATGCGGAACATGGTTCCAAGTCGCGAACTGACCCGATAGCCAACCGCTATGATGACATCGAGGCTGTAGAGGTTGGTTCGATAGGTTCTGCCGTCGGCGGCAGTTATCCAAGATTCTTGGATAACCGAATCAGCGACCAATTCGCCCTCGGTAAATATGTTCTTAATATGCTGGCTGACGCTGCGGACGTTCACCCCAAACATGTGAGCCATCTGAGCTTGTGTGGCCCAGAAGGTGTCGCCGATCACCCGCAACTCCGCGCGCACCCCATCTTTGGAGACGTAGACGAGAAACCGATCGCCCGTGTCGCCGTCCTCGCGGATGGTGACCGGACCGCTTTCTTCGGGGTTGCGGGGATCGTTCATGCCGCCAAGCTAGCATTCTCTAAATCGAAACGAAACCGGAACATGTCCCTCAAATCGCGTTCAACGGCGTCTTCAGAAACCGCTTCCCCGACGCCTCCGCGGGCGGCAGGGCGCCGGCGCGGATGTTCATCTGCAGGGACGGCAGGATCAGCTTCGGGACCGCCAACGTCGCGTCGCGGGCCTCGCGCATGGCGACGAACTCGTCCTCGCTGACCCCGCCCCCCACATGGATGTTGCCCGCCTTCTGGGCGCCCACGGTGGTCTCCCAGCGATAGTCGGTACGCCCCTCGGGCAGATAGTCGTGGCCCACGAACATGCGGGTCGCCTCCGGCAGGGCCAGCAGTTTGTGGATCGAGCGGTACAGGGTCCGGGCGTCGCCGCCGGGGAAGTCGGCCCGGGCGGTGCCGAAGTCGGGCATGAACAGGGTGTCGCCCACGAACACCGCATCGCCGACGTGATAGCTGACGCAAGCGGGGGTGTGGCCGGGCGTGTGGAGCACCTCCACCTCCAGCGACCCCAGCATGAAGCGCTCGCCGTCGGTGAACAGGCGGTCGAACACCACCCCGTCCGGCGTCACGTCATGGGCCTCGAACAGGGCGCCGAAGACCTTCTGCACCTTGGTGATGTGGCCGCCGATGCCGATGGGCGCGCCGGTGCGATGGCGGATCTCGTCGGCGCCCGACAGGTGGTCGGCGTGGGCGTGGGTGTCCAGGATCAGCGTCAGGTCCAGCCCCTGATCGCGCACCGCGTCTAGCACCTGAATGATCGAGGCGTCGTCCGTGCGGGCGGCCGCCGGATCATAATCCAGCACCGGGTCGATGATGGCCGCCGCGCCCGTGGCCGGGTCGCTGACCAGATAGGTGATGGTGTTGGTGGGGCCGTGAAAGAAGCCCTGCACGCGGGGGGAGGTCGTGTCGTCGGAACGGGTCATGGCGTTCTCCTTCTGACGGACAACATATTAGCTATTGCTAAATTAGCAAGACCGAATATATAGGGCTCCATGAACAGCCCGACCGACATCGCCGTCGCCATCGACCCCGCCGCCTTTCAGGCCGCCGCCGGACAGGCGGCGCGCCTGCTCCGGGCGCTGGGCAATGAGAAGCGCCTGATGATCCTGTGCCGTCTGGGCGGGGAGGAACTGCCCGTGTCCGCCCTGGTCCAGGCCTCCGGCCTGTCCCAGTCGGCCCTGTCGCAACACCTGGCCCTGCTGCGCGAGGAGGGCCTCGTGGCCACCCGGCGCGAGGGCCAGTCCATCTACTACCGTATCCACGATCCCGCCGTGCTTCAGGTCATCGCGACCCTGGCGGCGATCTTCTGTCCCCCCGAGATGATGCCCCCCAACTTGATGAAAGCCTGACCATGACCGCCATACTCACCCCCCTCTCCGCCGCCGAGGTGCAGGCCCGGATCACATCCGGCCGCGCCCGTCTGGTGGACATCCGCGAGCCCGACGAGTTCGCCCGCGAACACATCCCCGGCGTCGCCCACACCCCCCTGTCCGCCTTCGAGGACGCCCATCTGGGCATCCGGGCCGATCAGGACGTGATCTTCATGTGCCGCTCGGGCATGCGCACCCAGACCAACTGCGTCCGCCTCGCCGCCCGCGTCGAAGGCGAGGCCTTCGTGCTGGACGGCGGGCTGCAGGGCTGGAAGGACGCCGGGCTTCCCACCTCGGTGGACAAGAAGGCCCCGCTGGAGCTGATGCGTCAGGTCCAGATCATCGCCGGGTCGCTGGTGGTGATCGGCGCCCTGCTGTCCTGGCTGGTCCATCCCGCCTGGATCGCCCTGTCGGCCTTCGTCGGCGCGGGCCTGTTCATGGCCGGCGCCACCGGGATCTGCGGCATGGCCCGGATGCTGATGCTGGCCCCCTGGAACCGGACACGCGCGGCCTGATCATGGACGTCTCCCTCGCCACCCTGCTGCTCAGCGCGGCCAGCGGGGTGGTGGTCGGCCTGTTCCTCGCCGTCTTCGGCGGGGGCGGGTCGGTGCTGGCCGCGCCCCTGCTGATCTATGTGGTGGGCATCCGTGACCCCCACGTGGCCATCGGCACCTCGGCCGCCGGGGTGGCGCTGAACGCCCTGGCGGGCCTGTCCGGCCACGCCCGCGCCGGACGGGTCAAATGGCCCTGCGCCGCCCTGTTCGCCGTCGCCGGGATCACCGGCTCCATCGCCGGCTCCACCCTGGCGAAGATGGTGGATGGTGACAGCCTGCTGCTGTTCTTCGCCCTGGCCATGGCCCTGATCGCCCTGTCCATGCTGCGCCCGGCCAAGTCCGAGGGCGACCCCGCCGTGCGGCTGGACCGCGCCCTGACCCTGAAGCTGGCGCCCATGGGTCTGGCCGCCGGTTTCGCGGCGGGCTTCTTCGGCATCGGCGGCGGCTTTCTCATCGTACCCGGCCTGATGGCCGCCACAGGCATGACCCTGGCCCACGCCCAGGCCTCGTCCCTGCTCAGCGTCGCCGTGTTCGGCTCGGCCACCTCGGCCAACTACGCCGTCTCGGGTCTGGTCAACTGGCCGGTGGTGGCCGCCCTGACCGTGGGCGGCGCGGCCGGAACCCTGATCGGCCTGCCCATCGCCCGCCGCCTGGGCGAGCGCGCCGCCCTGGGACGCCGCCTGTTCGCCGGCCTCATCCTGATCGTCGCCGCCTGGGTCGCCGCCAACGCCTCGGGACTGGTCTGAAAAAAAAGTCCCCTGATTTTTGCGCCCACCCCTTTTCAGCGCCCTTATGATGGTTCGTCGACCATCGGCACGGAGAAGCGCTTTCATACCATTGATACGATTCAGACCCTGTTTTCCCCGGCCCCGGAGTCCGAAATCAGGGGGCGATTTCAGACGATTTCAGACTCTGTTTCGAAACGGCTTTTCGAGATTTCGGACAATTCGCACTGTCTTTTTTTTCGGGCGCGGAGTCCGAAATCAGGTCCGCCGGAACCAGGCCGACGCCGCCCATCCCGTGAAGGCCGCCAGCACCACGGCGAGGATGCCGTACAGCCATGAGCGCTGGTGGGCGAAGTCGAAGATGGCCCGCTCCACGCCCACCTTGTCCACGGTCAGGTCCATGCGGCTGACCGAGATCGCCTCGCCCTCCTGGAACAGCCACACCTCGGCCTCATAGGTCCCGGTGGGCGCCTCGGTGGGCAGCTCCACCTCGGCGCGGAACAGGCCCTGGTCCACGAAGCGCACCCCGTCCGGGTCCGTGGCGTACAGGGCCGCGTCCTCCTTCAGGCGGATCACCGCCCGGCGCCAGTCCAGATAGTCCTCGCCCAGCCGGTTGATGACCACGTCCCTCACCCCGAACCGGGTCACCGTGGTCTCCTGCTCCGGGGCGTTGATGCGCAGGTGGTCCACGCCCACGCCCAGCCGGCGCAACACGCTGAAGCTGGCAATGTCGCTGAGCGGCCGGGTCGAGGCGGTCATGTAGAAGCCGGGCGCGCCCTCGAACACCACCGGGCGGCTGTTCAGCCACAGCCCCGCCACGCGCACCTTGCGCACCAAGCGCACCGGCTGGTCCGGCCCGCGCACCACCACCACCACGTCGGCGGGGGTGTCGGTCGGGTTGAACACGGCCCCGTACAGCACCATCGAGGCGCCGGCGAAGCCCGTGTCGATGTCCACCGTGGCCTCGGTCAGGGCCGCCGCAACCCGTGCCTGGGTCACGGGCGTCAGGGTCTGCAGGCTCTGGGCCGGGGCCTCGGCCACGACGGCGGGCGGCTCGGGCGGGAGATCCTGGAACATCAGTCCACCCCCGGCGCCAGCACGAACATCTCGGCGGGCCGCACGAACAGCTCCAGCCCCATCTGGATGCCCACCAGCAGCACCAGCAGCCCCAGCACCGCCCGCAGCTCCTCGGCCCGGAACTTGCCCGACATGCGCGCCCCGTACTGGGCCCCCACCACCCCGCCGAACAGCAGCAGGGAAGACAGCACGATGTCCACGGTCTGGTTGCGCCCGGACTGCAGCACCGTGGTGATGGCCGTGGTGATGATGATCTGGAACAGGCTGGTGCCCACCACCACGCTGGCCTTCATGCGCAGCACATACAGCATGGCCGGCACCAGGATGAAGCCGCCGCCCACCCCCATGATGGCCGACAGCACCCCGGCGAACACGCCCAGACCCAGCGGCGGAATGGCGCTGATGTACAGGCCCGAGCGCGGGAACTTCATCCGCCACGGCAGGCCGTACAGCCACAGGGGCCGGCGGTTCTGGGGCCGCGGCGCGGGCAGGCCCTTCTTGCGGCGGATGATGGCCTCGAGGCTCTCCTTCAGCATCAGCCCGCCGATGGCGCCCAAGAAGATCAGATAGGACAGGGCCACCACCAGATCCGCCTGGCCCAGCAGGCGCATCATGCGGAACAGCTCGACCCCGCCGATGGCGCCCACGGCGCCGCCCAGGGCCATGATCCCGCCCATGCGGTAATCCACGCCCTTCTTGGCCGTATAGGTAATGACCCCGGAGGTGGAGGAGGCGACCACGTGGCTGGCCTGGCTGGCCACGGCCACCGACGGCGGAATGCCCATGAAGATCAGCACCGGCGCCATCAGGAAGCCGCCGCCGATCCCGAACAGGCCCGAGATGAAGCCCACCGCCGCGCCCAGCAGGATCAGCAGGGGTGCGTTCACCGACACTTCGGCGATCGGCAGGTAGATGTCCAAGGCGCTCGCCTTCGGCTCAGGAACTCGAAACAACCTCCGAAGGGGAGGCGTGAAAGTCTGGTCTACCGAGCCATCCGGTGATGCGCCAGCACGGACACCCGAAAAGGGCGCCTCAGGCCAGCGGGGGCGCCTCGAAGGCGTCGGCGGCCTGGCGCGCGGTGCGACGCACGCCCGCCGACAGCGCGCCCGCCATGCGGTCCGCGTCCACCTGCGCCTGCTCGTCGCCGGCCCGGCCCGCGATCAGATACCACTTGTAGGCCTCGCCCGCATTGGCGGCCACGCCGTCGGCGCCCTGCTCATAGATGCGGCCCAGATTGTACTGGCTGTCGGTCAGCCCCCGCTCCGCCGCCTGACGGAACCAGCGCACAGCCTGCACCTGGCTGCGGTCGCCGCCGACCCCGTCGAACAGATAGAGGCCCAGGTTGTGCATGGCCCGCACCTCGCCGCCCTGGGCCGCGCGTTCGGTCCAGACACGGGCTTCCGCCGCGTTCTGGGTCACCCCGTTGTCGCCGCCTTCATAGAGCCGCGCCAGATGGAACTGCGCCGTCACATGGCCCAGATTCGCCGCGCGGGTGAGGGTCTCGATCGCTGCCCCGTCGCCAGCTTCCAGCTGGGCTTCGGCCTGCTGGTACAGGGCTTCCGCCTCGGTCTCACCGGCGGGACGTGCGGCGGCGGCGGGATCCGGCAGCATGGCGGCGGCCAGTAGAGTGCTCTCGCCGTCATCGCCCGCCGTGCGCGGGCCCAGGCTCGAGGCGTCCGTCAGGCGGGTGTAGCCGAACACGGCCCCGGCCAGGGCCGCCACCGCCACCGAGGCGAGGAACGCCTTCTTGACCGTGCCGCCGTCGCGCCGCGACTGGCGGTCCATGCGCTCCTGAAGCCGCGACTTGCCGCCGCGTTTGAGACCGAAGCCCTCTCTCGCAGGCTGTTCCGGTTCGCTCGCCGCCATGGCCGCTCGCGCCGCGCTGATGGCGTCGCGGGTCGAACTGAGGCGTTGCGTCGCCCCGGAGGCCACGAACTCGGTCTCGGCCGCGAAATCGTCCTCGCTCGCCAGTGCGTCGCTGACGTCCACGCCGCCGAAGCCGCCGAAGGTTTGAGGTGCGGGGGCCGCAGCAGGCTGGGGAGCGGTCTCCGCCACCGGCGTGTCCAGAGCGGGCGCGGCGGGAGCCTCAGGCTCCGGCGCCCGTTGCGCGAACACCGGCTCGTCCATGGACAGGCGCGCGAACGGTTCGGCCGCGGCCGCCGTGGGCTGCGCGGCGCCCTCCGTTTCGCCCAGATCCTCGCCGGGCCAGCTCATGGGGTCCTCTTCGCCAAAGGCGTCGGGGAAGGCGGAGGCGCGCCAGTCGGGCTCGGGCCCCGTCGCGGGCGCCGCGGCTTCGGCGGGCCGGTCTCCAACCCGCTTCTCGATGCTCTCGCGAGCCTCGGCCAGCAGCTTCGCCGTGCGCTCCTCGCTCTGGCGCATGCGTTCGGCCAGTTCGCCCGAAGCGCGGTCGTACTGCTGCTCGATCTTGTCCGACGACCGCTTCAGCCGCTCGCCGATGTCGTCCAGCGCCTGTGTCGAGCGCCGTTCGGACTCAGTGATCCGTTCGGCCAGGCGTTCGGAGATGCGCGTGATCTCGCCGCCCAGCTTCTCGATGGCCAGGGCATGGCGGTCCTCGGAGCGGATCAGGCGCTGCTCGACGCCTTGCGCCAGCTTGACCATGTCCTGCTCGACCCGGCGGGTCATGTCCTGACCCAGGGCGTCGAAGCGGCGTCCGCCGTCGTCCTCGGCCTTGATCATGCGCTGGTTCAGGTTCTGGGCGATGCGCAGAACTTCCTTGCCCATGGTCTCGACCGCCTGGGCCGAGCGCCGCTCGGACGCCTGCACCTGCTCTCCGATGGCCAGAACCGCACGCTCGATCTTGTCGATGCGCCCTTCCGCCGCCGCCGAGTCCAGCCGCCGCATCATCTCGGCGCGGTTGGTCTCCACCTGGCGACTCAGGGTCTCGGCCAGCTTCTCGAAGCGCGCGGCGTCGCTGGGCCCATCGGTCCGGGGCTTGCTCTCGGCGGCGCGCATGCGCTGGTCCAGCCCGGCGAAGGACTGCTCCAGCGCGCGCAGGGCGTCGGTGGTGCGCGACTGGGCCGCATCCAGCCGGGCGCCCACCTGGCTGAGAATCTCGGAGCCGGACACGCGCGACACCGCGTCCTCGGCCTTGTCCGCCCGCCCGCGCAGCTCGATGAAGCCTGTGCGCTGGCGCTCTTCCAGGTCATAGAAGCGGCCCGCCAGGGTTCCCAGCGCCGTCTCGACCTTCTTGAAGGCCTCTGTGGTCTGGGGGCCGGTGTCGGTCTCGAAGCGGCGCAAGCGGCGATGGCCCTCGCGCAGCTCCTCGGCGATGTCGTCGATGCGGCGACCGTGCGTCCTGAACTGCTCGTCGACGTTGTCCAGGCGATGGACCAGACCACTGACCGCCTGATCCACTCCGGTGATGGCGGTTGTCGAGCGCCGCTCGGAGGCTTCCAGCCGCTCGGCGATCATTTCAACAGAGGCGGCGACGCGGTCCAGGGTCTCGTCCCGGCCATAGGCGTCGTCGAGCCGCCGCAGACGTGAACGCCTGTCATCGCGCGGCGCGGCCTGATGCCGGCGCGGAAGGGGCGTCACCCCGTCGTCTTCGTCATCCAGGATCATCTGGTTGAGCCACTCGCCCAGGGTCATCCCCGAGCGGCGCGCCAGATCCTTGGCGATCTCACGCGCCTTGGGTTCAATCCCTTTGACGCTCCAAGGCGCCGCTGCGCTCACTGATTCGTCTCCCGACCCGTTTCCACGACGCTACTCGCCCAAATCCGGGGTGTAAACGCATGGTTAACCCCAATATCTAGCGGCGCCGCGTTGTTCCTGTGGACAGTCACTCCGCCCGATTCATACCTGCGGTGATACGGTTAATGAGGCGTAAAGGGTTAACGGCCGTCGTAATCTTTCAGCAGCACTTGTCGCCAGACGCGGCGCACGCCATCTGGCCGTCGTCATGAGCACCCCCGCCACCCTCATCATCCTAGCCCTTGTGCTGGGGCTGACCATATTCAGCGGCTGGCGTGGAGCGCGTCCGCCCGACCTGATGCGGGGACCGCGCATGATCCCCTGGCGCGCCCTGATGCTGCTGGGGATCGTGGTCTGCATCTTCCTGATCGTCCATCTGGTGAACCTGGCCGGGTTCGACACCAGCGCCGCCGGGCCCCGCTTCTGACCGGAACATCGGCCGCCGCCGCCGGTTATCAGGGCTCCACCTGCAAGAGGAGCCGACCATGACCGAACACCTTGACCGCAAGGATGCCGAGGACCGCCTGTTCAAGGCGATCGAGGACACCCGTGTGGGCATGCTGGGCGTCTCGGGCGGCGAGCCCCGGCACATGCAGCCCATGACCGCCTTTGTCGAACGCGACGCTGGCGAGTTGTGGTTCTTCACCTACCGCGACACCGATCTGACGCGCGATGTAAACGGCTCCGGCGGCCACCATGCCATGTTCTGCCTGATCTCGAAGGACCGCGAAATCTACGCCTGTCTGGGCGGCGAACTCGAGGAGCATTTCGACCGCGAGCGCATGGAGCGCTACTGGAACCCGGTCGTGGCCGCCTGGTACCCCGAGGGCAAGGACGATCCCCGCCTGACCCTCATGCGCATGCGGCTCGATGACGCCCAGATCTGGATCAGCGAGGCCGGTCCCGTCCGCTTTGCCTTCGAAATCGCCAAGGCGAACATGACCCACGAGCAGCCCGATCTGGGTGATCGCGCCAATATCCAGTTCTGACCCGACTCAGCGCGGATCCAGCAACAGGCCCGACACGGTGGCGGCAAGGAGACGCGGCGCAATCGGCAGTCCCGCCGCACGCCCCAGCACATGGTCGCGCACCCAGGGCAGCATCCATCCGTCCGCCTGATAGAAGGGCGTAAAGGCCCAGCTCAGCGTTTGATACAGCCGCACGTGCCACCGCCGTGTGGCGGCGTAGGCGGACAGGGCTGTGTCCAGATTGTCGGTCCGCGCCAGCGCCTTGGCCAGGGCGCTGGCGTCCAGCAGGCCCATGTTCACGCCCTGCCCCAGTTGCGGGCTAGTGGCGTGGGCCGCGTCGCCGATCACCGCCAGCCGATCACCGCAGGGCCGTTTCATGGTGCGGTGGGCGTAGCGCGCGAGGGTCAAATCCTCCGGCGTTTTGATGGCGTCCAGCAGGGGATACATCTCGGGCCAGAATCCCAGAACGGTCGCCTTCCAGGCATCCAGCCCCTCAGCGCGCCAGGCGTCGTAATCCTGCCCCTTCAGGCTCCAGAACACCGTGGCCAGCCGCTGATCCGATCCGGGGCCGCGGCCGCTGGGCAGAACCCCGATCATGGTGTCGGCCCGACGGTAGACCTGCTCCAGCGCGCCTTCATCGAATCCCGCCCCATCGGCCCAGGGCACGGTCGCCCACAGGGCCCCGAAGCTCAGCGGCCGACGCGGCCCCTCCAGACCTTCGGCGATGCGGGACCGGGCGCCCGAGGCGTCGATGATCAGATCAAATTGCGGCGTTGTCCGACCCCCCGCGTCGGTCAGACGGCCGTCATCCGCAACGACCGCGTCAAATCCGGTCTCGAAACCGACGCCTTCGTCCAGACAGGCCCGGTGCAGCACCTCGAACAGCGCCGCCCGGTGCACCCCCAGCGCCGCGCGCGGGCACTTCAGGTCGGCATAGCGCACGTCCAGAACAGTGCGGTAGGTCGGCGCCGCGCGGCCGAACAGCCGCGTCACCGGTTGGCCCAGAGCTTCCACCGCGCCGGTCAGGCCCAGATGGTCCAGGACATGCAGGCCCGTGGGCTGCAGCAGGAACCCCGCGCCCACCGGGCGCGGCGCGTCAAAGCGCTCATGGACGACCACCCGTCGTCCCTGCCGCGCCAGCATCAGGGCGACGGCCAGGCCCGAGGGCCCGGCGCCGACGACGGCGATGTCGCGTGGGCCCCGACTCACTGGTTCAGGCCGGGACCAGATCCAGCAGGTCCAGATTGGATTCGTACTGCGGCCACGGGATCACCAGCCGCCAGCGCCTATGCTCGATCCGCTCCAGCACCGCCACCATGTCCCGCTCGGGCCGCTGGCCATAGGAGTTGGCGGGCGGCTCGCTGGCCAGGGCCATGGAGCCAAGGAACACCATGCGCCGATCGCTCTCGGGAAACAGCAGGCCCGCCGGACGCTGCGACCCCGTCAGCTTGATGAATTTCAGCCCGTTGGGCGTCTCCTCGACCCGGCAGGCGAACCAGCCGTAGACCACATAGCCCAGGCCCTGCTCGCCGCCCTGCGATCCCAGCTTGACGGTGCGGCAGCGATAGTCGCCCACCGGCGGCGCCACATTGCTGAGCGCGGCGTTCGGGTCGATCAGCCGCCCTGTGGAGGCCAGATCGCCTGACCCCTCCTGACGGCGCGCCTGCTCCAGCGCCAGGCTCCAGGCCGCGTCGATGCGGTTCAGCCGGTCGCGGTCCTGGCCGGTGATGGAGGCGCGCCAGTCCGGCAGGATGCGTCCCCCGCCGCCCGATGCATCCGGCAGCGGCGGCGGCGGCGGAAGCGCCGGGGTGCAGGCGGCCAGGGCGATGGCGGACGCCATGAGGGCTGAGGCGATGCGCATGAACGGTTTCCGCTGTTGAAAGCTTCACCATCCTTATGCCCCGTCCGGGCCGGGGCGCGTCAACCCTGGACCCGGCTGTTCCGCCATCACGCCAGGCGCTATGCAGGGCGTCCTGCACCAGGGAACACGCCATGAAGCTCTACATCTCCACGCCCTCGCCCTTCGCCCGCAAGTGCCGCATCGTGGCGCGGGAGAAGGGGCTTTCGGATCGCATCGAGGAGATCATCGCCGATCCCTATGGAGACGCGCCCGCCCTGCTGGCGGCTAATCCGCTGGTGCAGGTCCCGGCGCTGATCGCCGGGGACGGCGAGCCGATCACCGACAGCCCGGTGATCTGCGAATATCTGGACGCGCTCGGCTCCGGGCCGCACCTGTTGCCGACCGACGGGCCGGAGCGCTGGCAGGTCAAGCGGCTGGAGACCCTGGCCAACGGGGTGCTGGAGATGGGCGTCAAGCTGCTGCTGGAGAAGCGCCGGCCTGAACATGAGCGTTCGCCGTCTTGGCTCCAGCGCTGGGGCCGCAACATGGCCCTGGGTCTGGACGCCCTTGAGGCCGTGGCGCCCCGGGCCGAACCCCTGGACATGGGCGTCATCACCACGGGGGTGGCGGTGACCTGGATCGGTTTCCGGCACCCGGAGGTTGACTGGCGAACGGGCCGACCGAACCTGGTCGCGCTGCAGGCGGCGCTCGAGGCCCGGGACAGCTTCCGCGAGACCCGGCCGGACGCCTGACCCCCGCATCGACAGGCGCCGTCCGAACGGCGTAAACACCGCCCTTCCCGATCCGACGGAGACGTATCCTTGCGACTGCCCCAGGCCCGCCTCGACCAGGTGCTCGACCGCTTCCATGAAGTGGAGGCCCGCATGGGCGCGGCCGCGGACGGCGCCGAAATCGTGCGCCTGTCCAAGGAGCACGCCGAGATCAAGCCGGTGGCCGACGCGGTCCAGGCCCTTTCGAAGGCACGCCAGGAACTGGCCGACCTGGAGATCATGGCCCGCGATCCCGAGATGGCGGCCATGGCGGGCGAAGAGCTGGAGACCCTGAAGGACACCCTGCCCGAACTGGAGCGGCAGGTGGCCCTGTTGCTGGCGCCCCGCGACGCCGACGAGAACGCCTCGGCCGTGCTGGAAGTGCGCGCCGGCACCGGCGGCGACGAGGCGGCCCTGTTCGCCGGCGACCTGTTCCGCATGTACTCCCGCTACGCCCAGACGCGCGGATGGCGCGTCGAGGTGGACTCCGCCTCCGAGGGCGAGGCCGGCGGCTACAAGGAAATCGTGGCCACCATCTCCGGCGACGGCGTGTTCGGGCGGCTGAAGTTCGAATCCGGCGTGCACCGGGTCCAGCGGGTGCCCGCCACGGAGGCCGGGGGCCGCATCCACACCTCGGCCGCCACCGTCGCCGTGCTGCCCGAGGTGGAGGACGTGGAGATCGAGATCCACGACAAGGACATCCGCATCGACACCTACCGGGCCTCGGGCTCGGGCGGCCAGCACGTCAACAAGACGGACTCCGCCGTGCGCATCACCCACCTGCCCACCGGCATCGTGGTCACCTCGTCGGAAAAGTCCCAGCACGTGAACCGGGACAAGGCCATGAAGAACCTGCGCGTGCGCCTGTACGACATGCAGCGACAGGCCAAGGACACGGCCCGGTCGGACGCCCGCAAATCGCAGGTCGGCTCCGGCGACCGCTCCGAGCGCATCCGCACCTACAATTTCCCGCAGGGCCGCGTGACAGACCACCGCATCGGCCTGACGCTGCACAGCCTGCCCCAGATCCTGGAGGGCGACATCGACGCGATCCTGGACGCCCTGATCGGCGAGGACCAGGCCGCGCGTCTGGCCGATCTGGAGGCTGAGTTCTCCTAATCCCGCTGATGCCTCCGTCGACGCATCAGTCGATCGGATAAGGCTTCGGCGTGTTTCAGGGTGAAGGCCAGGGCGGCCGGATGGCCACGGCGGGCGCCGATGGTGTCGGCCATGACGGCGCCCCGTTCACCCAGCGGAACCGGATCGCCGGTGGTCGTGTCCAGCGCGGTCTGGTGCTCGATCTCGGCGTTGAGTTCGGCGCCCATCAGGATGATCTGAACGGTCACCCAGGTCCACAAGAGGAACGCCATCATGGCCGCCAGCGGACCATAGGTGTCGGTGCGCACGAAGTTGCCCAGGAACCAGCTGAACACGAAGGACGTCAGGACGCTGAGGGTCGCGGCTGTCAGGGCTCCCGGCGTCAGCCAGCGCCAGCGCGCCCGCGACCGGCAGGGCCCCAGGCGATAGATCAGGGCCAAGGCGGACACATAGCCCGCGAACAACAACGGCCACCGCAAGGGCGCGAGATAGGCCCATTCCTCCCGCAGGCCGAACAGGTCCAGCACCACGGGCACGCCGATCACCATGGCGGCGGTCATCAGCACGAAGACCAGCGCCGATACGGTGAAGCCCATGCAGATCAGATTGTAGCGGATGAAGTTGCGCTTCTCGGTCTCGCTGTAAGCGACGTTGAGGCCATAGAAGAGATGCTTGACCCCGTTGTTGGCGGTCCACAGGGACAGGGCCAAGGTCCAGATCAAGGTGAAGGTCAGTTGGCCCGTCGAATTCTCCGCCAGCCGCTGCATCTGGGCGCCGATGAACTCCGCGACGTTGGCCGGCAGGACGGAATACAGAAACTGCAAACGCCCCCAGGCGTCGCTGGGATCGGCGAACAGGCCGTAGATGGTCACAAAGGCCGCCAGCATGGGAAACAGGGACAGGATCATGAAGAAGGTCACCCCGCCGGCCACGAATCCGACCCGGTCGCCCAGATAGGCGGCGCCCACCCGCCAGATGATGTCGGTCCAGCCCTTGCGGGGGATATGCGCCGGATGGGCGGCGAGACGGCCCCGGCCCGGCTCCTTCGCCTCGTAGTCATGGGGACCGGGATCGGGCTCATCAGGCTCAAACGGCCGCGTGCCGGGCTCCACACCCAGATTGCGCACCAGCTTGTTGCCGCGCGTGTGCAGCAGGTGCGCGCCCGCTGCGCCCGCCGCCAGGCCGCCGGCGCCTGCGGCGATCCAGCGCCATAGCCCGCCTTCGCCGCCGGAGCGGGACAGGGCGGACAGAAGACGGGTGTCGGGACGAGGGAGGCGCGCCATCAGCGGGGAACGGCCAAGCCTGATCACCGTTCCCGCTTGCCCCGTCCGGCGTGCGAGGCCATCTAGCGCCCATGACCGAGACCCCCACCCTGTTGACCGCCTGGAAGAGCGCGCAAGGCCGCCTGAAGGCCGCGCGCATCGACAGCCCGTCCATTGACGCGCGCCTCTTGCTGGAAGCCGCCGCCGAGGTGTCGCGCACCGACATCCTGACCGACCCGTACCGGCCGCTGGAGCCGGACGCCTTGGCGCGGATGGAGGACTATGTTGAGCGGCGCCTGAAGCGCGAGCCGGTGTCACGCATCCTCGGCCGCAAGGGGTTCTGGAAGATCATGCTGTCGGTCACCCCCGACGTGCTCTCGCCCCGCCCCGACACCGAGGCGGTGCTGGACGTGTGCCTGAAGGCGTTTCCCGAAGGCCGGGCCTTCGAAATGGCCGATCTGGGCGTGGGGTCCGGAGCCATCCTGCTGGCGGTGCTGGCGGAGCGGCCTGCGGCCAGGGGGCTGGGCACCGAGGTATCCGAGGAGGCCCTGGCCGTGGCCCGCGAGAACGCCGCCAACCTGGATCTGAACACTCGCGCCGTCTTCCTGCGCACCGACTGGACTGCGGGCCTGTCCGACGCAGCGTTTGATCTGGTGGTGTCCAATCCGCCCTATATCCCCAGCAAGGACATCGAGACCCTGGACCCTGAGGTGCGCGACCACGACCCGCGTCTGGCCCTGGACGGCGGCGAGGACGGACTGGACGCCTATCGCCTGCTGGCGCCCGAGATTCGTCGCATTCTCAAGGCCGACGGAATCTTCGCCGTGGAGATCGGCTGGGACCAGGCGGCGGCGGTCAAGGCGCTGTTCGAGACCGCCGGTTTCGAGGACGTGAAGGTGGTCAAGGATCTGGCCGGCCGCGACCGCGTCATCACCAACGGGCCGGACCCGCACGAGGGCACGGCGCTGAACTGACCGCTTTTGCGCGAAAGCCTCTTGGAAAGCGGCGCGGCGCGCGCTAAGTCTTGGTTTGTCTCCCACCAATCCGCATCGCTTCGGGACCGGCCCGACGATTGACGACTGGATTTCGTGACGGCTCACGGGTTTTCCCGCGCGTCGTGACACGAAGGGCGGCGAACGGTTTTCCGAGCATCGGACGCCGGGGATCGGCCCCGGCCGGCAGGATCAGACCCATTTCCGGCGAACGTCCCACCGCCCCAGGCGGCGACTCGCCCCAAGCACGGTAACGTCTATGAGAGATTTCAAGGGCATGAAGCGCCAACGCGGGCGCAACAGAAAGCCCGGCGGCAATCAGGGCAACAGCGCCAACCCGAACCGTTCCTGGGACTCGCAAGGGCCCGAGAACATCAAGGTGCGCGGCAACGCCCAGACCGTCTATGAGCGGTATCAGCAACTCGCCCGCGACGCGTCCTCGTCCAGCGACCGGGTGCTGGCGGAGAACTATCTCCAGCACGCCGAGCACTATTTCCGCGTCCTGCGCGCGCTTCAGCCTCAGCGCTCCTTCCAGGAGATCGCCCAGCGAGAGCAGATCGGCCAAGGGTTCGACATCGACTTCGAGGATGAATCCGGCGCCCAGGCCGCGGCTTTCGCCGCCGCCCAGCAGGCCGCCGACCGCCAGGCTCAGCCGCAGCAGAACGCCCAGCAGGCCCCGCAGCAGCCGAATCAAGGGCAGGACGCCGCCCAGAATCAGGCTGACAGCGACGGTGACGCGAACGGTCGCCGGGAAACCCGCCGTGAGCGCTGGGAGCGCCGTCGCGACGGCCGCCGCGGTCCGTATGAGCGTGACGAATCCGAAGGCGGCGCCGCCCAGGCCGACCAGGCCCGCGACGAGAATGCGGCCTCCAGCCAGGAGACACCCGCCTCGGGCGGCGACACCTCCGAGCCGCAGGATCGCCCGCGCCGTGCGCGTCGTCCGCGCAGCGGCGGGGACGAGAACGAGGGTTCGTCCGAAATCGAATCCAGCCTGCCGGGCTTCCTGACCCGCGCCACGCCGCAGCCTGCGGGCGACTCGGCCTCCGAGACTTCGGCCGAGGACAAGCCGGCCCCGCGCCGTCGCGCCCCGCGCCGCAAGGCCGCCGACACGCCCCTCGGCGAAGACGTCTAGGCAGCCCCGGAGCATCTCGCCGAACGCGCCCAGGCGCGCCTGACGGGATCAGTTTTTCGCTCGTCCCGGGCTGAACCCGCTCAGGGGGTCAGCCGCGCGCACACCGCCCGCGCGAAGCCCGCGCCGCGCTCGGGATCGAACCCCAGGTAGAAGTCGGGCTCGATCAGTTCGGCCTCGATCAGCACGGGCGACCCGTCCGGCCCGGGCACCAGATCGATGCGGGCGTACAGCAGATCCTCACCGATGATGGACAGCACCCGTTCGGCCACGGCCAGGGCGGCGTCCGGCGGGGTGACGGCCGTCACATGGCCGCCGAAGTCCGGCTGGCTGCGGAAGTCGCCCGCCGCCGGCACCTTGCGGATGGCGTGGCTGAAGCGGCCGCCGAAGAACAGCAGCGACAATTCGCCCTCGGTCTCCAGTCCCGTCAGATAGGGCTGGATCATGGCCGTGCCGTGGGGCGTCTCGGTCAGGGTCTCGCCCCGGCGCAGGCGGGTGGTGCGGTAGGCCCCGCCTGACACCGCAGGCTTCACGATCAGGGCCTCGGCGTCGAAGTCGGCGAAGGCGGCCTCAATGTGATCCTGGGTCACGCCCTCGGCGTAGACGGTCGGCACGATGGGCGCCCCGGCCTCGGCCAACCGCCCCAGATACCGCTTGTCCGAGTTCCAGATCAGCACCCCGGCGGGATTGGCCACGGGAACCCCCGCCGCGCGCCAGGTCTCGCACGCCGCCAGCCAGCGTGGGTGATCCCGGTGATAGCCCCAGGCGATCAGCGGCAGCACCAGATCAAACCCGGCCAGAGCCGCCGCATCCCGCTCATGCTCGGTCCACGCCGTCGGAACCGGCTCCAGGCCCGCCTCCCGCAGGGACGGCGCCAGACGGTCGAACACCGCGCGCCAGCGGCCCGCATAGGACGGATCGTTCGGCGCGGGGGTCAGGATGGCGATGCGGCTCATGAAAGCTCCTTCAGCGCGGCCAGGTGATGTCGTCGGCGCCCAACACCTCGCCGGCCAGATACAGTGATCCGCAGATCACCACACGGCCGGCCCCGAAGCGCACGGCCCGATCCAGCGCCGCGTCCAGCCCCTCGCAGGGGGTCGCGCCCAGGCCGTGCCCGTGGGCTACGGCGGCCAGGGCGGCGGGATCGGCCGCCGCACCCTCGAACGGCACGGTGAAGACATGGGCGCCGGTGTCGCCCAGCGCTTCGAAGAAGCCGCCCGCGTCCTTGTTGGCCAGCATGCCGCAGATCAGAGCCAGCGGCCGGGGCGCGCGGGCCTGCATGCGCGACAGCGCGTCGGCGAGGGCGGCGGCGGCATGGGGATTGTGCCCCCCGTCCAGCCACAGCTCGGCGTCAGCTTCGCGCGCGACTTCGGCGTACCGCCCCTCAGTCAGCCGCTGCATGCGGGCGGGCCATTGGGCTGTCTCCACGCCCCGCACGATGGCGGCTTCGGGCAGATCCAGCTCCAGCGCCACGGCGACGGCCAGCGCTGCATTGTCGATCTGGTGCGCGCCGTAAAGGGCCGGGGCGGGCAGGTCCAGCAACCGGTCCTCGCCCTGCCAGGCCATGGCGCCCCGCTCGGGCCAGGCGTCGAAGTCTCGGCCCATGACCGTCAGGCGCGCGCCCACCCGGGCGGCCTCGGCCTCGATCACGGCCATGGCGTCCTCGGCCTGTCGGGCGATGACGGCGGGGACGCCGGGCTTGAGGATGCCCGCCTTCTCGCCTGCGATCACGGCCCGGTCGGTCCCCAGAAACTCGGCGTGGTCCAGATCCACCGGGGCGATGACGCTGACCAGCGGCCGATCAATCACATTGGTGGCGTCCAGCCGCCCGCCCAGCCCCACCTCGATCAGGGTCAGATCGGCGGGGGTCTCGGCCATGGCCAGAAGCGCCGCCGCCGTGGTCGCCTCGAACACCGTCACGGGCACGCCCGTGGCCTCCACCCGGTCCAGAAGGGCATTCAGCGCATCGGTTTCGATCAGGTCGCCCGCCAGCCGGATGCGCTCATTGAACCGCACCAGGTGGGGCGAGGTGTAGACATGGACCCTCAGCCCCGCCGCCTCGGCCATGGCGCGCAGGAAGGCCACGGTCGATCCCTTGCCGTTGGTCCCGGCCACATGCACCACGGCTGGCAGCCGATCCTGCGGATCGCACAGCGCTGCGCACAGGGCCCTCATGCGGTCCAGCGACAGGTCGATCTTCTGGGGCAGTCGCTCGAGAAGGCGTCGGGAAATGGGATCCATGGGCCGGGCTTTTACGCCGCGCGCCGCCGTCCGCCCATCAGCATCGACAGGATGGCGCCCAACTCCTTTGGCAGGTCGGCGCGTTTGACCACCCGGTCCACCATGCCCTTTTCCTGCAGATATTCGGAGCGCTGGAAGCCTGGGGGCAGCTTCTCGCGGATGGTGGTCTCGATCACGCGCGGTCCGGCGAAACCGATCAGGGCCCCCGGCTCGGCCAGATGCACGTCGCCAAGCATGGCGTAGGACGCCGTCACCCCGCCCGTGGTCGGATCGGTCAGCACCACCGCATAGGGCAGTTGCGCGGCCTTCAGCTCCTGGATCGCCAGGGTGGTGCGCGCCATCTGCATCAGGCTCAGCGCGCCTTCCTGCATGCGCGCCCCGCCCGCGGCGGTGAAACAGACCATGGGGCAGCCGCGCTTCACGGCTTCGCGCGCCGCGGCGATGAAGGCCTCACCCGCCGCCATGCCCAGCGACCCGCCCATGAAGGCGAAGTCCTGCACGATGACCACGGCGGGGGTCCCGTCGATCTCGCCGAAGCCGATGGCCATGGCGTCCTTGGCCCCGGCTTTCTTGCGCGCGGCGTTCAACCGTTCGCGGTACGGCTTGCCGTCCGAGAATTTCAGCGGATCCTCAGGCACGTCCGGGGTGTCGATCGTTTCCCAGGCGCCGTCGTCGAAGGTGTAGCGCAGGCGCGCCTCGGCCCCGATGCGCATGTGCCGGCCCGAGGGCGTGACCCACAGCGCCGTCTCCAGGTCCGGGCGATACAGCATCTCGCCGGAATCGGGATCCTTGACCCACAGATTGTCAGGGGTGTCGCGGCGGCCCACGATCTTGCGTACGCCCGGCGCGAAACGGGACAGCCAGCCTTGGCGAGGGGGATTGGTCTTGTCGATCATGCGGGGGCCTTTAGACGGTTTCCGCGACGCGCGCACCCCGGACCGCGTCCGACAGCGCCTTCACCTTGGCCAGAACGCGCGACGCAGTCGGTTCGTTCGCGTCCAGCGCGGCGGCCACCTCGTCCACCAGCACCGACCCGGCCACCACAGCATCGGCTACCCTGGCGATCTCGGCGGCGCGCTCGGGCGTCTTGACCCCGAAGCCCACGGCCACGGGCAGGCCCGAGGCCTTGCGCACTCGCTCCACCGCCGGGGCCACGGAAGCGGTCTGCGCCTCCTTCACCCCGGTCACGCCCGCCACCGAAACGTAATAGACAAAACCCGAGGTGCGCGAGACCACGATCTTCAGCCGTTCGTCGTCGGACGTCGGCGTGGCCAGGCGGATCAGCGACAGGCCTTCGGCGTCCAGGGCGTCGGTCAGGGGACCGGCTTCCTCGGGCGGGCAGTCCACCACGATCAGGCCGTCGATGCCCGCCGCATTGGCGGCGCGGGCGAAGGCCTCATGGCCCATGCTCTCGATGGGGTTCAGATAGCCCATCAGGATCACCGGGGTGGCGTCGTCGCCCTTGCGGAAGTCCGCCGCCAGATCCAGCGTGCCCTGAAGCGTCAGCCCGGCCTTCAGGCCCCGCTGCGCCGCGCGCTGGATCGGCGGTCCCTCAGCCATGGGATCGGAAAACGGAAAGCCCAGTTCGATGATGTCCGCGCCCGCGCCGGGCAGGCCGCGCAGAATCTCCAGCGCCTGATCCCGCGTGGGATCACCCGCCATCACATAGGCCACGAACCCGGCCCGGCCCTCGGTCTTCAGCGCCGCGAAACGGGCGTCGATACGCGCGGTGGTCATTGCGGAGGCGTCTCGCCCTCGGCCGGAATCGGCAGGCAGTCGCCGCCCGTGTGAAGCGCGAAGCCCAGATAACCCGGCGCCGTGGCCAAGGCCTCCTCCGCCAGCTCCACATCGTAGAAGGTGATCATCTCCAGGATGTCGCAGCCGCCGCTCGAGCGCACGCGCTGGAACAGAACCTGGTTCGGCCCGCCTCCCGAGGTGCGCCAGCCGGTCTGGGACAGAGCCCCGACATACAGCTCCGCCAGCGCTCCGATCTCGGTCAGAGGCGCGGTCATGCACTGGGCCCGGCCGGCCAGGCCGTACAGGCCGCCGCAATCCGGAGCGGCGCGGGCGCCCTCGACCACCGGCAGGATCAGACTGATGGTCTCGTCGCCGACGGCCGCATCCTGGCGGGCGTGGGCAGGCAGGGCGACGAGGGCCGCCATACCAGCGATCAGGGCCAGACGCATTACAGATTCACTCCCAGGTGCTTGGCGACGGTGAAGATGTCCTTGTCGCCCCTTCCCGACATCAGCAACACGATATCGCCGTCCTTGCCAACCGCCTTCGCCACTTCGGCGACCCGGGCCAGTGCGTGCGAAGGTTCCAGCGCAGGGATGATGCCTTCCAGCTTGGAGCACAGCTGGAACGCCTCCAGCGCCTCCTCATCGGTGGCCGATAGATACTCGGCCCGCCCGATATCGTGCAGCCAGGCATGCTCGGGTCCGATGCCGGGATAGTCCAACCCTGCCGAGATGGAGTGCCCCTCGACGATCTGGCCGTCCGGGTCCTGCAGCAGATAGGTGCGGTTGCCGTGCAGCACCCCGGGGCGTCCGCCCTTCAGGCTGGCGGCGTGGTCCGGCGTGTCCAGGCCGTGGCCCGCGGCCTCGACCCCGATCAGGCGCACGCCCTCGTCATCGACGAACGGATGGAACGCGCCGATGGCGTTGGAGCCCCCGCCGATGCAGGCCACCACGGCGTCGGGCAGACGGCCGATCTGGTCCATGGACTGGACCTTGATCTCGCGCCCGATCACGCTCTGGAAATCGCGCACCATGGCCGGATAGGGGTGCGGCCCCGCCGCCGTCCCGATGATGTAATAGGTGTCCTCGACGTTGGTCACCCAGTCGCGCATGGCCTCGTTCATGGCGTCCTTCAGGGTCGCCGCGCCCGCCGTCACCGGCGTGACCTCGGCCCCCATCAGCTTCATGCGGAACACGTTGGGCTGCTGCCGCTCCACGTCCACCGCGCCCATATAGACCGTGCAGGGCAGGCCGAAGCGTGCGCACACGGTGGCCGAGGCGACCCCGTGCTGGCCCGCGCCGGTCTCGGCGATGATGCGGGTCTTGCCCATGCGTCGGGCCAGCAGGATCTGGCCCATGCAGTTGTTGATCTTGTGCGCGCCGGTGTGATTCAGGTCCTCGCGCTTCAGCCAGACCCGGGCCCCGCCGAAATGGTCGGTCAGCCGCTCGGCGAAATACAGGGGGCTGGCCCGGCCCACATAGTGGGTCAGGAACCCGTCCAGCTCCGCCTGGAATGTGGGATCGGCCTTAGTCGCCGTATAGGCGGCGTCCAGCTCGTGGATCAGCGGCATCAGGGTCTCGGCCACGAACTGCCCGCCGTAGGGACCGAAGCGGCCCTTGTCGTCGGGCCATGCGTAAGCGTTCGTCAGGGGGGCGTTCGAGAGAGGAGCATTCATCAGGGCCACCAGCGTCAACGTGGGGAGGTTGCGCGCACGGCCTCCACGAAGGCCGCGATCAGGGCGGGTTCCTTAACACCGGGCGCGCTTTCCACGCCAGAAGATACGTCGACCATGGGCGCGCCGGATGCGCCCAGAGCCTGCGCCACATTGTCCGGGTTCAGACCGCCCGCCAGGAACCACGGCCGGGCGAACGCGCGCCCTTTCAGCATCGTCCAGTCGAACGACAGGCCCATGCCGCCGGGCAAGCTGGAGCCCTCCGGCGTGCGCGCGTCGAACATCAGATGGTCCGCCGCCTCGCTCCAGACGGAGGCCGCCTCCAGATCGGCCGGGCCGGACACCGGAATGCATTTGATGATCCCGGCGCCGGTGATGGCCCGCACCTGCTGGGCCCGCTCGGGCGTCTCCGATCCATGCAGCTGGATGAAATTCGGCGCGATCCAGTCGGCGATGCCCTTCAGCAGGGCGTCGTCCGGATTAACGGTGACGACCACCACCTTCACGGGTCGTTCGCGCGCCATGCCCGCCTCTTCCAGAAGCGCCGCCGCCCGCAAGGGCGACACCGCGCGCGGACTGCGCGGATAGGCCACCAGCCCCACGAAGTCCGCACCGGCGTCCACCGCCGCCCGCAGGGTCTCTGGCGTCGTCAGGCCGCAGATCTTCACGCGAGTGTTCATGGTTCGCAGGTGAAGCTCGCGAGCCATCAGGTCAAGGCGTAGAGATCCGCGTCGGGATCCGATCCTCCCCGCACCGCCGCGGCCACCACCTGCGAGGCGATGACGGAATAGGTGATGCCGTTGCCGCCGAAACCCATGACCACGTGGGTATGCGGCATGCCGGGCGCAGGTCCGATCAAGGGCAGGCCGGTGGCGCTTTCCCCGAAGGCCCCGCCCCAAGCGTAGTCGATATCGAATTCCACGCCTGGCAAAAGGTCGTGCAGCTTTCGGGCGATGCGTTCGCATTTGCGCCGCACCTTGTCCGGGTCGTCGTGATTGTCCGGCCCTTCCTCGTCCTCGCCCCCCGCGATCAGGCGTCCGTCCCGGGCCATGCGTACATAAAGATACGGATCGGACGCCTCCCACACGAGGGTGTCCCGGAGCCATGCCGGACACCGCGCCCTCTGCTTCGACGCCAGAGCCCAGGTGGAGATCACCTTGCCGCCCGGCGTGGGCACGCCCTTCGGGAACTCATAACCGCAGCAGAACACCACGTGACGGGCCCGCACCGCGTGACCGGTGTCAGTGGCGAGGGTCACGCCGTCGGGATCGGACAGCACCTCCGTCACCTCCACGGGGGCGAAGATCCTCGCCCCGTCGGCCGCCGCGCGCCGCAGCAAGCCCGCCGCCAAACGGGCCGGATCGGCGCTGGCGGAGCCCTGCGACAGGATCGCCCCGGTGCGATCTATGCCGAACCCTTCCCGCAGGGCAGGCCCGTCCAAATACTCCGACGGCAGATCCATTGCCGCTCGCGCCTCGGCCTCGGTCTTCAGCGCCCGATGACCGTATTCGTCCCCAGCCAGATAGAGCGAGCGGCGCTCCGCCAATCCGCAGGGGATTCGATCGTCCTCGACAATCCGTTTCAGCGCCTGGACCGCCGACCATGACCGCGCATAGGCACGCCGGGCCTTCGCTATCCCGATGCGGCCGCCCAAGGCCGTCAAGGGCAGGTCAATCTCCCACTGCAACAGAGCGGTCGACGCCATGGTCGATCCCATCAGGGGCGCGCGTCGGTCCAGCACGGCCACCGAATGATCCCTGGCCAGTTCACGCGCCGTGAACGCCCCGCTGATCCCGGCCCCAACCACAGCTACGTCCACCGACAACGCCGCCCTGAGAGGCCTTGTGGGCACGCCCAGTCCTGGACTGTCGACCCATACCGACCGCCCCGTTCGTAGATCCCGCTTGTTGGTGGCGCTCGTCATCAGAAACCTCAGATCGATAATCCCACGCCTGAACTCATGGACGATCGGGTTGTTGCCGAGGGATTGAAGAAGAACGCCATCAGCTGTTCGATGCAGCCTCAGGCCCAGCGGACTGTGGGCCTAGCCCACGAAACCCGCCGCCCTTTTCAATCGATCGTTGACCGCCTCGCCCAGACCGTGCGCGGGAATGGGCGCCACCGCGATGGCGCGGGGCTTCTCGCGGTCGGCCTCGCGCAGCATGCGGAACAGATTGGCGGCGGTCTCGCGCAGATCGCCTGCCTCGGACAGGCTCCAGCGTCCCTGCCCCACCGGGCCGAAGCCCAGCAGGATTTCGCCCGCCTCGGCCCGATCCGCATTCAGCCGCACCGGCGCATCCGGCGCATAGTGCAGGGCCAGCCGTCCGGGCGAGCGATGCCCCTCTCCGCCGCCCTCAGACAGGGGGCCGGCCACGGCCTCGATCTCGTCGCGCGTCACCGAGCCGGGGCGCAGCAAACGGAGCGCGCCGTCCATCACCGCCACAACCGTGCTCTCCACACCTACCGCACAGGGGCCGCCGTCCAGGGCCGCGCCCGCATGGGCGCCCGTCTCCTCGACCGCGTCATCGAAGGTGGTGGGGCTGGGCCGTCCCGAGCGGTTGGCGGACGGCGCCACCACCGCGCCGCCGAAGGCTGCGATCACCGCCCGCGCCCGGGTGTGGCCGGGCACGCGCACCGCCACCGTGTCCAGACCCGCCCGCGCCAGATCACAGACCGCAGCCCGGTCCCGCACCGGCGCCACGAGGGTCAACGGCCCCGGCCAGAAGGCGTCGGCGAGGCGCCGCGCCCGGTCATCCAGCACCGCGATCCGCTCGGCCTGCGCCGCGTCGGCCACATGGGCGATCAGGGGATTGAAGCGCGGCCGACCCTTGGCCTCGAAGATGCGCGCCACCGCCTCGCCGTTGGCCGCGTCGGCGGCCAGCCCATAGACCGTCTCTGTCGGCAAAATCACCAGTTCGCCCCGCTTGAGGGCGACGGCGGCGTGCTGGATCTCGGCCTCGGGCGTCATGCCCCTCAGCTTACGCCCTCTGGCGCAGGAAGGGCAGCATGCGCTGCAGCACATTGTCCTTGTCGATGAAGTAGTGCTTCAGCGCACCGGCCACGTGCAGGGCGATGAGGATGTACAGCGACTTCACCACCGCTTCGTGGATCGCCATCATCAGCCCGGCCGTCTCGCGTCCGCCGCCGACAGGCAGCAGGGGCCAGTTGAACAGGCCGTACCACTCCAGCGCCCGACCCGCCGCCGAGGACGCCAGCCATCCGGTCAGGGGCATCACCAGCAGCACCACATAGAACAGGATGTGCGTCGTGCGCGCCGCCAGCTTCTGCCAGCGCGGAGTCCCTTCGGGCAGGGGGATCGCCGGATGCTTCACCCGCCAGCCGAGGCGGAACAGCGTCAGCAGCAGGATCGACATGCCGTTGGCCTTGTGGGTCGCCATCCACAGGCCCGCATTGGGCCCTTCCTGATCCGCCGCCGAGATCAACAGCACCTGGCCGATCACCAGAACGGCGATGACCCAGTGCAGGGCCATGGACACGGCGGAATAACGGCTGCGGGTCTGGATCATGGCGTCCCTCCTGTATGGTGACGCCCACAGTGACCCGACCGGCGCCGTTCGCCAAGATGCGCGATGCATCCTCGCCGGCTTGACCCTGCGTGATCTTGCGCATGCGCCCCGCATCCCTCAATCAGAAGCGAAAGAAAACGCACCGCTTCAGGAACGACCCATGACCTTCCGCGCCCCCGTTCGTGATCTGGCCTTCGCCCTCGAGGCCATCGCCGGCATCGACGACGTCGCCGCCACCGGCGCCTTTCCCGACTATGACGCCGATCTGATGAGCGCGGTGCTGGACGCCGCGGGCCAGTTTTCGGAGCAGGTGCTCGCGCCCCTGAACCGGGTGGGCGACCAGAAGGGCTCGGTCTACGCCGAGGGCTCGGTCACAGCCGCGCCCGGCTTCGCCGACGCCTATCGCCAGTTCGCGGCCGGCGGCTGGACCGGCCTGTCCGCCGATCCCGCCCATGGGGGCCAGGGCCTGCCCAAGGCGCTGGAGCTTGCGGCGTTCGAGACGGTGCACGCGGCCAACATGGCCTTCGGCCTGTGCCCCATGCTCTCGCTGGCGGCCATCGAGGCGCTGCAGGAGCACGGGACCGACGCGCAGAAGGACACCTGGCTGTCGAAACTCGTGTCCGGCGAATGGACCGGCGCCATGGTGCTGACCGAGCCCCAGGCGGGCACCGACCTGGGATCACTGACCGCCACCGCCACGCCGAACGGCGACGGGACCTACGCCCTGAACGGCCAGAAGATCTTCATCACCTGGGGCGACCACGACGCCACCGACAACATCGTGCACCTGGTGCTGGCCCGCCTTCCCGACGCCCCCGCCGGTCCCAAGGGCATCAGCCTGTTCCTGGCGTCCAAATACCTGCTCAAGGACGACGGCTCGCTGGGCGAGCGCAACGCCTTCCGCCCCGTGGGCGTCGAGCACAAGCTGGGCATCCACGCCTCGCCCACCTGCGTCATGAGCTATGAGGGCGCCACCGCCGAACTGGTGGGCGAACCCAATCAGGGCCTGTCGCATATGTTCACCATGATGAACGCCGCGCGCCTGGCCGTAGGGGTCGAGGGCGTCGGCATCGCCGAGCGGGCTTATCAGGCCGCCCTGGCCTATGCGCTGGACCGCCGTCAGGGCCGCAGCGTCTGGACCGGCGAGCACAACGCCCCGATCTTCGACCATCCCGACGTGCGCCGCATGCTCTCGGTCATGAAGGCCCGGATCGAGGCGGCCCGCGGCATCTGCCTGTCCACCGGCGTCGCCGCCGACCTGGCCCGCCACGCAGAAACCGAGGAAGACCGCCGCAAGTGGAAGGCGCGCGAGGATCTGTTCACCCCCATCGCCAAGGCCTGGTCCACCGACATGGGGGTCGAGGTCGCCTCCATGGGCGTTCAAGTTCACGGCGGCATGGGCTTCATCGAGGAGACCGGCGCAGCCCAGCATTACCGCGACGCCCGCATCGCCCCGATCTACGAAGGCACCAACGGCGTCCAGGCCATGGATCTGGTGGGCCGCAAGCTGTCCATGGACGGAGGCGAGGCCGCCCGCGCCGTGATCGCCGACATGCTCGAAACCCTGACCGCCATGGCAGGGTTGTTCGAGGGCAAGCCCGTCGAGCGCTTCTCCACGGCGATCACGGCGGTGGAGGACGCCACCCTGTGGCTGATCGACCGCAAGGGCGAGGCGGACGGCGCGGCGGACGTGCTGGCGGCGGCGGACGCCTATCTGCGTCTGATGGGGGACGTCATCGGCGGCTGGATGCTGGCCAAGGGGGCCCTGGCCGCCAAAGCCCGGCTGGATGCCGGCGAAGGCGATCCCGCCTGGCTGAACGGCAAGATCGCCCTTTACGAGGTCTACGCCGCCAATATCCTGGGCCACGTCTCAAGCCGCCTGGCCGCAGTGGGCCAGGGCGGAGCGCTGCTTCAGCGCATGACGCCGCAGGCCTTGGGCGCCTAGTTGCTCTCAGGCACAGGCGTATTGGCCGCCGCCGCGTCGGTCCAGTCGACGATCTGGGCGCTGACATCGGCGCTCGCCGCGTCAAAGGCGGCGACAATGGCCGAGACGCGGTTGTCCGACGCCGGAACACTCACGTTGAACAGACGCTCGTCCACCACCTCCCGGTCCGGGAACTGCAGGAGGCGGGCGCGGGCCACGATGTGGGCCACGGGCACGGCCCCTTCGTAGGCGTAGCGCGCCTCGAACGACCGCACGTCGATGTCCAGTGACAGGGCCGAGCGGCTGAACTCGCGCGGCCCGATCAGGCGGGTGTTGCGGCTCTGGTCCGAGAAGGCGCCGAGGAGGGCCTCGGTGAACAACTGGTCCGCCGGGCTGACCCAGCGGGCGCCCCCGAGGTAGGCGGCCTCGGTCCCGGTGATGGCCAGGATGCGGTCGCCGCGCGCGGCCTCTGAGAACTCGATCCGCCGCATTGAGACAGGGCGAAGCGCGCCCGTCGGCGCGGGCGGGGCCGCCTGCATCCCGGCCTCGGACGCGCCGAAGCGGTACATCTGCACCGGGTCTGGCGTGGACAACAGGGCGCAACCGGCGGTCAGACCCGCGGCGGCCGCGATCACGGCCACACGTTTCAGGATGAGGGCTCGGTTCATTGTTCGACCTCGAGTTCGATGGATTCCGGGCGGCCGATGAAGTCGCGCGGGCTGGAGCGCACTTCATCCACCAGGCGCTCCAGCGAGTCCGCCGCCTCCTCCAGGCTCTGGATGGCGATGGCGAAGCGCGGCAGGCCGTTGGTGGCGAAGTCGTTGACCGGCCCCTGCAGGCCCTCGGTCGTGTCGTTCAGGGTGCTCATGGCCGCCTCGGCCTGGGCTGCGGCGCGCTCGATGCTGGCGATGGCGCGGGCGCCGTCGCCCTCCACCAGCTGGCGGGCGCTGGCGCCCAGGGCCTCGTATTCGGCCATGGCGCGGTTGGCGCCGGCCAGCGCCTCCTCCATCTCACGCAGCATGCCGCGCCGGGCCTCCAGTTCGGTGGAGACCTCCTCGATGTTGCTCAGGCTGGTGGAGAATGAGCGGATGTTGTCGTCCGACAGCACCCGGTTGATGCGGTTCAGCGCGTCCACCGCCTCGGCCAGCACGGTGCCGCCGCCCTGCAGCAGCTCGGCGATGGGGCTGGGCTGGCTCTGGATCACCGGCACCACATCGTCATCGTACTGGGCCTTCAGCAGGGCGCTTTCAGCTTCCCCGGCCGTGACCTGGATATAGTTCAGGCCGGTGATGCCCTGGGGCTCCAGCTGGGCGCGGGAGCTGACCCGGATGGGCGTGCCGCCGTCCACGCGGACGCGGGCCACCACCTGGTCGGGCTGGTCCGGGTCGAGGGCCAGATCAGACACCTCGCCCACGCGGATGCCGTTGAAGTGGACCTCTCCGCCCTCCTGAAGCCCGCGCACGGGACCGTAGAAGACGATGTCGTAAAGGTCGTACTCCTCGGCGAACTGGAAACGGGCCAGCCAGATGACGAACACGGCCAGGGCCGCGACGATCGCGACCGTGACCATGCCGACAGCGGCGTAATGTGCGTCTCTTTCCATGCCTAATCCGTCCTCCTGACGGGTCTCATGCCGCTCGGGCCGCGGCGCGTCCGCGCGGGCCGAGGAAATATTCCTGGATCCAGGGATGGTCTGACTTCTCAAGCTCCTGGACCGGGGCCTTCTCGACCACCTTTTTGTCGGCCAGCACGGCGACATTGTCGCACACCGCGTACAGGCTATCGAGGTCGTGGGTGATCATGAAAATGCTGAGATGCAGGTCATCCGACAACGTGCGGATCAGTTCGTCGAAGGCCGCCGCCCCGATTGGGTCCAGACCCGCCGTGGGCTCGTCCAGGAACAGCAGCTCCGGGTCCAGGGCCAGGGCGCGGGCCAGGCCGGCGCGCTTCTTCATGCCTCCGGACAGTTCGGCCGGCTTCAGGTGATGGCTTTCTGGCCCCAGACCGACCATGGCGATCTTCAGCTCGGCCAGTTCGCGGATGGTGTCGCGCGACAGCCTGGTGTGCTCGATCAGGGGCGATGAGACATTCTCGATCACTGTCAGGGCTGAAAACAGCGCGCCCTGCTGGAACAGGACGCCGGACCGGCGCTCGGCCTCGGCATGCTCTTCCTTGGTCATCTCGGAGACGTCCTTGCCGAACAGGCGCACCGTGCCGCCGTCCGCCGTCTTCAGGCCGAGTACGGTGTTCAGCAACACGGTCTTGCCGCTGCCCGAGCCACCGACCACGCCCAGCACCTCGCCGCGCTCTAGGGTCAGGTCCAGATCCTGATGGATGACCCGGTCGCCGAAGGCGGTGAGCAGGCCCTCGACCTCGATGACGAATTCGGAACGCCCGGTCATACGCCCATCTCCATGAACAGCAGGGCGAAAAGCGCATCCAGGAAGATGATGGCGAAGATGGCCTGCACCACCGCTGCGGTGACGCGCCGTCCGAGGGACTCCACATCCCCGGACACCGCCATGCCTTGACGACAACCGATGGCCGCCACGACGATGGCGAAGACCGGCGCCTTGGACAGGCCCACCCACAGGTGCTCGACGCCCACGTTCTGTTCAATGCGCAGGATGAAGAAATTGGGCCCCAGGTTCAGCTGACTCCAGGTGACCAGCATCCCCCCCAACATGCCGGCGATCACGGCGATGAAGGTCAGCAGCGGCAGCATGAGCAGCAGGGCTGCCAGGCGTGGGATCACCAGGGCCTGGAACGGATCCACGCCCATCACCTTCATGGCGTCGATCTCCTGGTTCATCTTCATGGAGCCGATCTCGGCGGCGAAGGACGAGGACGAGCGGCCGGCCAGCAGCACGGCGGTGATGACCACCGCGAACTCGCGGAAGACCGAGATGCCGATCAGCTCGACCGCGAACACCTGGGCCCCGAACTGCTGCAGCAGGTCCGCGCCGATGAAGGCGATCACCGCGCCGATGAAGAAATTGGTGGCGATGACGATGGGGATGGCGTCCAGCCCCGCACGTTCCACATGGGTGACCCATGCGGCCCAGCGGATGCGGCCAGGATTCTTGAGGGTGCTGCCCAGAGCCAGGACCAGCCGGCCCAGAAAGGCCATGGTCTGCATGGCCTCGCTCAGAACGTCATAAACGCCCTGGCCGATCTTGGAGAAGGTGCGGATGATGGCGTCCGGACGCTTCGGCGTCTCGGCCGTGCCGCGTTCCAGCCTTTCCACCAAGGCGTAGATGCGGCCGGCTCCGGGGTTGCTCTTCCAGGTCTTCTCCGGGACCGGAACGTCCAGAGCCTGCACCAGCACCAGGGCGCCGGCGGTGTCGAAGCCGTCCATGTCGCTGATGTCGACGCGGTCCACGGTGACGCCGTCCAGGGCGCGGTTCAGCCGCTGCGGCAGGCGGCGCAGGCCTGTGGTCGTCCAGTCCCCGGACAGGCGCAGCACGGCGCCCTTGCCGCCCGAATCGATCTGGAATTCCGCTGCCTTCATGCGCGCATCATATCCTGCCCCCGCGCATCGCCTAGATGGCGTCGCTGCGTGGACGCCTAACGTTTCGGCGTCTGTTTCCGTTCAGTCACAGCCGCACAGGCCGCCGAACGCTTCTTGCGATTTATTCGCAATGCCTCTAGGACGCCTGCACAGCCCTTTAGGAGTCCCCCATGCGCCTTCGCCTGTCCCTGATCGCCGCCGTCGCCGGCGCCGCCGCCCTGGCCGCCTGCGGCCAGAATAATCAGGCCGCCGAGAGCGGCTCCGGCGAGGTGAACCTCTACACCGCCCGCCACTACGACGCGGACCTGGCGCTGTACGAACGGTTCACCGAAGAGACCGGCATCCGGGTCAACCGCATCGAGGGCAACGCCGACCAGCTGATCGCCCGCATGCAGAGCGAGGGCGCCAACAGCCCCGCCGACGTCTTCGTCAGCGCCGACGCCGGCGCCCTGTGGCGGGCACAGAACGCGGGCCTGTTCCAGGCGGCCGAGTCGGAAACCCTGAACGAGGCCATCCCCGAGAACCTGCGCGCCTCGGGCGGCGAGTGGTTCGGCTTCTCCCGCCGCGCCCGCGTGGTGGCCTATAATTCCGAAACCGTCAGCCCCGACGAGATCGACACCTATGAAGAGCTGGCCTCGCCGCGATTCCGGGGTCGGCTGTGCGTCCGTTCGGGCGATAACGTCTACAACCTGTCTTTGGTCGGCGCCCTGATCGAGGCCTGGGGCGTGGACAAGACCCGCGACTGGGTCGAGGGCATCGTGGCCAATATGGCGCGCCAACCCGAAGGCGGCGACCGCGATCAGATCCGCGCCGTCGCGGCCGGGGTCTGCGACATCGCCCTGACCAACAGCTACTACTATATCCGCATGGCCTCGGGCGACGACGAGGGCGATCGCGCCCTCACCGAGACGGTCAAGCTGGGCTTCCCCAGCCTGGACGGCCAGGGCAGCCATGTGAACATCTCCGGCGGCGGGGTGGCGGCCAATGCGCCGAACCGCGAAAACGCGGTGCGCCTGCTGGAATTCCTCGCCTCGGCCGAGTCCCAGACGCTTGTGTCGCAGTACAACAACGAGTTCCCGGCCAGCCCGAACGTGCCCGCGCCCGCGCCGGTGGACGCCTATGCGGACTTTGACGCCCACCCGATGCCCGTCTCGAGCTACGGCCCGAACCAGGCCCAGGCCCAGAGCCTGATGAGCGAAGCGGGCTGGCGATAAGCCCCCTGCCTGCACCGCAGACCATGGACGCCCGCCCGGTCGCACGACGGGGCGGGCTTTCGTCGTTTCGCCTGACCCCCCTGAGGGTGCTGGCCCTGCTGGCCGCGATCACGGCGATCCTGCCGCTGATCGGGGTGGTGGCGGCGGCCCTGTCGGGCGGGGGGGCGGACATCGCGGCCCGGGACGTGACCCGCTACGCCCTGACCTCGGCGGCCCTGGCCCTGATGGTGGCGGTGCTGACCGGGGTGAGCGGCTCCATCGCCGCCTGGCTGGTGGTGATGCATCGGTTTCCCGGCCGGAACCTGTTCGCCTGGGCCCTGGCCCTGCCACTGGCCGCCCCCGCTTTCGCGGTGGCCTACGCCTACGCCGACCTGTTCGACGTGGCGGGCGATCTGCGCATGTGGATGCGGCCCGCCCTGGGCTTCGACCTGCCCTTCGAGATGCGGACCCTGTACGGCGCGGCCTTTGTATTGAGCTGCGCCTTCTACCCCTATGTCTATCTGGCCACCCGGGCGGCCTTCGTGAACCAGTCGGTCCATGCGCTGGAGGCGGCGCGGACCCTGGGCGCCACCTCGCGCGGCGCCTTCCTGCGCGTAGCCCTGCCGCTGGCCCGGCCGGCGCTGGCGGCGGGCATGGCGCTGGCGGTGATGGAGACCCTGGCCGACTACGGCGCCGTGCAGTTCCTGGCGGTCCAGACCCTGACCACCGGCGTGGTGCGGGCCTGGTCGGTCTATGGCTCCACCGCCTCGGCGGCCCAGTTCGCCCTGCCGCTGATGGGCGCGGCGGCGCTGCTGATGTGGCTGGAGCGCTGGGGCCGCAAGGGACGCGGCTTCGAGAGCCCCAACGCCCGCTGGCGGCCCCTGCCCACCACGGCCCTGAGCGGGGTCAAGGCGTGGGGCGCGACCGCCTTCTGCCTGGCGCTGCTGACCTTCGGCCTGTTGCTGCCCGCCGGATGGCTGGCCTGGTCGTCGCTGGACATCACGCCCGAGTGGCCCCGCCTGCAACGGGCCGCCCTGCACACCGTGAGCATGGGCGGGATCGGGGCGGTGGTCACCGTCCTGCTGGCCGGCGCCCTGGCCCTGGGCGCGCGGACCATGCCGCTGGCCGCGCGGGTCGCCAGCCTGGGCTATGCGACGCCGGGCGCGGTCATGGCCATCGGCCTTCTGGCCCCGGCGGCGGTGATCTGGCGCATCTTCCCCGGCGCGGCGTCCGGCTTCGGCATGGGCCTGGTGCTGCTGATCTACGCCTACGCCGCCCGGCTGATGGCGGCGGCGCTGGAGCCCATCGACTCCGGCCTCTCCAAGGTGACGCCGAACATGGTCTGGGCCGCGCGCGGTCTGGGCCGCACCGAGGCGGGCGCCGCGGCCGCAGTGCAGATCCCGGTGGCCTGGGGCGCCCTGCTGACCGCCGCCCTGGTGGTCTTCATCGACGTGCTGAAGGAACTGCCCGCCACCCTGATCCTGCGGCCCTTCAATTTCGACACCCTGGCGGTGTTGGCCGACAACTACGCCCGGGACGAGCGCCTGTCGCAGGCGGGGTGGCCGTCCCTGATGATCGTTCTCATCGCCCTGCCGGCGGTGATATGGCTGTCGCGGAAGGTCGCCGCCTCCCGCCCCGGCGCCGACGCCTGAAGCCGAGCCATGACGTGAACATGCATGTGAAAACCCCGCAGACGCTGACCCGGCCCGTCATCACGGCGCGCGGCGTCACGCGGCGTTACGGCGCCAAGACGGCGGTGGCGGCGGCGGATCTGGATCTGCATCCCGGCCGGATCACCTGCCTGCTGGGTCCGTCGGGCTGCGGCAAGTCCACCCTGCTGCGCCTGATGGCGGGCCTGGAGCCGGTGGACGACGGCTGCATCGAGGCGGACGACGCCGTGCTGTCCGGACCCGGCGTCCATGTGCCGCCCGAACAGCGCGGCGTGGGGCTGGTGTTCCAGGACTACGCCCTGTTCCCCCACCTGAGCGTGCTGGACAATGTGGCCTTCGGCCTGAAGCATCTGCCGCGCAAGGAACGCAAGGCGCGCGCCCTGGCCCTGCTGGAGAAGGTCCGGCTGGCCGCCCGCGCCGAGGCCTGGCCGCACATGCTGTCGGGCGGCGAGCAGCAGCGTGTGGCCCTGGCCCGTGCCCTCGCGCGCGAGCCCGCCGCCGTGCTGCTGGACGAGCCGTTCTCGGGATTGGACAGCCATCTCAAGAGCGAGGTGCGCGAGACCCTGATGGCGGCCCTGCGCGCCGCGGGCGCCGCCGTGCTGGTGGTCACCCACGACGCCGAGGAGGCCCTGCTCATGGCCGACGATCTGGTGCTGATGAGCGAAGGCCGCATCCTTCGGGCAGGCGATCCGGGCGACTGCTACCTGAACCCCACCTCCATGGCGGCGGCGCGCCTGTTGGGCGAGGCGAACGCCTTGCCCGCCCGCATTGCGAACGGCGTGGCCGAGACCGTCTTCGGGGATCTGCCCGCGCCCGGTCTGCCCGACGGCGCCGGGACCGTCATGGTGCGGCCCGAGGGTCTGCGCCTGTGGCTGGAGGGCGCCCCGGCCGAGATCGTCTCCACCGCCTTCGGCGGCGGCTTTCATGAGGTGACGGTGGTCGCCGCCGGCCAGACCGCGCGGCTCCGGCTGCACGGCGGGGTTCCGGCGGTGGGGGATCAGGTGCGGGTGACCATCGACGCCGACCGCGCGCGGGTGTTCGCCGCCTAGGCCCGATCCGGCCCTAGAAGCGAAGCAGGTTCAGCAGCGACGTGGACTGCAGCTGGCTGATGACCTGGGCCGAGGCCTGGATCGAGAACTGCGACATCTGCAGATCGGTCACCGCCTGGGCCATGTCCGCGTCGGTGCGGTCGCCGATCAGCTCCTGCAGCGACACCTGCTGGTTGTTGTGGGACGCTAGGATGGAGTCCACCCGCGCCTGGATGGAGCCCGAGCGCGCCGCTGTGTCGGTGACGTTGTTGTGTGCGTCTCGCAACCGGCCCAGCTGGGTCGTCAGGAAGTCGCGCGTGACGTCATCGATCTGACCATCGAGAGGACCGTTGGGTCCGGTGTGGTATTCCTGAATGTCGCGGAAGATCTGGAACAGCTCGCTTCCCACGTCATCCGCCAGGAAGCCGGTCTGGAGAGTGGCGTTTTCGTCCAGACGGGAGACCGTCGCCAGTTCGTCATTGGCGAAGACCGAGGCCACGTCCGGCGCGGCGGCCAGATCGGCCAGGGTGTCGATGGAGATCGGCTGATTCTGGGTGTCGGCGCCCGCAAACAGATAGCGGCCCTGATGCTTGGCGTTGAGCCCGTCCTGGGCGGTCTGGAAATAGGACTGCATCTCCAGCATCAGGCCGTCGGCGCGTCCGGCCGCGATGGCCTCGGCGATGGCCTGTCGGGCTCCGTCGGCGCCGGCGGCGATCCTGTCGAAAGCGAGCGCTTGGGTGGTCATGCGGGCGGCCACGGCCTCGCCGGTCTGGATGAAGCCGTTGATGCGGCTCTTCGCTGACTTCAGCGCCGTCAGGGTTTCGGCGCCCCGGCCATAGCCCGTCAGGTCATGGGCGACCTTCTCGGTGGACAGGCGCTTCTGGGCTTCCAGTCCACGCGACTGCGCCGACATCAGATTGAGCAGGGCGCTCTGGTAGTTTCCGAAGGTGGAGACACGGGTCATCACATCATCCCCATCAAGGTGTCATACATGTCGTTGGCGGCCTGGATCAGGCGCGCCGAGGCGTTGAAGGCCTGCTGGTAGGTGGTCAGCAGCACGAGTTCCTCATCCAGATTCACCCCCTCCTGCGCCACCTGACGGGCAGTGGCCTCGTTGTAGAGGCCTTGGGCGGCTTCCTGACGGGCCTTGGCGATGGACGCCTTGGCGCCGATGTCGCCCGCCATCTCGGAAGCGTATCGCGAGATGGAGATGGGTCCGCCAGAAGCGCCGCCCGCCGCCTGGAACGCCGCGGCGTTCTGGCCGGCGTCCGCCAGCAGCAGGGCCCCGCGACCGTCGCCCGAAGACAAGCCCGAGGTTCCCGGCGCCGCGCTCAGGTCCAGTTGGGCCAGGGCAAGATGGCTGGGGCTCTGGCGGATGTCGGCGCGGATCGAGAAGCCGTCCGCCCGCGAGGCTCGCGTCCCGCCGATGCCGAACAGCTCGGTCAGGGAGACGCCCGACGGAACCTGGGTCGTGCGGTCCTCCAGCACCGACAGCTGCGGCGCCGGCGTGCGGGCCGAGATGAAGCTCAGCGCGCCGGACGCGTCCAGCGAGAAACTGCCGAAATAACCCACCCCGGTGTTGGAATCGTTCAGGGCGATCAGAAGGTCATCCACCGTCCCGCCCGCCGGGATCGTCACCTCGATGTCGCGCAGGCGCGCGCCGGTGTCGCCGGTGAAGCGGAACTTCAGCGTCTCGCCCGCCGTGAAGCCGTGCGGCGAGGTCGTGGTCAGGCCGGTGTCATAGAGCGCAGGCCGGTCTGTGGAGACCAGATCGTTGAGGCCGAAGAAGTGCGAGAAGCCGCGCCCGGTCTTGCTGGAGGGATCGGCGGGATCGTCGGCCACCACCAGGCCGTTTACGCCCGCGGCCTCCAGACTCAGCACCCCGCCCGCGAAGCTGGCGGTGGCGGCCCCGCCCAGTTCGGCGTTCAGCACCGCCAGGAAGGTGGCCGGGGTCGCCGGGGTCCCGTTGAGGGTCATGGTCCCGCCCGAGAAGACGATCTCGACCTGGTTCTGGACCACGCCGGCGGGATCGACCACGGCGATGTTGGTGGTGCCGGAAAAGCCGGCGACGGCGTTCTCGAACGACTGGCCCACATTGCGGCCGGTGAGGGTCGCGGGAGCGGGCACGGCGCTGTTGGCGTTGTGGGCGCGGTTCAGCTCGTCAGCCACACGCGTGACCAGTTCGGCCAGCCGTTCGGAGGCGGCCGGAGCGTCCACATTCCGCAGTTCGAGCAGGCCTTTGATCTCGCCGGAGGTGATGTTCTCGGCCAGGGACCGCTTGGTGCCGCGGGGCTCGGTCACCCAGATTTCGGAAAAGGCGCTCTCGCTGTTGACCGATCCGGCGCGCTGATACTCCAGGGTGGCGTACCCGTCCCCGGCCAGCAGCACGCCGGCGGAGGTGCGGACGCTGACTCCGCCCTGGGTGCGGGCGCTGACGCGGACATCCATCAGCTCCGACAGTTCACCGATCAGCTTGGCCTGGGCGCTTTCGGCCCCGGAGGCGTCAGCGCCGGTGACCGAGGCGCGGGAGATCTCGATGTTCAGGGCCTCGATCTGCTCAAGCAACAGGTTGGCGCCGTCCACCGCGCTCTGGATGCGGCCGTCAGCGTCCTCGCGCACCGCCTGGATCTGGGTCTGGATGCGGGCGGATTCGTCGAACAGGGCCTCGGCGCGGAACAGGGCTTCCTGCCTGCGGGGCGAGGAGATGGGATCCTCCGCCGCCACGGCGAAGGCCGAGAACATCTCGTCCACCTGGCTGAAGAAGTCCGTCCCGCCGCTGGGGTCGCCGAACAGGTTCTGGATGCGGTCGAACAACTCGTAGCGCACGCCCTGGCGCGCGGCCTCGGCGCCCGCGTTGAAACTGGCGGCCTGAAGGAAACGATCGGTGGCCAGCCGCACCCGCGCAATCTCGACCCCGGCGCCCATGCCCTGGGTGGTCATGGCCCGTTGCTCGGCCACCTTGCGGACGTAACCGGGCGTATTGACGTTGGCGACGTTGTCCGAAACCACCCGCAATTGACCCTGGGCCGTCATCAGGCCCGAGGTGGCGGTGTTCATGATCAGGTTCAGGGACATCCGCGTACGCCTTCAGCACCGCGACCCGGCAAAGCCTGCTGGCGCCCGGGCGGTTTTTGCCCGGCGTCATCCAGTCGATATTTGCTCAAGTCATTGATCGTCATGACATTCTCAATTCACGGCGGTCGGCCGCGCTGATCACGGCGCAAGGGGCGGGCCAGTCGGCGGCTCTGCCCGGCGCCGGGCAAGAAAGGGCGCTCGGCACGGCAAAAAGCGCCTCTCGGACCGATTGAACGCGCACGTCGAATTTCAGTTTTCTTTCGTGATTTCAGACTGATGATGGGAATACGGCCATGTGGCGCGGCCGTTGCTTGGGACATCGATGTGAAATTCCGGGCGCAGCACGCGCCACCCCATCCCCAAGCCTCAAGGCCCGCCCGGTCCATGTCAGCGCTCGATCTGTTCGCCATGCTGAACGCCCCCCTTGCGGGGAACGGCGCCGGTGCGTTCACGCCCGGTCAGCCTGACGGCCAGGCCGACGGCGCCTTCGCCGGCCTGCTGGCCATGATCGCGCCACAGGGCGAAGGGACGGGCGAGGCGGCGACGGCTCCGACGACGGCCAGTGTCGGCATGTCCCTGGCGCCGTTCCGCTTCAACGGGTCGCCCCCCCTCGTCGCGTCCGACGAGGCATCGTCGGACAGCACCGGAATCGAAGACGCAGACGACGCCGGACTTGATGCGGAGGTCGTCGTTCAGGCCGGGCTCGGGGTCCCGGCGCCGCCTCCCGCAGCCTTGACGCCGACCCTCGCGCCGGCTCTCCCGACCAACTCATCCGTGTCGGCTGTCGAAGCGACTCCGACCCCGTTTGAAGCCTCCCCCCAGGCGGGCTCGGCGACGACCTCTCCTGAAGCGGACCCGGCGCCCCCGCCGGTTCTCTCCCCCGAGGGCGAACCCTTGATGGCGAACGGCCGGCCCACGGCCGCCGCGCCGGGACACTCTGAAGCAAACGCCGGGGTCCAGGTCGCTGCGCCACAGGGCGCCCAGATCGTTCAAACCAACCAGACCGCGCAGACCACGCCCGCGTCTCAGCCGGGCGCCGTCCCCGACCCGTCAGCAGCCGTTGCGACGCCCGAAACCGCGCCGGAAACGACCCGAACCGCTACAACCGCTGCAAGCGCTGACGCACGCGCCGCGACGGAGGCCGCGCGCGCGCTCGGCCAGCAGGCGGCCACGACCGCCCTCGCCCCCGAGGCCGAGCGGCTGGTCCAGCCGCCTCGACCCGACCCGGCCCAGACCGACCGACGCGGCGAGCGACGTGACGGGGAGAGCCGCTCCAGCCTGTTCGCCACGACGGAATCCGGGGAAGCGTCCCGTCCTTCCGTCGCCGCACCCGCCCAGACCAACGCCGCTGTCGCCGCACCCCCGCCGCCCCGTCCCGGAACCCCGCCGGTGGAGGCCCGCGTCGAACCCGCCCACATGGCCGTGAATCCGGCGGCGCCCGACGGCGAAGCGGCACCCGAGCCGGCTCGCACCCTCGACAACCAGAGCGCCGCCTCCGTCCGCGAGCACCTGCCGAGCACCTTGTCGCGGGCGGGCGTCGAGACCACCGCCATGCTGTCCGCCCAGATCGTGCGGCGGCTTGAGGCCCGGTCCACCCGCTTCGACATGGTGCTGACGCCGGAACACCTGGGCCGGGTCGATGTGCGCATGGAAGTCGACTCCGACGGTCAGCTGACCGCGCGTCTGGCCTTCGACAATCCGGCCGCCGCCAACGAACTGCGCGGCCGCGCCGACGAACTGCGCCGCCAGCTGGAAGCCGCCGGCTTCCAGATGTCCGACACCTCGCTGGAGTTCGCCGAGCGTGAGGGCGGACGACGCGACCAGCCCTTTGACCGCCGCGATCGCGCCTTCACCGGCGCAGGACGCCTGGCCGACACCGCCGACGCCATTTCCGCGCCCCCGCGCTGGACCGCCCTAAGCCTGACGCCCGAGGGCGTCGACATGAAAGTCTGACCCATGGTTGACGTCATCTCCACAGCCCAGGCTGGCAGCCGGATGAACGCCGGCAGCCAGATGATGGCCTCGAACTTCGAGACCTTTCTTCTCCTGCTCACCGCCCAGCTGAAGAATCAGGACCCGTTGTCCCCGCTGGATTCAAACGAGTTCACCGGCCAGCTGACCCAGATGGCCGGGGTGGAGCAGCAGCTGCTCACCAACGACCTGCTGACCGCCCTTCTGGAACAGAACGGCGGCGGGGCGATGACGGGCGCGGCCAACTACATCGGCCGCGAGGCCACCGCCGCCTGGGAGGCGGTGAAGTATCAGGACGGCGCGGCCACCTGGAGCTACGAACTGGCGTCGGACGCCGCCGATGTGACCGTCGAGGTCCTGAACGGCAACGGCGACGTGGTCTGGACCGGCCAGGCCGACCAGACCGCCGAGGGCGTGCACGACTTCACCTGGAACGGTCAGACCGCAGGCGGCGGCCAGGTCCAGCAGGGCGGCGTCTACACACTGCGCGTGAGCGCCGCCTCGGCGGGCGGCACGGCGGTGGATTCACAGGTGCTGATCCGCGGGCGGGTCAGCGGCGTCGAGATGTACGACGGCCAGCCCTTCCTGACCATCGGCCGCTCGGTCGTGCCCCTGACCCATGTCATCGCCCTGGAGGAACAGGCCCAGGCCCAACTTCCGCCGGACGACGACGAGGAGAGCCTGATGGCCTCCATCGTCTCGGCCCTGAACCCCTTCAACTGAACCCACTGAACACTTTCGTTCCAGGAGTCCCACCATGAGCATCAACAGCGCGCTTCTCGCAGGCGTTTCGGGCCTCGCCGCCAACTCGGCCGCCCTGTCCGCCATTTCCCAGAACATCGCCAATGTGAACACCATTGGCTACAAGCGCTCCCAGGGCGAGTTCCAGACCATGGTCAACGCCCAGAACCAGGGCGCCGGCTATTCTGCGGGCGGCGTCATGGCCAACACCCGCAACTTCATCAGCCAGGCGGGCCAGCTGCAACGCACCGGCTCATCGACCGACCTGGGCATTTCGGGCGCCGGCTTCTTCGTGGTCACCGAGCGAGCCGAGGGGCTGACGCCCGCCGACACCCGCCTGTTCACCCGCGCCGGCGCCTTCCGCGTGGATGAGATGGGCTATCTCAAGAACACGGCGGGCCTCTATCTGCAGGGCTGGCCGGTGGACAGCGACGGCAACATCAACGCCGATCCATCCGACCTCAACCGCCTGCGCTCCATCAACGTCGGCACCGTCGGCGGCACCGCCGAGGCCACCACCCGTGTGCAGCTGAACGCCAACCTGCGCTCCAGCCAGGAGGTGTCCGCCGAAGCCCTGGCCGTCACGACAGCGGGGCCCAACGCCTATGACCCCGCCACCAACTCCATGGCCATGTGGGATCCTGAGCTGGGAACCGGCGTGAAGCCGGACTTCGAGTTGACCATCCCGGTGTCGGACTCCAAGGGCGGCCAGCGCAGCCTGGCGGTGTCCTTCCTCAAGAGTGACACGCCCAACCAGTGGTACGCCGAAATCCGCGCCATCCCCGAGGGCGATGTGGTCACCGGCGCCGGCCTGAACAACGGCCAGCTGCGTTCGGGCATCGTCGCCTTCACCCAGGACGGCCGTCTGGATGTGCCGGCCATGCAGGCCCTGGGCGCCGCCGCCCTGTTCGATGATCCGGAGAACGCCAGCCTGTCCTTCGGCGCTTCGGACAGCGGCGCACCGGCCGCCGGAGAATTCCGCTGGGCCGACGAGCTGGGCATCGATAACCAGGTCGTGACCTTCGATCTGAACGCCTCGGCCGGCGGCCTGACCCAGTACGACAGCGCCTCGGTGGTGCAGGCGACCCTGACCAACGGCACCGCCTTCGGCAACCTGACGGACATCCAGATCGACGACCAGGGCTCGGTCACCGCCATTTTCGACAACGGCGTGATGCGGCGCATCGCCCAGGTGACCCTGGCCACCTTCCCCAGCCCGGACAATCTGACTGCGGTGAACGGCAACGCCTATTCCGTCAGCCAGGCCAGCGGCACCTATAACCTCAAGGCCCCCGGTTCAGGGGGGGCCGGTTTCATCGGCGCTTCGCAGCTGGAGGCCTCGACCGTGGACCTGTCCACCGAGTTCACCGGCCTGATCACGACCCAGCGCGCCTACTCGGCCTCGTCGAAAATCATCACCACCGCAGACCAGATGCTGGAAGAGCTTCTGATGATCAAACGCTGATACGCGGGCAAGTAATCGTTAGAGTCGATGAATCATTGCCTAAGCAAACCGGGTGGAATCCCTTGGGAAACGGCGGATTTTATCTTTCCGTTCACCAAGGCGCTTAAGCGGCCTTTTAGGGCGTCGGCCTATGCTCATGATCGTGATGGTGACGTACGAGGCTCAAGCCCATGCTGAAAGAACAGCGCCTAAATAACCGCGGCGAACGGTATGTGGTGGGCCCGACGGGCACCCCGCTGACCCTCGCTGACCTGCCGCCGCCCAACACCGATCGTTGGGTCATCCGCCGCAAGGCGGAGGTGGTCGCCGCCGTGCGCGGCGGTCTGCTCTCGCTTGAGGACGCCCTTGAGCGCTATCGTCTGACCGCCGAGGAATTCATCGCCTGGCAAAAGGCGATCGACAAATGGGGCATGCAGGGCCTGCGCACCACGCGCATCCAGCATTACCGCCAGTAGTCGCGGGGTTTCTCCGAAGGTTTCAGGGCCGCGTCCGCAAGGGCGCGGCCCTTTCCTTTGGGCGCAGCCTCGAATTCTCCGTCTTTAACCCCTAAATGGCGGCCATGACCCTGATGGAGCCCCTCTGCCCTGTCCCCGATATCGCGCGCACTGACATGGACGCGGCGATCGAGTCCGCGCGCGCGGCGGTCGGCCTGCCCGTGGGCGCAAGGGTTGTGGCGGCCATGTCGGGCGGGGTGGACTCCACCGTGGTGGCGGCCCTGCTGGCCAGGGCCGGCTACGACGTGGTGGGCGTGACCCTGCAGCTCTACGACCACGGCGCGGCGCTGAAGAAAAAGGGCGCCTGCTGCGCCGGTCAGGACATCCACGACGCCCGGCTGGCGGCCGAGATGATCGGCATTCCCCATTATGTGCTGGATTATGAAAGCCGCTTCCGCGACGCGGTCATCGACCAGTTCGCCGACAGCTATCTGCGCGGTCAGACGCCGGTGCCCTGCATCCGCTGCAATCAGACGGTGAAGTTCCGCGACCTGCTGGACGTGGCCCGGGATCTGGGCGCCGAGGCCATGGCCACCGGGCACTATGTGCGCCGCGCCGCCGTCGGCAATCGCGCCCAGATGCGCAAGGCCGTCGATCACTCCCGCGACCAGTCCTATTTCCTGTTCGCCACCACGGCCGATCAGCTGGACTATCTGCGCTTCCCCCTGGCCGATCTGGAGAAGCCCCAGGTGCGCGGCGTCGCCGCCGAACTGGGCCTGAAGATCGCCGCCAAGCCGGACAGCCAGGACATCTGTTTCGTGCCCACCGGCGATTACCGCACCCTGATCGACCGGCTGCGGCCGCAGGGACGCGAGGCCGGCGAGATCGTGCACATGGACGGCCGCGTGCTGGGGACCCATTCCGGCATCACCGACTACACCATCGGCCAGCGCCGGGGTCTGAACGTGGCGGTGGGCGAGCCCCTCTTCGTCGTCAAGCTGGAGCCGGAAACCCGCCGCGTCATCGTCGGCCCGCGCGAGGCGCTGCTGACCGCGTCCCTGACGCTGGAGGAGACCAACTGGCTGGGCGACCAGGCATCCATTGAGGAAGCGGCCCGCGACGGCGCGGCCGTGCTGGCCCGCGTGCGCTCCACCCGCGATCCCTCCCCCGCCCGCCTTGCCATGGAAGACGGCGCGGTGGCCGTGGTGTTCCATGAGGGCGAGGAAGGCGTGGCCCCGGGACAGGCCTGCGTCCTCTATGACCCCGCCGATCCCGACCGCCTGCTGGGCGGCGGCTTCATCAAGGGCACGACGGCGGTGGCGGTTTAGGGTCCCACTGCTCAGGATTTCACATCCGCTCATCCCCGCGAAAGCGGGGACCCAGTCCTGTCCAGCGTGGCGCCGGAGCTTCAGGACTGACGGATGTCACCTGATCCTGATCCGCTGCAACACCCAAAGCACTGGGTCCCCGCTTTCGCGGGGATGAGCGGTCAGGGATTCCTGCCTGCGATCCGGTCCAGCACGGGCATCAGTTCGTCCCTCAGCATCGGAGCCAGCGAGCGGGCGTAGGTCGATCCGAAGTGGTGGGTGTCGTGATAGACCATCACATTGCCCATAACCGCCGGACAGGTGGTCTCGTCACAGAAGAAGCGCGAGAAATCGAGCGGATACAGACCCTCGATCTCCGTCACCTGCAGCGTGGGGTTCTCCGGCGACAGCAGGTCCGTCCGCGCCCGTGAGCAGCGCGCCGCATCCCGACCGAACCGCTCCACGCATTCCGCCACATCGAACTGGAACCACGGCGTGTCGCGCATGCCCACGATTGGGATGCCCAGCGCCTCCAGCTCGCGCCAGCGGTCCACATAGCCCGGCGCGATCTCGTCGGCCGCATATTCGCCGCGCGTGGTGGTGGTGAAGACCGCGTCGGGGCGGAGGCGCTCCAGCTCGGCCATGACGTTGCGGTTCCACACGGCGCAGGACGGCGGCTCGTGCGGCTCCGGCGTCTCGCGGAACAGGCAGGCGCTCTTGGTGAAGATCATCAGCTTCCACTCCGAGCCCTCCACCGCGCCCTGCAGGGCCGGAAACCACTGGGTCACGTGCGAGCCGCCCACCACCGCCAGGGTGTAGGGCGCGTCCGGGTCGCCATAGACGCAGTTCGGCGTGGCGGTCCCGGTCTCGGACTGGTGGCAGCCGTTGTCGTAGAGCTCGGGCCGGTCGGCGCGCACGGTGAACGGGCCCGGCGTCACGGGCGCTTCGGGAATGTCGCGTCCGAAGGCGGCGGCGCCGGGATAGGCCTCCGCATCCGCCAGCCGCGCCCACTCGGCGCGGGCCTGGAATTTGGTGTAGCCGATCCAGCCCACGGCGACCCCGCCGGCCACCGCCACGGCGGCGGCCCCGGCGATCAGGATGCGCCAGGGTTTTGCGTCGCTGAGATACCGCGTCGGCCCCTCGATGAAACGCAGGGTCAGGTCCGCCGCGAGGACGGACGCGCCCATGATCACCAGCCCCGCCAGCGGGGTGGCCACCGTGCGTTCGCTGATCGCCAGATACGCCAGCAGGATCGGCCAGTGCCACAGATACAGCCCATAGGACCGGTCCCCCAGCCAGGTGAACGGACGGCTCCCCAGCAGCCGCGCCACGCCGAAGCGGCTGGCGCCCAGGCCGCCGATCAGCACCATGGCCGCGCCCAGCGTCGGCCACAGGGCCGCATAGCCGGGAAACACGGTGGAGACCTGCAGCAGGAACCCGCACGACACGATCAGGGCCAGGCCCAGCCAGCCGACGATCAGCCGCATCCCCTCGCCCAGCTTCAGCCGCGGCAGGATCAGGGCGACGATGCCGCCCAGGGCGAACTCCCACAGCCGGGCGAAGGTGTCGAAATAGGCGGCGGGCTGGTCCCGCGCCGTATGGATCACCGACCAGGCCAGCGAGCCCACGAACATCAGGATCAGGAACCCCGTCACCGCCTTGGTGCGGTCGATGGCGGTCTTGCCCAGCGCCCAGGCCAGGCCCCACATGGCCACGCCGAAGAAGGCCAGCGCCTGCACCTGCACCGCCATGGCCCAGTAGTGCTGCACCGGCGCGGTGGCCGCGTCGCGGGTCAGATAGTCGGTGGAGAACCGGATCAGGTACCAGTTCTCCAGATAGGCGGCCGAGGCGATCACATGTTTGGCGTAGGGCTCCCACCGCACGCCCGGCGCCCACAGCGGCGCGGTCAGGACGATGACCACCAGCACGAACAGGGACGCGGGCAACAGCCGCTTGGCCAGCTTGGCGGCGTAGCGGATCACGTCCACCGAGCCCTTGGCCACCGCCTCCCGGCCCAGCGAGCCGATCAGCAGGAAACCGGACACCACGAAGAACACGTCCACCCCGCCGGACACCCGGGCGAACCAGATGTGAAACACGGCGACCAGCAAGGCGCCGACGGCCCTCAGGCCCTGGATGTCTCCGCGACGATCGGTGCGCGCTGGCGCGACGGACATGGGCGTTCCCCGGCAGTTAAGCGCTCTCCCTGCCACGGTCCCGGTTACCGTCGGCTCAACGACCGGCGATTAATTCCGCGACAGCCTGCATCCGCCGTGATGGGATGACGCCTCTAGAGATCATCATCGATAGAGGGGTTTTCCATGCGTAAGCTCGCCTGCCTGGTCTCGGCGCTCGCCCTGACCGCCGCCGTTCCCGCCCTGATCGCCCCCGCCCCGGCTCTGGCCCAGGCGTCCGCATCGGCCGAAGCGCCGCGCACCTACACCGCCGCCCAGTTCTTCGAGACCACCAGCTATGGCATGGCCAGCCCGTCGGGCGCGGCCTTCTCGCCGGACGGGTCCTCGATCCTGATCTCCAGCGACCGCACCGGCGTGTTCAACGCATGGGCCCTGCCCATAGCCGGCGGCGATCCGGTCCCGCTCAGCGCCTCCACCGACGTGGCCACCTTCGCCGAGAGCTACTTTCCCAACGACGGCCGGGTGCTGCTGACCGCCGATTCCGGCGGCGGCGGCAGCGAACTGACCCATGTCTATGTGCGCGAGGAGGACGGATCCGTCCGCGACCTGACGCCGGGCGAGAACGTCAAGGCCGACCTGCTGGGCTGGAGCGCCGACGGCGCCACCTTCTGGATCACCTCCAACGCCCGCGACCCGCAGGTTTTCGACCTCTACGCCTATGACGCGGCCACCTATGAGAGCCGGCTGGTGTACGAGAACCCCGGCATGTTCATCTCGGCCATCTCGCGCGACGGGCGCTGGCTGGCCATGGACAAGCCCATCACCTCCGCCGATTCCGACGTCTATGTGGTGGACCTGCAGAGCGGCGGCGAGCCGGTGCTGATCACAGAACATGAAGGCAATGTCGCCCACGGGACCTACGACTTCACCCCCGACAGTGCGGCCCTGATCTACGCCACCAACGCGCACGGCGAGTTCAACCAGGCGTGGCGCCACGACCTCGCCACCGGCGAGAAGACCCCCTTCCTCGCGGCGGACTGGGACGTGATGTACGTCGCTTTCTCGCCGTCCGGCCGCTACCGGGTGTCCGCCGTCAACGCCGACGCCTCCACCCAACTGACTCTGCTGGACACCACCACCAATCAGCCCGTCGCCCTCACCGGCGTGCCGGACGGCGACATCGCCCAGGTGCGTTTCAATGACGACGAGAGCACAGTCGCCTTCACCGTCTCCTCCGACACTTCGCCGTCGGACGTGTTCGTGGCGGACATGGCGACCGGACAGGCGCGACGCCTGACCACGGCCCTGAACCCCGCCATCGCCGAAAGCGATCTGGTGGAGGCTGTCATCGTCCGCTACCGCGCCTCGGACGGGGTGGAGATCCCGGCGGTGCTGTATCGCCCCCGCGGCGCCTCGGCCGACAATCCGGTCCCCGCGCTGGTGCTGGTGCATGGCGGCCCGGGCGGCCAGACCCGGCGCGGCTATTCGGCCATGGTCCAGCATCTGGTCAATCACGGCTATGCGGTGCTGGGCGCCAACAACCGGGGTTCGTCCGGCTACGGCAAGACCTTCTTCCACATGGACGACCGCGCCCACGGCGAGGCCGACCTTCAGGACATCGTCGACGGCGGCCAGTGGCTGCGCGAGCAGGACTGGGTTGCCGACGATCAGGTGGCGGTGATGGGCGGGTCCTACGGCGGCTACATCACGGCTGCGGCCCTGGCCTTCCACCCGGAAGCCTTCGAGGCGGGGGTCAACATCTTCGGTGTCACCAACTGGGTGCGCACACTGGAGTCCATCCCGCCGTGGTGGGGCGCCCAGCGGGACGCCCTCTATGACGAGATGGGAGACCCGGCCACCGACGCCGAGCGCCACCGCCGCATCTCGCCCCTGTTCCACGCCTCCAACATCGTCCGGCCCATGCTGGTGGTCCAGGGCGCCAATGACCCGCGCGTGCTTCAGGTGGAAAGCGACGAACTGGTCGCCGCCATCCGCGCCAACGATGTGCCGGTGGAATATGTCCTGTTCCCCGACGAGGGTCACGGCTTCCTGCGCCGCGAGAACCGCATCACCGCACAGGAAGCCTATCTGGCCTTCCTCAACGAACACGTGCGGGACGACTAGGCCGGTAATCCCCGCACTTCCCCAAGCCAGTCGCAAGCCCCGCAAGGGATTGCGGCTGGCGAGGCCCCTGTTTCGCCCCGCCCCTCCCCCACCCTGCTAGTCTGCGCAGGGAACGGAGGATTGGGCGCGCAGTGAGACTCTCATTGCACTCTTTTTTGAGCGAAGAGTCTCACCCGGCCCATGCGGGCGGGCGGCGCATTCAGACTATTCAGACGATTCAGACCCTGTTTTTTGCCCCGGAGTCTAATTCGCCGACGGCAGGCGGATCTCCTCGACCATGGCCTGGACCTCGGCCGGCGGGGCGGGGGTGGCCAGGGTCACGACGATCGAAACGGCAAAACTTATGAGCATGCCGACGGCGCCGAAGCCCTCGGGCGAGATGCCCAGGAACCAGTCCTCGGGCGTCCCCGCGGCCGCCCCGGGGAACAGCCCGAGGAACGCCGCCAGCCCGGTCAGGACCAGCAGCGCCGAGGCCGCCGCAAAGGGGGTGAGGCGCCGTCCGCTGTCCTGGGACGCGCCCAGGTGCAGCACGAACACCGCCAGGGCCAGAACCAGGGCGGTGATGCCGATCACCATGGGCGAGAAGCCCACCTTGAAGTGGATCAGATAGGCCCCCGTGACCGTCAGGCCCGAGATCATGCCCCAGATGGCCCCGTGCTTGTTCATGCGCTTCCAGAAGATGCCCAGGAAGATGGCCGGGAAGAAGCTGGCCGCCGCCAGGCCGAAGGCGAAGGCCACCACCGCCGCCACGAAGCCGGGCGGATAGATCCCCGCCATAATGGCGATCAGCACCGCGACCACCGCCGCCAGCCGCGCCACCAGCAGTTCCCGAGCATCGCTCATGCCCTTGAACAGCACCTTCTTGCACAGGTCATGGGACACCGCCGAGGAGATGACCATCAGCAGGCCCGCCGCTGTCGACAGGGCCGCCGCCAGACCGCCAGCAACCACCAGGCCGATGACCCAGGCGGGCAGGCCGCCGATCTCGGGATTGGCCAGGACGAAGATGTCCTGGTCCAGTTTGGTCACCTCATTGACCTCCGGGTCTGCGGCGTAGCGGATGCGCCCGTCGCCGTCCTTGTCGGTGAACTCCAGAAGGCCGGTGCGCTCCCAGTTATAGAACCACTGGGGCGTGGCGCCCTCGCCCTGCTCCGCCGCCGTCGCTTCGCCCCGCCGCACGTCCACCGAGTACTCCGACTGGTGCACCGTATCGATGAAGTTGGAGCGGGCGAACACGGCAACGGCCGGGGCGGTGGTGTAGAGAATGGCGATGAAGGCCAGGGCGTAGCCCGCCGACTTCCGCGCATCCGAGGCCTTGGGCACAGTGAAGAAGCGGATGATCACGTGAGGCAGGCCCGCGGTGCCCACCATCAGGGCCAGGGTGATGGCGAAGACGTCGATGCGCGCTTTGGTCCCCTCGGTATAGGCCGAGAATCCCAGGTCCGTCAGGGTTCGGTCCAGGCTCAGCAGAAGCGGAGTCCCGTCCTGGGCGTTGCCCACGAATCCCATCTGCGGAATGGGCGAGCCGGTGATCTGCAGCGACAGGAAGATGGCCGGGACCATGAAGGCGAAGATCAGCACGCAGTATTGCGCCACCTGGGTGTAGGTGATGCCCTTCATGCCCCCCAGCACCGCATAGAACATCACCACGATCGCGCCCACGATCACGCCTATCTCGATGGGCACGTTCAGGAAGTTGGAGAAGGCGATGCCCACCCCGCGCATCTGGCCGGCGATGTAGGTGAAGGAGATGAACAGGGCGCAGATCACCGCCACGATCCGGGCGGTCTGGGAGTAGTACCGGTCGCCGATGAAGTCCGGCACGGTGAACTTGCCGAACTTCCTCAGATAGGGCGCCAGCAACAGCGCCAGCAGCACATAGCCGCCGGTCCAGCCCATCAGATAGACCGAGCCGTCATAGCCGGAGAAGGCGATGATCCCGGCCATGGACAGGAAGCTGGCCGCGCTCATCCAGTCGGCGGCGGTGGCCATGCCGTTGAACACCGGATGCACGTCGTGCCCGGCCACATAGAAGTCGTTGGTGCTGGCGGCCCGGGCCCAGATGGCGATGCCGATGTAGAGCCCGAAGGTCGTGATGACGAACAGGCCGGTCCAGAACAGGGTCGGCGACAGGCCGAAGATGGTGTCCATGTGCGCCCCCTAGACCTGATCGTCCGCGCCGTGACGGCGCTCGACCCGGTCCATCACGACCGCATAGACGAAGATCAGAACCACGAAGACGTAGATCGACCCCTGCTGGGCGAACCAGAACCCGAGGGGCGCCCCGCCGATGCTGAACTGGTCCAACCAGTCGCGAAACAGGATGCCCGCCCCGAACGACACCAGGAACCAGACCGCCAGCAGAGCCCCCATCAGGGTCAGGTTCTTTTTCCAGTAGGCCTTGTGTTCGGCCCGGCGGATTTCAGCGCGGCTGGTGTCTGTCATGCATCGCCTCCCTGCGAACCGTCACAGTGAAACGATGCGGGCGCGGGGCGCAACCGCTTTTGTCGGACTTGAGTGGAGACGGTTCGCCGGCCTGTGGCGCCGGCGCTCATGATCCCGGAATTCCAGCGTCCCGGATCAACCGTCACCCTACCGTGGCCAAGCTGTCGCGCGTCCTACATGAACAGCGATTAGTGCGGGTCCATCCAAATCGGGGGACTTCACCATGGCTCGCACCACATCCTATCGCATCGGTCTCATGAGCGCGGCGACCGCCTGCGCCCTCGCGGCCGGAGCCGTCCAGGCCCAGGAGGCCACCGAGGTCGACGAAATCATCGTCACGGCCCAGCTCCGCGCCCAGAACCCCATCGAGGTCCCCTTCGCCCTGACCGCCTACGACGGCGAATTTCTGCGCGATCTGGGGGTGCAGGAGTTCGAGGAGCTCTCGGCTTTCGTGCCCGGCTTCCTGGTTCAGAACCAGTCGCCCAACAACCCCGGCTTCGTGATGCGCGGCATCACCTCGGACTCTGGCGCAGCAACGGCCGAGCCCCGCGTGTCCGTCTATCAGGACGGCGTATCCATCTCGAAGTCGCGCGGTTCCTACGTCGAACTGTTCGACATCGAGCGCATGGAAATCGCCAAGGGACCGCAGTCGACCCTGTACGGACGCGGCGCCCTGATCGGGGCCGTCAACGTCGTTCAGCGCCGGGCCGAGCCGAGCCTGTTCGAGGCCGAGGCCCGCGTGGGCGCCGGCGACCTGGGCTATCGGCTGGCCGAAGGCATGATCAACATGCCGCTGGGCGAGACCTCCGCCATCCGATTCGCCACCCGGCTGAAGAGCCGTGACGGCTATGTGGAGAACCTGCTGGGCGGGCAGGACTACAACAGCATCGACACCGAGGCCTTCCGCCTGTCCGGTGCGTTCGAACCCACGCCCGGGCTCAGCATCGACGTCATCGCCAACTATCAGACCGATCGCGCCTCGGGCACGCCGTTCACCTCCATGGCCTACGCCCCCGCCGATCCCGCCACGGGCGCCCCGCTCGGCCCGATCGATCCGTGGGCGGGCGCGGCCCTGACGCCGGGCGCGGACTTCGACGGCGGCCAGGCCCTGGGTCTGGACCGGGAGGTCTGGGGCGTGACCGGGCTGGTGGCCTGGGACCTGTCGCCCATGCTGACCCTGAACAGCATCACCGCCTGGCGCGAGTTCGACTCCTACGAGACCTTCGACGCCGACGGCGTGTCCCTGCCCATCCTGACTGCGGCCGAAGAGGCCTATGGCGAGCAGTTCAGTCAGGAGCTGCGCCTGAATTTCGAGGCCGGCCCGCGCGTGACCGGCTTCGTCGGCGTCGGCTACTTCACCGAGGAAGGCTATCAGCGCACGCCCACCCAGTTTGACGAGCGGATGGCCCTGGCCCAGCTGTCAGGCTTCCTGGATGGCGGTCTGGGCGGCGGCACGCTTCCCGCCGCGGCCTATCCGGGCCTGTCCCAGCTGATCCTCGGTCAGCTGCTGACCCCGCTGGGCGCCGGCCCGCTTGCTCCGGCCATCGCCGCCAATCTGAAGCCCGTCCACATCGAGACGCCGACCAACGCCTCCGAACTGACCTCGTGGGATGTGTTCGGGGACATGACCTTCCAGGCCACCGATCGGCTGGAGCTGTCGGCCGGTCTTCGCTACACGACGGACGACAAGACCACCGGCTATGCGGCCCAGGTGGATAACGGCCGCTCGACCCTCGGGGGCATTCTCGGCGCCCAGGCGATCGCAACCCAGATTCAGCAGTTGATCGCCGTCGGCACGCCCGAAGCCCTGGCCCAGGCCGGCGCCCTGAACGCGCAGCTGAATGGTCTGGTCGGCGCCCTGGCCACCCCGGGCTTCGCCAACCTGCCGGGCCTGCCCCTGTTCGCCCTGACCGCCCAGCCGACCGCGAACAACGGCGACATGATCACCCAGGGCCATGAGGACGAAGGCTTCACCTGGCGCCTGACCGCCCGCTATGCGGTGTCGGACAACGTCAACGTCTACGCTAACTACGCCCGCGGCCGTCGCCCCGAGGTGCTGTCGGTCAGCCCCCCGTCGGCGCCCCAGGGCGCGCCCACCTTCAATGTGATCGAGGCCGAGACGGTCGACAGCTTCGAGATCGGCGCGAAGACGGTGCTGATGGACCGACGCCTGCGTCTGGACGGCGCGGTCTATTTCTACGACTACCAAAACTTCCAGACGACCGTGCAGGAGGGGACCCGGTTCTTCGTCACCAACGCGGGTGAGGCGGAGTCCTACGGGTTCGAGGGGCAGGTCTTCTACGCCGCCACGCCGGACCTGGACCTGTTCGCCACCTACGGCTTCAACCACTCCCGCTTCGGCAACGGCATCTATGAGGGCAACAGCTTCCGTCTGTCGCCGGACCACATGGCGTCGGTGGGCGCGGTGTGGCGGGTGCGCGCGGGCGCCGGCGCCTTCGAGATCCAGCCTAGCTACACCTGGCAGTCCGAGGTCTTCTTCGACGACGACAACGACCTGCCGGCCCTGCAAGCGAACAACCTCGTCCCCGACCTGATCCAGGACGAGGTGCAGGACAGCTACGGCCTGCTCAGCCTGCGCCTGCGCTATGCGCCCGACAGCGCCAACTGGGGCGTCGAGGTGTTCGGCGACAACCTGCTGGACGAAGAGTTCATCAAGGACGCCGGCAACACCGGCGACGGCATCGGCATGCCGACCTTCATCCCCGGTCGTCCCCGCACCTGGGGCGTCAACCTGAGCCTGCGTTACTAGGGAGCCGCCGTCATGCGCATCGACCGTCGCCGCGTCCTGAGCCTGATCGGGGCCGGGGCAGCCGCCCCCGCCGCCCCCGCCCAGGCCCGCCAGACCGCCGCGGCGGTCGAGTTCCGCCACGGCGTCGCCTCAGGCGACCCGCTCAATGACCGGGTCATCCTGTGGACCCGGGTCAGTCCGGACCGGGCCGATGCGATGGTCTCGGTGGAGTGGCGCATCCGGCCGCTGGACGCCGACACGGTGCTCGCCTCGGGCACGGTCGAGACCGGGCCCGGGCGGGACCACACGGTCAAGGTGGACGTGGGCGGTCTGCAGCCCGGCGCTGACTACCGCTTCGACTTCGCGGTCGGCGACGTGGGCTCGCCGGAGGGCCGCACCCGCACCCTGCCTGCGGGCGGGACCGAGGACGTGGTGCTGGCCGTGGCCTCGTGCCAGCTGCACCCCGGCGGTCTGTTCAACGCCTATGAGGCCATGGCCGGGCTGGAGCGCCTGGATGCGGTCGTGCACCTGGGCGACTACATCTATGAGTACGGCGCCGAGGCCGACGACTACGGCATGGTCACCGGGGCGGCCCTGAACCGCGTGCCCGATCCGGCCCACGAAATCGTCAGCCTGGACGACTATCGCCGCCGTCACGCCCAGTACAAGACCGACGCCGACCTGCAGGCCGCCCATGCGCGCGCGCCCTTCATCTGCGTGTGGGACGACCACGAAGTCTCCAACGACAGCTGGACCGAGGGCGCCCAGAACCACCAGCCGCGCGACGAAGGCGATTACAGCGCGCGCAAGGCCGTCGCCCTGCGCGCCTATTACGAATGGATGCCCATCCGCGAGCCGCGCGCCGGCCTGTCGATGGAGGCCATCAACCGCACCTTCCACTTCGGCGATCTGGCCACCCTGGTGATGGTCGAGACGCGGCTGACCGCCCGTGACGAGCCCATCGGCTACGCCAGCCACCTGCCCATGACCACGGACGCGGCGGGCAATCCGATCCCCGACGTGCGCGGCTTCGAGGTCATCCGTCACGATCCGGCGCGCGAACTGATGGGCGCCGACCAGATCGCCTGGCTGAAGGGCGAGCTGGAGGCGTCGCGTCTGGCGGGCCGTCCGTGGCAGATCATCGGCAATCAGGTGGTCATGGCCCGTGTGGCCGGGCCCAATATCGCCGACACCGTGCCGGCGCCCATGATCGAGGGCCTGCTGGCCAGCCTGCCCGACGCCATCCGGGCCCAGGTGCAGCAGTCCATCCAGCTGTTCCGCTTCGGTCTGCCGTTCAATCTGGACAGCTGGGACGGCTATCCCGCCGAGCGCGAGCGCCTGTACGCCGCCTTCGCCGAGGCGGGTGTCTCGCCCATCGTTCTGGCCGGCGACAGCCATGCCTTCTGGGTCAACGATCTGAAGGACGCCGCCGGCGAGCGCCGCGGCGTGGAGTTCGGCACCAGCGCCATCTCAAGCCCGTCGGTTGGGGACGCAGTCCCCGGCCTGCCGCTGGGCCCGGCCCTGGCGCAGACCAATGAGGAGGTCGTGTTCTGCGACCAGTCCTCCAAGGGCTTCGTGTTGCTGACCCTGACCCGCGATCAGGCCACCGCCGAACTGAAGGCGGTGTCCACCATCCTGGCCAAGCCGTTCGAGGTCCGCGACGCGGCGCGCTTCATCATCGCGAGGGGACCGGCGGGTGCGGGCGACCTGACCCGGGCCTAGAGCGTCTCCATCGACACCAGCGAGACCGCAGACACGAAAAAGGCCCGGCCGCCGAAGCGGCCGGGCCGATTTCATATGACGAAGGCGATCACTCGCCCAGCGTCACCTCCTCGATGGGGAGGCCCAGTTGCTCCAGCTGGGGCCGGACCACCTCGGCGTCGCCGACCACCACCCACACGAAGCGCGAGGGATCGATGACGGCGCGGGCGGCGGCGTCCATCTCTGCGGCGGTCATGGCGTTGTAGCGCCCGGCCACCGTCTCCCAGTAGTTGTCGGGACGGCCGTAGAGGGCGTTGGAGCGCATGGCCGCCAGCACCGCATTGGACGTCTCGAACTGCCCGGCCAGCTGGCGGGTGCGGCCGTTGATGGTGCGCACCAGCTCCTCTTCGGTCACGCCGTTCTCGGTCAGGAAGGCGTCGAACTGGGCGATCATGGCGGCGATGGAATCGCCCGTACGGTCCGCCTGCACCGGCGCCTGGAACAGGTAAGGCGTCTGATGCTCACGGTTGCTGACCGAGGCGGACGCGCCGTAGGACCAACCCCTGACCTCGCGCAACTCGGTGTTGACGCGCGACAGGAAGCTGGCGCCCAGCACCTCGTTCGCCGCTTCCAGCACAAGGGTGTCGTCCTGGCCGGAGATCGGCAGGATCGTTCCGCCGAAGATGATGGACTGGGGCGACTGGGGCCGGTTGACCAGCACCACGCGGGGCTGGGGATCAGGAATGGCGACGTCGAAATTCTTGACGCCGCGCGGCGTGGACGGCGCCGCCCACGATCCGAAGCGGGCTTCCAGCATCGGCACGAGGGTCTGAAGCGGCACGTCCGCAGTCACATAGATGCGGGCGTTGTCCGGACGGATCCAGGTCTGGTGGAAGTTGACCAGATCTTCGCGCGTAATGGCGCGCACGGTGTCGGGATCGCCAAGGCCGCTGTAGGGACGGCCATAGGGATGGTCTTCACCGAACAGCACCACCGGGGTCACGCGGCCGCCGAGACCGCCCGGCTGGGTCAGCTCGCTGGCGATGGAGGCGAGCTGTGTGGCGCGCAGGCGCTCCACCTCGGCCGGATCAAAGGCCGGGTTCATCACCACGTCGGCCAGCAGGTCGAGCGAGGGCTCCAGGTTCGGGCTCACGGCGCCCAGGCTGACGACGGTGCGGTCCAGCGAGGAACCGGCGTTGATCGAGGCGCCCAGACGCTCGCGCGCTTCGGCCAGCTCGGTCGAGTTCAGGCTCTCCGTGCCTTCGGTCAGCAGGTTCAGCATCAGGCGCTGGGTGCCCAGCGCATCAGCGGGATCCGCCGCCAGACCCGCATCGAATTCCACAGCCACGCGAACCGCCGGAACGGTTTCGGCGCGGGCGTAGACAACCTCCAGACCGTTGGACAGGGTCGCGCGCTGGATGTCGGGGAAGTCCAGGTTCTCGACCTGGGCGATCTGCGGCATCGGATCGCGAGGCGTGGGCGTATAGTCCTGCGGTGCGGCGGACGGCGCGGCGCCGGACGGATCGCGCGCGGCCTCCACATAGTCTTCCCGTTCACCGGGCTCGACCCGCATGGTCCAGACAGGGCGGGTCAGCCAGCGCTGCATGGCGGCCGTCACAGCCTGCGGGGTCACGCTCGCATAGGCTTCAAGCTGCTCACGATAGAACGAGGGATTGCCGGCATAGAGCTGGCCCTCCGCCAGGGCCGTGGCCTTGCCGCCGAAGCCGCCGACCTGCTCCAGGCCATAGATGCGGTTCGCGACCTGGTTGGTTGCGACGCGCTGAACCTCCTCGGCGGTCGGCCCGCTGGCGATGAAGTCGGCCATGATGGCGTCAAGACGTTCCGACACCGCGTCGGCGTCCTCGCCCGGCTTGACGTTCACGGTCACGCTGAACATGCCCACGCGCTGGAAGGCTTGCATGGAGGCCGAGACCGAGGTGGCGGTCTGGTCGCCGCGCACCAGTTCATTGTCAAGGCGCGAGCTGGCAAGTCCGCCCAGGACCGAGCCCGCCACACTCAGGGGGATGGCGTCATCGTCCAGCATGCCGGGCACGATCCAGGTGCGGTACAGGCGCACATTGGCGACCCGGTCCTGCATCACGCGGTTGATGGGCGCGTCGAGGGTCGGCACGTCAGCGGCGGCCGGCGTGTTGACGGGACCGGCCGGGATGCCGCCGAAATAGCGCTCGACCAGGGTGCGGGCGGTGGCGGTGTCGATGTCGCCGGCCAGCACCAGCACAGCGTTGTTGGGGCCGTAATTGTCGGTGAACCACTGGCGCACGTCGTCCATGGACGCGGCGTCGAGATCGGCCATGGAGCCGATGGTGGAGTGGCGGTAGGGGTGCCCCTCGGGGAACAGGTCCTCCAGCATCTGGTAGTAGACCAGGCCGTAAGGCTGGTTGTCGCCCTGACGCTTTTCGTTCTGGACCACGCCGCGCTGGTTATCCAGGCGCTCCTGGCTGACGGCGCCCAGCAGGTGCCCCATGCGGTCGCTTTCCAGATACAGCGCCTGCTCCAGCGCCGGTGTCGGCACGGTCTGGAAATAGTTGGTGCGGTCGAACCAGGTGGTGCCGTTCAGGTCCGTGGCGCCCATGCCGCGCACATAGTTGAAATAGCTGCCCGGCGCGTTCTCGGAACCCGCGAACATCAGGTGCTCGAACAGGTGAGCGAAGCCGGTCTGGCCCTGGGGTTCATCCTTGGAGCCCACATTGTACCAGATGGACACCGCCACCACGGGGGCCTTGCGGTCCTCGTGCACAACGACGGTCAGGCCGTTGTCGAGGGTGAACCGCTCGTACGGAATATCGACCCGTTCGACCAGTTCGGCGACCGGCGCCGCCTCCGTGGAAATTTGTGCAAGGGCCGCGCCGGGCGCGACCAGAAGCACGGCGAACAGGAAAGTCAGAACACGACGCATGCGCGTAACCCCGGAGCCTATGGAAGGATGAACCCTATCAGGGCGACGGTCCCACGCAATTCGTCGAACATTAAAGTTCGGACAGATTCGCGATCAGAGGAGGGTGAAAACCTCGACCGCGGCGCTGGCCCGGCCGCCACCGACAACGGCCCCGCCAGCAATGGCGTAAAGGGCGGACCCCACGCCGGCCGCCGCCAGTCCGTGGCGGGGCGTGGGCATGGGCGGACCCTCAAACCAGACGTCGCGCATGGCGTCATAGGTCCAGGTCTCGGCGAACACGCCACCCTGCCGTGAGGTGTTGTCGGACCCGAACCACTCACCCCCGAAGGCGACTAGCCGGCCGTCGATCGCTCCCATGGCCAGCCCGCCGCCCACTTGCCGGCCCGTAGCGGGTGAGGGCGGGATGGGCGCCAGGGTGTCCCAGCGATCCGTGACGGGGTCATAGCGATCCAGCCGGCCCGTGCCGCCTCCCGCCACCGTGCGTCCGCCCGCCACCCAGATCGCCCCGTCCACGACGCAGGCCGCGGCGCTGTTCCGGGCCATGGGCAGGGGCGCGGCCTCCGCCCAGCGCCCGTCGCCGGGATTGAAGACCCGATGCACGGCGATGTCGCCCTGATCGTTCCAGCCGCCATCGCCGGAGCCGTGCGGCGCGCGGCCGCCGATCAGGTGAATCCGTCCGGCGTGCTCGACACCCACGGTCTCGGCCTGAGGCCCCGGCATGGCCCCGGCGGGCGTCCAGTCCCCGTCCAGCACCCAGATGTCTGTGGTGGAGGTCCAGTCGCCCTGCGCGCTGCGGCGATAGCCGCCCAGCGCCCATGGCTTGTCGTCAGCAACCACGATCATCGGATGGTGGCGGGCCTCGGGCAGGCGCGGACCTTCCTCCCACACGTCGCGACGGGTGTCGTAGATGGCGGTGCGGTCGCTGACGTGAAAACCTTCGGGCGTCATGGCCAGACCGCCCGCCGTGATGATCCGCTCGCCCCAGGCGGCGGCGTAGATTTCCTGGATCGCCCACGGCATGGGCGCGCGTTCGTCCCAGAACGGCCCGCGCTGGGCATTGGCGGCCGTGGGGGCGGCGGCGGGCGCGAGGGCCAGGGCCCCGGCGGCGGTCATGAGGGTGCGGCGGTTGATCATGGGGCGAGCCTAGCCCGGTTGTTCGCCGCCCGCGACTCTCAGAAACAGCACCCGCGCCGCGCCATAGTCGCGGGCGTCGAGGCGCTCATAGCCGGGTGTTTCGATCTCCGGCTCGTCCGAGCCCCGCTCGAGGATCACGAGGGCGCCCGGCGCCAGCCAGTTTCCCTCTATCAGGCGGGCCAGCGCCTGTTCGCCGAGACCTTTTCCATAGGGAGGGTCGAGAAAGGCCACGTCGAAGGCCTCGCCCGCCGAGCCCGGGCGCACGCCCAGATCCACGGCGCTGCGGCGGTGGACGCGGCAGGCGCCGAACAGGCCGAACGCCTCCATGTTGTCGCGGATGGCGCCGCGTGCGCCGTCGTCGGTCTCAACGAACAGGGCGAAGGCCGCGCCGCGCGACAAGGCCTCGAACCCCAGGGCGCCGGAGCCCGCGAACAGGTCGATCACCCGCGCGCTGTCCAGATTGCGGCCCCATGAGGCATGCTCGATGACATTGAACACGGCCTGACGGGCGCGGTCCGATGTGGGGCGCGTGCCCTGACCCTCGGGCGCGACGATGGCGCGGCCCCTGAACTGTCCGGCGACGATCCGCATGGAGACTTACGAGCGTCCGCGCGGGCCGCCGGGGCCACGGGGCTTGCCACCGCCGCCGGACGGACGGTCGCCGCCGGGACGATCACCGCCAGAGCGCGGACCCGCTGAGCGCGGAGCGAAAGGACGTCCGCCCGGTTTGCCAGCCGGCTTGCCGCCACGCGGACGGTCCGCGCCGCCGTCACGGGGCTTGAAGTCGCGCTTGGGCCGGTCGCCGTCGGCGCGGGGGGTGCGGTCCTCACGGGGTTTGAAATCGCGGCGGGGACGCTCACCGTCCGCCCGCTCCTCGCGCGGCTTGAACGGGCGTTTGGGCCGGTCGCCGCCGGGGCTGGAGCGGGGCTTGGCCTTGGCCCAGCCTTCCTTCTTGGCGGGACGCTTCTCGGCCTCCTCGACGGCGGCCTCGGCGGCGCGGGTGCGGCTGGGCTTGCGCGACGGGTCCGACATGGGCGAGCCGGACTTGCCGCGCACCACCGATCCGGCCGGGCGGCGGCCGGGGACCGGCGCCGGGGTCTCGACCGTATTGCCCTGGGGCAGGTTCTCGGGGCGGATGTACTGGGCCAGCATCTCGCGGATTACGCGGGGGCCCACCTCCTCCACATGGCCGGTGTCCAGCGTGCCGAGCTGGAACGGGCCATAGGCCAGGCGGATCAGCCGGTTCACCGTCAGGCCAACGGATTCCAGCACCTTCCGGACCTCGCGGTTCTTGCCCTCGGTGATCGAGACGCTGATCCACAGATTGGCCGGCGCCCGGCTATCGGTGTCGGCGGCCTTTTCCTTGACCTTGTCGAGGGTCGCCTCGATGGGCCCGTAGCGTTCGCCGTCGACGGTGACGCCGTCCTTCAGCTTGTCCAGCTGATCCTGGGTCACGCGGCCCCGGGCGCGGGCCCGGTACTGACGCACCAGAGACGACGTGGGCAGCTCCAGCGCGCGCGCCAGCTCCCCGTCGTTGGTCAGCAGCAGCAGGCCTTCGGTGTTGATGTCCAGCCGCCCCACCGAAATCACGCGCGGCAGACCCGCGGGCATGGCGTCGAACACCGTCGGGCGTCCGGCCGGATCATTGTGGGTGGTCAGAAGACCAACCGGCTTGTGGTAGCGCCAGACGCGGGTGGCGGCGATGGTGCCGATGGGCTTGCCGTCCACTGTGATGACGTCGTCGCGGGTCACCAGGGTGGCGGGCGTGTCCAGGAGGCGGCCGTTGACCGCCACCTTGCCCAGGCCGATCAGGCGCTCGACCTCGCGGCGCGAGGCGATGCCTGCGCGGGCCATGACCTTGGCGATGCGCTCCTGACGCAGGGGCGCCTTGGGCGCGTCCCGGTCGTCCTTGCCGACCGGCTTGCCGCCGGGTCGACCCGGTCCTTTCGAGAACGAGGACTTGGAGTCGTCCCTTTTCCCGCTATGAGAGGGGCTCTTCTTGCCGCCGGGGCCGCCGAAACGCTTTTCGGCCTGGCCCGGTCGGGGCGTCTTGTCGGTGTCTTTGAAATGGCGGACCATGATGAGCGGTTCATGCGCACGGCGCTTGACCTAGCGCAAGCCGCAGCGGAGGCCGGAGAGGTCCCCGTGGGCGCAATTGTCGTCGATGAGGCCACCGGCAAGGTGATCGGAACCGGCGCCAACCGTCCGGTCGCCCTGCACGACCCCACCGCTCACGCCGAGGTTCGCGCCATCCGCGAGGCGGCCGAGAGCCTGCAGAACTACCGCCTCACCGGCCTGACCCTCTATGTGACGCTGGAACCCTGCGTCATGTGCGCCGGCGCCATCAGCCATGCCCGCATCGGCCGGGTGGTCTGGGCCGCCGACGACCCCAAGGGCGGGGCGGTGGTCCACGGGCCGAAATTCTTCGATCAGCCCACCTGCCATTCCCGCCCGGCGGTGCAAGGGGGCGTCCTGGCCGATGAGGCGAGCGCACTTCTGAAGGGCTTCTTCGCGCCGCGCCGCAAGCCGAGGCGCAAGTCAGGGGAACAGGCGTCCTCCGAGCCGCGTTGAGCTTCGGCCTGCAACAGCAAAGGTCGCCGCCGTGCGCGTTTTTTCCGCCAGCCTCATGATCCTGTCCGTGCTCGGGCTTTCGGCGTGCGGGTCGCCCGACACCGAGGCGCCCACGGACAGCGCGGAAGTGCAGACCCGCGCCCAGGACGCCCAGACGGCGAGACGGCGCACCGGGGCGGAGATTCAGGAGGGCATCCTGACCCGCACCGTGCGCGCCGTTTATCTGTGCAACAACGGCGAGCGGCTCAGCGTGGATTTCGACAATGCGCGCCAGATGGCCACGGTGCGCCAGGTCAGCGGCAAGGCCGTGGACCTGCGCCAGCAGCGGGCCGCCGACGGCATCTGGTACACCGCCAGCGGCTATGAGCTGCGGGGCGAGGGCGCCATGGCCACCTGGACCGCCGAAAATCTGGAGCCCACCACCTGCCGCGCGGTCGACTAGGCGGGCTTCTCGAACAGGGCGACCAGAGGCCCGTGCAGCCCGACCCGCCAACCGAACCGGTGCGCGATCCAGTCGATGGTCTGGTCGGAATAGAACACCACATGGCTGGGCTGACGGCGGTAGCGCCAGCCCACGAAGTCCCGTTCCAGCGTCAGGCGCTCGGTCATGATCGACAGGAGGCCGCCCGGCTTCAGCATGGCGTCCAGCCGCGCGAACACCTCTCCAGGCCTGTGCAGATGCTCCACAACTTCGGTGCAGGTGATGAAGTCGTAGCGCCGGTCCAGCACACTGGGGTCGGGCCGGAAATTGGGGTCATGATCCGCCGTCGGGTAGCCCGCCTCGGCCAGCATGACCGACAGGGTCGGCCCCGGGCCGCAGCCGAAATCCAGCCCTTGCGCACCCCGCTTCAGACGCGGGAGCAGCGGATCCAGCGCCTGCTGCAGGAAGGCGCGGTAGCGGAGGTCGTCCGGGTCGTTCCGGTGCAGGGCGTATTCGGCGCGCTCTTCCTCCGGCGACGGACGCTGTGCCGGATCAAGGAACGTCAGGTCGCAGGCTCCGCATCGGAAATAGCGCAGGCCCCCGATGTCGGCGAAAGACGACGCGTTCGTCGTTTCGCACAGGGGACAGGCGGGGTTCAGGCTGCGCCCTCGGCGAGCAGGAACGCGCGCACCTCGGCGGGGTCGACGCCCTTGACCACCTCGGCCCGGCCGATGCCGCGCGCCAGGATGAAGGTCAGGGAGCCGCCCTCGGCCTTCTTGTCGCCGGCCATCAGGGCGATCAGGCGATCCGCCGCGAAGGCGCCGGCCTGCTCCAGTCGGGTAGGCAGGCCCGCCGCCGCGGTGACGGCCTCCACACGCCGTGCGTCGCCGTCCTCGCACAGGCCGAGCCGCGCCGAGAACCGGAACGCCATGCAGCAGCCCAAGGCCACCGCCTCGCCGTGGGTCAGAGCCTCGTCATAGCCCAGCGCCGTCTCCAGCGCGTGACCGAAGGTGTGGCCCAGATTCAGCAGGGCGCGGCGGCCCGCCTCCTTCTCGTCCTCGCCCACCACGGCCGCCTTGATCCGCACCGAGCGCACCACGGCCTCGCTCAGGGCGGCAGGATCGCCCGCGGCGCCGCCAGCGCCCGCGCCGCCCAGCCAGTCGAAAAAGTCCGCGTCGCAGATCAGGCCGTGCTTGAGCACCTCGGCCCAGCCGGACCGCAGCTGCCGCTCCGGCAGGGTCTTCAGCACATCGATGTCAGCCAGCACCAGACGCGGCTGGTGGAACACGCCCACCAGATTCTTGCCGCGCGGCGTGTCGATGGCGGTCTTGCCGCCCACCGAAGAATCCACCTGGGCCAGAAGGGTCGTGGGGACCTGGATGAAATCGACGCCGCGCATGTAGAGCGCCGCCGCAAGCCCGGCCAGGTCGCCCACCACGCCGCCGCCCAAGGCCACGATCATGTCCTTGCGGTCCAGCCCGGCTTCGGCGCAGCGGTCCAGCACCCGCTCCAGATGCGCGAACGATTTGGACGCCTCGCCGGCCGGGACCGTGGCCAGTTCGGCGTGGACGCCATGGGTCTTGAGGCCGGAGATCAGGGCCGGCGCGTGCAGGCTCGCCACCGTCTCGTCCGACACGATCAGGACCCGGGGCTGCTTCAGCAGGGCGGCGATCCGCGCGGGGCCCGCCGCCGCGTCAGCCAGCAGGCCGGAGCCAACCAGCACCTCATAGGGCGCGAACCCCGCGCCCGAAACCGAAACCGCCGTCATGCGCCGGTCTCCGCCTGGTGTTCCGTCAGGGCCTTGATGATCGCCTCCACCGCCTCGGCGTGGGCGCCGCCGCCCGTCTCCACCACAAGGTCGGCCTCGGCGTATATGGGATAGCGCGCCTCGGCCAGACCCTTGAGAATCTCGGCCGGATCCTTGCCGCGCAGCAGGGGCCGGGTGTCGCGCTTGGCCACGCGCCTGGCGACGATGCTCAGGTCCGCCTTCAGCCAGATGGTGACCGCATGGCGCTTCAGGTGCGCCCGGGTGTCGGGGTTCAGCATGGCGCCGCCGCCGGTGGCCAGCACGATGGGCCGGCCTTCCAGCAGCCGCCGCATGACCCGCGCCTCGCCGTCGCGGAACGCGGCCTCGCCCAGGGTGGCGAAGATGTCGGACACGCTCATGCCCGCCGCTTCCTCGATCTCGTCGTCGGCGTCGCAGAATTTCATGCCCAGCCGCGACGCCAGCCGTCGGCCCACGGTGGATTTTCCCACCCCCATCAGCCCGACCAGGGCTATGGTGCGCGTGTTCAGACGTTTCAGTTCCGAAGCGGAGAGGACAGCGGTCATGATCGGTGAAACCCTTGCACGACCTGTTGTTCGCCGCCAACCGCCGATGAGGGTTTCGTGACGGTTTCGCCCGCCTCGCCCCAGATCGAGGCCTTTCTCGAGATGATGGCGGTGGAGCGCGACGCCTCCCCCCACACCCTGTCCGCCTACGCCCGCGACCTGAACGACGCCGAGGACGCGGCCTCGGGCGGACTCATGGCCGCCGACGAGACGGCCATCGAAGGCTGGTTCGCGGACCTGTCCCGGCGCGGCCTGTCGCCCGCCACCCAGGCCCGGCGCCGTTCGGCCGTGCGCCAGTTCTACCGTTTCGCCCTGGCCGAGGGGTGGCGCGCGGACGACCCGTCCCGCCGACTGGACGCCCCCAGACAGGGCCGTCCCCTGCCGAAGACCCTCAGCCGCGACGAGATCGAGCGCCTGATCGCCGCCGCCTCGGCGCGGGAGGGCGCGGCGGGGGCGCGCCTGATCTGCCTGATGGAGCTGGCCTACGCCTCGGGCCTGCGGGTGTCGGAGCTGCTGGGCCTCAAGGTCCAGGCCGTCCGGCGCGATCCCACCCACCTGATCGTGCGCGGCAAGGGCGGCAAGGAGCGGCTGGCCCCCCTGAACGACGCCGCCCGCACCGCGGTGAAGGCCTGGCTGATCCTGCGCGATGCGGACAAGGCGCGCGCCGACAGTTCGTGGCTGTTCCCGTCCGGCGGCAAGAGCGGACATCTGACGCCGCGCCGGTTCGCCCAACTTCTGGATCAGGCCGCCGTGGACGCCGGGATCGACCCGGCCCGGGTCAGCCCCCATGTGCTCAGGCATGCCTTCGCCACCCATCTGCTGGAAGGCGGCGCCGACCTGCGCATCGTCCAGACCCTGCTGGGCCACGCCGATATCGCCACGACCCAGATCTACACCCACGTGGCCACCGACCGCCTGACCCAGGTGATGACCAGCAAGCACCCCCTGGCCAAAGGCGACTGAGCCTTCTGAACCCGTGCTTGCCCGCGCGCGTTGACGGCTCTAGGTTCCGCCGCTTCCCGATCAGCCGCCCACCGGACATCCATGGCCGCCCGTCACTACCTCGATTTTGAAAAGCCGATCGCCGAGCTTGAAGCCAAGATCGAGGAGCTGAGCCTGCTGTCCGAATCCGCCGGCTCGTTCGAGACCGAGGTGGCGGGGCTGCGGAAGAAGGCGGAGCAGCTGCGCAAGAAGACCTACGCCGAGCTGGACCCGTGGCGGAAGACGCAGGTGGCGCGCCACCCGCAGCGCCCGCACCTTGGCGACTATCTGGCGGGCCTGTTCACCGACTTCACCGAGCTGCACGGCGACCGCAAATTCAGCGACGATCAGGCCATCATCGGCGGGCTGGGCCGGTTCCGGGGCCAGGCCTGCGTGGTCATGGGCCACGAAAAGGGCCACGACACCGCCAGCCGCCTGACTCACAATTTCGGCATGGCCCGACCCGAGGGCTACCGCAAGGCGGTGCGCCTGATGGACTTGGCCGAGCAGTTCGGCCTGCCGGTCCTGACCTTTGTGGACACCGCCGGCGCCTATCCGGGGCTGGGCGCCGAGGAGCGCGGCCAGGCCGAGGCCATCGCCCGCTCCACCGAGCGCGGCCTGACCCTGGGCACGCCCATGATCGCCACGGTCACCGGCGAAGGCGGATCGGGCGGCGCCATTGCGCTGGCCGCCGCCAACCGGGTGCTGATGCTGGAGCACTCCATCTATTCGGTGATCTCTCCCGAGGGCGCCGCCTCGATCCTGTGGCGCGACGGGGCGCGGGCCAAGGACGCGGCTGCGGCCATGAAGATCACCGGCCCCGACCTGATTGATCTGAAGATCGTGGACCGTCTGATCCCCGAACCTCTGGGCGGCGCCCACGCTGATCCCGCGACCGCCATCCAGACCGTGGGCGACGTGCTCGAGGAAGAGCTGAAGGCCCTGACGGCGATGACGCCCGACGCGCTGAAAGCCCAGCGCGCCGAGCGCTTCTACGCCATCGGAAGATTCTAGAGCCTGATCGGTTGAGGCGGGATCGGTTCGCGATCCCGACGATGCCGTGAATCAGGCTCTCGCTTCAAACTGGACCGAAATCTGAGCCCGGCTGGACGTGTCCAACCGGGCCGATTTCGGTCTAGGCCGCGTCCACCAGGACGATTTCCGCGTCGTTGATCGCCGTCACTGTGATGACGTCCTCATTCTCGATAGCCGCCCCGTCGCGGGCGTTCAGGCGGACGCCGTTGACCTCGACCTCGCCCTTCGCGGGAACCAGATAGCCGCGCCGGGTCGCGCCCAGCGCATAGTCGGCGCTCTCGCCCGCCTTCAGGGTCGCGCCCACCACCCGAGCATCGGTGCGAATGGGCAGGGCGTCCGCGTCCTCGTCGAAGCCTGAGGCCAGGACCACGAACTGACCCGCCCGGTCGCCCTTCGGGAAGGGTCTGGCGCCCCAGGCTGGCTTTTCGCCCTGACGGGTCGGCAGGATCCAGATCTGGAAGATCCGCGTGACGTCCGGCTCCGCATTGTACTCGGCATGGCGGATGCCGGTGCCCGCACTCATCACCTGGACGTCGCCGGCCTCGGTGCGGCCCTTGTTGCCCAGGCTGTCCTCGTGGGTGATGGCGCCGTCGCGGACATAGGTGATGATCTCCATGTCGGCGTGGGGGTGAGGCGGAAAGCCCGAGCCCGCCGCGATCTCGTCATCGTTCCAGACGCGCAGGTTGCCCCACTGCACCCGGTTCGGGTCGAAATAGCTCGCGAACGAGAAATGGTGTTTGGCCTTGAGCCAGCCGTGGTCGGCGCCGCCCAGGCTGTCGAACGGTCTGCGCTCGATCATGATGGTGTCTCCCTCAAGGGGTGGATGTTGACACTCAGATAGGCGCGGCGGACGCGAGGGAAAGCCCTAACTGGCACACATATTGTTACTGATGAGGCGCGGGATGGACAGGAGACGGGCGCGCTAGCCCGTCACCTGCCCGAAGTCGGCCACGCGGCCCATGACGTCGCGCACCTGACCCAGCAGCTTGAGCCGGTTGTCCCGCTCGGCGGGCACGTCGGAGTTGACCATCACCTTGTCGAAGAAGGCGTCCACAGGGCTGCGCAGCTTGCTCAGCGCCGTCATGGCGGCGGCGAAGTCCTCGGTCTGAAGCGCCGCATCCACCGCCGTCCCGGCCGCGCCGACCGCGAAGGCCAGAGTCGTCTCTTCGTCCGGCTGGTTCGGCAGGCCGGTCTGGACCATGCCCATGGGCACATCGCCCTTCTTGGCCTCGGCCTTCAGAATGTTGGACGCCCGCTTGTACCCCGCCAGCAGATTGGCCCCGTCGTCCGTGGCGAGGAAGGCCCCCAGGGCCTCCACCCGGCGCACGATGCGCACCAGATCGTCGTCGCCCAGCGCGAACACCGCATCCACCAGATCATGGCGCTGGCCCTGGTCGCGCAGGAGGACTTTCAAGCGGTCAAGAAAGAACTCAACCAAATCGGGTTGCGCCGGTTCGAACAAGGCTCGGTGAATGGTGAGACGAGGACCGCCCGCTTGGGCTGCGGCCAGCATTCGATTGGTCCAGTCATCGGTGAACTTCGACTGAGCAGATTCAATTGTTCTTTGATTGTCGCCGTCGTTCTCAACGAGATGAGATACCGCGTCCCGTTCCACGCGATAGCCATGGGCCATCAAGCGATGGTTGAGCGAAAACCGGACGTTGCTGCTTAGTACCAGCCGCAGGAAGCCTAACGCCGCCCGCCGCAGGGCGAACGGGTCCTTGGAGCCCGTGGGCTTCTCGTCGATGGCGAAGAAGCCGACCAGGGTGTCCAGCTTGTCGGCCAGCGCCACCGCCACCGTCAACGGCGCCGTCGGAACCGTGTCCCCCGGCCCCTGCGGCTTGTAGTGATCGCGGATCGCGTCGGCGATGGCGTCGCCGTGCTCGGCCCGCGCATAGTACCCGCCCATCACGCCCTGCAGTTCCGGGAACTCGCCCACCATGCCGCTGGCCAAGTCGGCCTTGGCCAGACGGGCCGCCAGCGCTGCCTCCTCCGGATCGGCCCCCACCAGCGGGGCGATCTCGCGGGCCAGGGCGGCGATGCGGTCGACCCGCTCGGCCAGGGTGCCCAGCTTCGCATGGAAGGTGACGCCCTTCAGCTTCTCCCGCCAGGAGTCGAAGCCCACCTTGCGGTCCTCGTCCCAGAAGAAGCGGGCGTCGTTCAGGCGGGCCGACAGCACGCGGGAGTTGCCCGCCGCCAGCGCCTTGCCCCCGTCGGTCGCCTCCACATTGGCCACCACCACGAAGTGGGGCGCCAGCCCGTCCTTGGCCGGGTCGCGCACGGCGAAATACTTCTGGTGCACCTTCATGGACAGGCGCACCACCTCGGGCGGCAGGTCCAGGAACTGCGGGTCCATGTCGCCCAGGATCGGCGTCGGCCATTCGGCCAGCCCGGCCACCTCGTCCAGCAGGCCGTCGTCGTCCACCAGCGCCAGACCCTTGTCGGCGCACACGGCCTTGGCCTGCTCCAGAATGCGCAGCTTGCGATCCGCCACGTCCAGCATGACGAAATTGTCCTGCAACTGGCGGCGATAGTCGGCGAAGTCGCGGATCTTTAGGCCCCGGCCCGTGCCCAGGAACCGGTGCCCCTCGGTGATGTCATGGGCCTCGATGCCGTCGATGGCGAACGGCACGACCTTGCCGTCAAACAGGCACAGGATGCGCTTGATGGGCCGCACCCACCGCAGGGTCCCTGACCCCCATCGCATGGACTTGGGCCAGGGGAAGGCGCGCACCACCGCATCCACCGTCTCGGCGACCACCTCGGTGGTCGCCCGGCCGGTTTCCTGAACGCGGGCGTAGAGCACGCCGTCGCGCTCCTCCAGCTGCTCGCGGGTCAGGCCGGTCTTCCTCAGAAAGCCCTCCAGCGCCTGCGGCGGCGCCGAGGCCTTGGGGCCCTTCAGCTCCTCGTCCCGGTCCGGCGTCGCCGCCGGCAGGCCCTCGATGACCAGCGTCAACCGCCGCGGCCCGGCGAAGGTCGTCAGCGCGTCCCACGTCAGGCCCTCAGCCTTCAGCCGGTCACCCACCAGCCGCTCCAGATCCCGCGCGCCCCCCGCCTGCATCCGCGCAGGGATTTCCTCGGAGAAGATTTCAAGAAGAAGCTGGGGCATCAGGTCTGCTGCTCACGGTTGACCGACAGCTTCAGGCTGCGGACGGCTCCGGTCTGATCGGCTGAAAACTCGATCTGGATGATGAAAGGGATGGGGCTGAGCGCCAGAGCCTGAATCATTTCTGCATGCTCGACGCCAACCATGAATTCCGCGGCAAGGCCCGCCTCGGTCCGATCAACCCATCCCATGGGGGTTTCCTCGTCGAGCGCATACCCGACAATAGAAGCCTCGATCGTCCGCTGACCCTCGCCGATCTCCGCCAGGGCCGTGACCGTCCAGCGTGGAGCATACTCGACCTTGTGGAACGGCAACCGGAGCGCGCTGTTTGAAAACGACACCATGCCTGACACCGCTTCGGACTTTGCGCTGCGTCTGTCCGCCAAGGTTATGACGCGGTCGCTGGTCACGCTGTCTTCCGCTCTTGTTCGACGTAGGCGAGCGCACACGCTTTGCACAGGTCCCGGATGCGGCCGATGTAGCTCTGCCGTTCGGCCACGGCGATGGCGCCACGGGCGTCCATCAGGTTGAACAGGTGGCTGGCCTTCAGCACCTGATCATAGGCGGGCAGGACCAGCGCCTGGCCCTGCGGTCCGGTCATGGCCAGGAAGCGCGAGACCTCGCCCACCATGTCCTCGAAGCGGCGCTTCAGCCCGTCCACGTCATAGCCGTGGAAATTGGCTTCCGACTGCTGGCGCTCGTTCTCCAGGAACACCTCGCCATAGGTGACGCCGTCGTTGTTGAAGCGCAGGTCATAGACGTTGTCGACGCCCTGCACATACATGGCCAGCCGCTCGAGGCCGTAGGTCAGCTCGCCCGATACCACGTCCACCTCGATGCCGCCGACGCCCTGGAAATAGGTGAACTGCGTCACCTCCATCCCGTCGCACCAGACCTCCCAGCCCAGCCCCCAGGCCCCCACCGTGGGGTTCTCCCAGTCGTCCTCCACAAACCGGATGTCGTGCAGCTTCGGATCGATCCCGATCCGCTTCAGGCTGTTCAGATACAGATCCTGCAGATCGTCCGGATTCGGCTTCAGAATAACTTGGTACTGGTAATAATGCTGGAGGCGGTTCGGATTTTCGCCATAGCGGCCGTCGCCGGGGCGGCGGCTGGGCTGGACGTAGGCGGCCTTCCACGGGCGCGGGCCCAGGGCGCGCAGCACCGTGGCCGGGTGCAGGGTGCCCGCCCCCACCTCGATGTCATAGGGTTGCAGGATCGCGCAGCCCTTCTCGCTCCAGTAGGCGTGCAGGGTCAGGATCAGGTCCTGGAAACTCAGCGGTTCAGTCGTCCTGGAAGACAAGGCCGTATCCGGATTTGCGGGCATTTCGCGGGCGCGAAAAAAGACGGCGGACCATAGGGCCCGCCGCCTTGTGCATCAATGCCGGATGGCGACGTTCAGAGGCCCGGTGGCTCCGGATCCATGGGGTCGTCATCCTCCTCGCCCGCGTCCGGCGCCGGATCAATGGGCGGCGTCGGCATGGGCGCGTCCTGCGGCGGATCAATCCTGTCCTGATTGGCTGGATTCATGGGATCCGGCGTCGGGGCCTCCATGTCGGTCGGCGTCTCCATCGGCTCGACCGGCATCGCCGGGTCGGGGCGGGGCGTCATCGGCGACGGCGGCTCCGTTGGCGCTGCGTCCATGGGCTCAGAGGAATCTGTGTCGGCATCGATGTCGGTCGGCGCGCTCCAGCCTTCCTCCTCGACCTGCTCATAGGGCACTGCGCCGTCGGGCATGGCGGACACCGGACGTTGGCCGGGCGCCGGCGGCGGCGGCTCCATGGGATTGGTCTGCATGGCGTCCGGCGGCGTGTTCGCCGGGCTCACGGGGTCGGTTTCCTGAGCGATAGCGGTCGGGGCCAAGAACAGGGCCGCCGCCGCACTGGCCGTCATCAGGCGCTTGCGAAGCATCGGTGGTCTCCTTCTCAGTTCGGCCGCCGCGTGCCAGCGGCCGGATAACCCGACTTCTGAAAGGACAATCCGGCATCGGCCCGCTGTGTTCCCTGCAGCCGCAGGGAAGATTCGTGCCGGACCCGGCCTCAGGCCAGGCGGCAGGGCGCGACCCACCAGCCCGGATGAGCCTGTGACAGGACGTCAGCGGCAGAGCGCGCGCCCTCTGCCGTCTCGAACAGGGCGAAGACGGAGGCGCCCGATCCGGTGACCCGGGCAGCCAGAGCGCCGCGCGCCGAACCCGCCGCCTCCAGAGCCGTGCCGATCAGGGGCGCGAGGCCGATGGCGGGCGCCTCCAGATCGTTGCGCGTGGTTTTCAGCCAGTCCGCCAGTTCTGAGGCCGAGGCGAACCCGGCAGGCATGTCCGGCGCGTCCGCCGCCGGGCGGGCCGCTTCGTCAAAGGCCCGGTAGACCGCGCCCGTAGGCGATGGAACGCCGGGATTCAGCAGCACGGCGTGAATGTCCGGCAGGCTCGGCGCCGGGCTCAGCACCTCTCCCCTGCCCCGGGCGATCACGGGCCGCGCGGCGAGACACATGGCCATGTCGGCGCCGAGGGGTTCGGCGATGCGGGTCAGGGCCGCGTCGTCCAGATCAAGGTCGAGCACCTCGCGCGCGGCCTTCATGACCGTCGCCGCGTCCGACGATCCGCCGCCGAGGCCCGCCGCCACCGGCAGGCGCTTGTCCAGCCGCACATGCACCGGCAGGCGGTCCAGACCCACGGCGCGAGCCATTGCGTCCAGCGCGGTCTCGACCAGGTTCGGCCCGCCGTCGATGCGCGCCGCGAAAGGTCCGGTGGTCTCCAGACGAAAGGCGTCGGCGCGTTCCACCGCCACGCGGTCGCCCGTGTCGGCGAACACCGCCAGGCTCACCAGCGGGTGATAGCCGTCAGCGCCCGGCGGCCCCACGTGCAGGAACAGGTTCACCTTGGCCGGGGCAAGACGCCAGGCCGGTTCGGCGGTGCTCACGGATTGACGGGGCTGGCGCTCTGGCCGTTGTCGGCGCGGGCGACGGCGCTGACGGACTGAACGGCGCCCAGTCCGCGCTCCAGCTTGGCCTCGACCTGCGCGCGCAGATCCGGCTCGGGAGCCAGGCTCAGGGCGCGGCTCCACTGGAATTCCGCCTCCCGCCGCCGACCGACCTGCCAGTAGGCGTCGCCCAGATGGTCGTTGATGACCGCGTTGCCCGGCTCCAGCGACACGGCCAGCTCCAGGGTCTCGACCGCCGCCTCGAACTGGCCCTGGCGATACTGGGCCCAGCCCAGCGAGTCCTGGATGTGGCCGGAGTCCGGCTCAGCCGCCACGGCGCGCGCGATCATCTCGGCGCCCTGATGCACCCGCTGGCCGCTGTCGACCCACATATAGCCCAGATAGTTCAGCACCTCGGCGTTGTCAGGCTCCTCCTGCAAGGCCGCCCAAAGCTCGGCCTCGGCTTCCTCGAAGCGACCCAGGGATTCATAGACCGCGCCCCGGGTGAAACGCACCTGCCAGGACTGGTCGCCCGTGTTCAGGGCGGGGCCGTTCAGCAACTCCAGCGCCTCCTGATACCGCTCCTGCGACGTCAGCAGGCCGGCAAGGCCGTAGACCGCCTGCGGATCCTCAGGGGCCGCGTTCAGCGCCTCGCGGGCATGGATCAGGGCGTCCTCGTCCCGGTCGTCCTCCTGATAACTCCAGGCCATCTGCTGGCGAGCGGCCGCATACAGGATCGGTTCGCCCATGCCGATTTCGGCGAAGGTCGCGCGGGCGGCGGTGGTCAGGCCGGCTTCCTGCAGGGTCTGGCCCAGCAACAGACGGGTCTGGTCACTCTCGTCCAGCCCCAGGGCCAGGCGCAGATAGACGGCGGCGAACTCGTTGTTCTCTTCAGCCAGGGCTGCGGCCGCAGCCGCACCGAGCCCCAGGGCCGCGCCTTCGCGCAGGGTCGGAACCGGCACGGGGCGGCCGCGCGACACGACGCGGTCGCGCGCCAGACGGGTCGTCAGATCCGTGGCCCCGGCCTCGATCGCGGCGTCGAACAGGGCGAGAGCCTCATCACGCCGTCCCCGTCGTTCGAGGAATTCGCCATAGGCGGTGCGGAACAGCGGCGCCGTGGGCGCGGCCCCGGCCAGTTCGCCGAGGATCGATTCCGCCGTCGCATAGTCCCGGCGTTGCTCCAGAAGCAGGGCGCGATGATAGCGGGCGAACAGACGTGCGAGAGGATCCACGTTGGCGGGCGGCTCGGCCAGGGCGCGGTCCCAGTCCCCCGCAGCGGCGGCGATCCAGGGCTGGACGAACAGCCCGGCGCGGGCGTGGGGGAAGCCGATGGGCTGGCCCGTCAGCACGGCGTTGGCCTGTCGGGCGTCGCCGGCGCCATAGGTCCGCACCACCGAGACAAGGCGGCCGGCCTCGGCCACGGTGGGGCTGACGCCCTCACCGCTGGGCGACAGGCGCGCGGCCACATCCAGATCTCCGGCCAGCAGCGCCGAGGTGAAGGCCTGGTCCCTCAGACGGGTCTGATCCGGTTCGGCGGCCTGGGCGGCGGCCAGATAATCGGCGCCCGTGCTGCTTTCGCCCAGGGCCATGGCGTTGCGGCCCGCCAGGAACAGGCCGTAGCTGGACCTTCCACGCTCATCCACCGGCACATCGCTGAAATCGACGAAACGGACCGGCCCAGCCACCTCCAGCGGTTCGGCCAGGGCGGGCGTGGCGGCGGCGATCAGGGCGGCGAGCGCCGCGGCGGTCAGGGTGCGCGTCATGGTGCGAGGATGGCCTTACATATTGGGATAATTGGGGCCGCCGCCGCCTTCAGGCGTGGTCCAGACGATATTCTGCGAGGGGTCCTTGATGTCGCAGGTTTTGCAGTGGACGCAGTTCTGGGCGTTGATGACAAAGCGCGGGTCCGTACGGTTCACTTCGTCCCCATACACCACCTCATAGACCCCGGCGGGGCAATAGAGCCGCGCGGGCTCTCCGTACTCGGGCAGATTGACCCGGATGGGGATGGAGGGATCCTTCAGCCGCAGATGCGCAGGCTGCTCCTCGGCGTGGTTGGTGTTGGAGATGAACACCGACGACAGCTTGTCGAAGCTGAGCTTTCCGTCCGGCTTGGGATACTTGATCGGCTTGTAGTCCCTGGCCTTGCCGGTGGATTCCGCATCGGTCTTGCCGTGCCTGACCGTGCCCCAGGGCGACCAGCCGCCGAACAGCGAGGTGATCTGCATGTCGATGCCGCCCAGCAGGGTGCCCAGTGTCGCGCCGTATTTCGACAGCAGGGGCTTCACATTGCGGACGAGCCTGAGCTCCTTTGCAATGTCCGAGGCCTCGTAGGCGGTCTGGTATTCCACCAGTTCGTCGCCCGAACGCCCCGCGGCGATGGCGTCAAAGGCGGCGTCAGCGGCCAGGATGCCGGAGCGCACCGCATTGTGGCTGCCCTTGATGCGCGGCACGTTCACGAAGCCGGCCGAACAGCCCACCAGCACGCCGCCGGGGAAGGCCAGCTTCGGCACCGACTGATAGCCGCCCTCGGTGATGGCCCGCGCGCCGTAGGAGATGCGCTCGCCCCCCTCCAGATGCTCGGCGATGGCCGGGTGGGTCTTGAAGCGCTGGAACTCGTCGAAGGGCGACAGGAACGGGTTCTTGTAGTTCAGGTGCACAACGAAGCCGACGGCCACATAGCGGTCGCCGAAGTGATAGAGGAACGACCCGCCCCCGGTCTTGTCGTCCAGCGGCCAGCCCAGGGTGTGCTGGGCCAGGCCGGGCTGATGCTTTTCGGCCGGAACCTGCCACAGCTCCTTCAGCCCGATGCCGAACTTCTGGGGCTCGGCCTCGTCGCACAGATTGTGACGGGCCATGATGGTCTTGGCCAACGAACCGCGCACGCCCTCGCCGATGAAGACGTACTTGCCGTGCAGCGCGATGCCCGGCTGATAATCGTCGGTCTTCTTGCCCTCGCGATCAATGCCGAACACGCCGGCGACCACGCCCTTCACCCGGCCCGAGGGCTCGTCCCAGACCACATGGCTGGCGGCCATGCCGGGATAGACCTCCACACCCAGCGCCTCGGCCTGCTCGGCCAGCCAGCGGGTCAGATTGGCCAGCGAACCGATGTAGCAGCCGTGGTTCTTCATGTACTTCGGCTGGGGCAGCCAGGTGATGTCGATGTCGCCCTGGGGACCCAGCACCAGGAACCGGTCCTTGGTCACCGGCGTGTCCAGCGGGGCGCCGCGTTCCTTCCAGTCAGGGAACAGCTGGCTCAGACCCGACGGGTCGATCACCGCGCCCGACAGGATGTGGGCGCCGACCTCGGAACCCTTTTCCAGCACAGCCACGGAGAGCTCTCGCCCTTCCTTCTCGGCGCGCTGCTTCAGGCGGATGGCGGAGGCCAGGCCCGCCGGCCCGGCGCCGACGATGACCACGTCATATTCCATGACCTCGCGCTCGGCGTCTGCGCCCAGTCCGCCGCCGATGGCCGCTTCCTCAGCTTTGTTTTTGGCGCCGCCTTCGACGATATCCTCAGCCATGATCCCCTGAATCCTCGTTTCTTATGGGTTTGAACCACTATCCGAAGGTGACGTGACGGTGGTCAAGGACTATCCCTGTCCTTGAACCATGAACGTGCTCAACCCGGAAATCGCTGCGACCGAAAGCCTTCTCGCCTTCTGGCGGGACGCCGGCGTCGATGCGTGCTTCGCAGAAGCCCCGGTCGACCGAACCTTCGTCCCCGCCCCGCCAGAGCAGAAGGCGACCCTGAAGGCCGTCGCCTCGGTCTCCGCCCCTATGGATTTCAGCGGCGCGGTCGGCGAGGCCCGCCAGCTGGCCGCCCAGGCCGGCGATCTGGACGCTCTGAAGGACGCCATCGCCGCCTTCACCGGCTGTCCCCTGCGTGACATGGGGGCGAGTCAGGCGGTGTTCGCGCGCGGCGCCCCCAGAGCGCCCATCCTGGTCATCGGCGAGGCCCCCGGCGCGGACGAGGATGCGCAAGGCGCGCCCTTCGTGGGCCGGGCCGGCAAGCTTCTCGACAAGATGCTCGACGCCGCCGGCCTTCTGGACAAGGTCTTCATTACCAACACGGTGTTCTGGCGTCCGCCCGGCAACCGCACCCCGACGCCACAGGAGCAGATGGTCTGCGCCCCCTTCGTCGAGCGCGCCTTCGCCCTGATCCAGCCGAAAGCCGTTCTTCTGCTGGGCGCGGCGGCGGCCAGGTCTGTGCTGAAGACTGACGAGGGCATCATGAAGATGCGTGGTCAGTGGCGGGAATGGCGGCTGAACGAAGGCAGCGTGGCGGCCCCCGTCCTGCCGACCCTGCACCCCGCCTTCCTGCTGCGCCAGCCCATTGCCAAGCGCATGGCGTGGGCGGATATGCTGGAGTTGGCCGCGACACTGGACGCGGCGGATTAACCCTTTCGCCTTGAAGAGGCCCCATGGCGCTGGCACGAAAGCGGCCTGACGACCGACCGTGTGCGTAGGGGCGACCTGAATCGAGACAGGTCGAGCCATTCCGGAGGGGGCCGCCAATGAAGCGGACAAGCCGTCGCGTCCTTGGCGCGCTGACATTCATGGCTGTGCTGGCCGGCGCGGGCGCGGGCCTGGCCCAGGTGCCCCGCGCGCTGAGCGATTCCGACCGGCTGTCCTACACCACCGCCTTCGACGCCCTGCGTCAGGGCCAGTTGGACGCCGCGCGTGAAACGGCCGCCCGCATTCAGGATCGCGTCCTGCTGGGCCAGCTGGAGTTCGAACGGCTGTTCCACGCCAATCACACCGCCACCTATGAAGAGCTGTCGGCCTGGCTGGAGGACTACGCGGACCTGACCCCGGCCCCACGTGTGTACGCCCTGGCCCTTCGGCGCCGCCCCGACGGCGCGCCCGAGCCGCGACGCCCCGGCGTGGTCGCGTCCCTGCGCAACTGGGCCAGCGTTCAGGCCGCCGGCGGCGAGTCGGTCGGCGAGGACATCTTCACCCCGCCCGGACCCCGCGAAGCCCGCATCGCCCTGAACGCCGACGACCTGCCGCGCGCCTATGAGTTGGGGATTGCCCTGGGTGATCACTGGACGGCCGGCCTTGCGGCCTGGCGCATGGGCCGGTTCGCCGAAGCCTTCTCCGAGTTCGAGATCGTGGCGCTGGACCCGCTGGAAGATCCGTGGGTGCGTTCCGGCGGCGCTTTCTGGACCAGCCGTGCGGCCTATGCCTCGGGCCGGCAGGACCGGGTGCAGGAGTATCTGCGCCTCGCCGGCCGTTGGCCCGCCACCTTCTACGGCCAGATCGCCCTCCGACAACTGGGCGAGGACCCGGTGATCGAGAACCTCGGTCCCCAGCCCTACATGGCTGTGATCGCGGCCGCGGACCGCGGGCCGGAGCCCATGGCGGTCGAGGCGGACGCCCTGGCGGCCTTCGTGGCGTCCAACGACCAGGCCCGCCGCGCCGTGGCCTTTCACGAACTGGGCCGGTCAGAGGAAGCCCAGACAGAACTGAGAAATGGCCTGCGTCGCGCCTCGGACGACGACCGGACCCTGTGGGCGGCCCTGGCGCGGGGGCTGGCGCCCCGGCGCGGTCTGTCCTCCGCCGTCCGCATCGACGCCAACGCCTATCCGATGCCGGTGCTGGAGCCCGAGGGCGGCTTCACCATCGAACGGGCGCTGGTCTACGCCATTGCGCGCAAGGAAAGCGGCTTCGAGCCCCAGGCCCGCAGCTCGGTGGGCGCCTACGGCATCATGCAGGTGATGCCGACCACCGCCGCCGAACTGGCCGGCGATCCGGGCTTCGTGCGCGACCCCCAGCGCCTGTGGAACCCGGCGGTGAACCTGCGTCTGGGCCAGGCCTACATCACACGCATGCTTGGCATGGGGGCGTTCCAGGGCGATCTTCTGCGGGCGGTCGCCTCCTACAACGCAGGGCCCGGCCCCATGCTGGGCGCCCTGCGGCGGCTGGGACCGAACCCGGATCCCCTGCTGCTGATCGAGACCATCGACGTCCCCCAGGCCCGCACCTATGTGGAAGACGTGGTGGCCACCTACTGGATCTATCAGCGCATGATGGGCCGCCCGCTGCACACCCTGGACGCGGTCGCCTCAGGTGCGACGCATATCCCGCTGGCCCTGGACCATGTCCCGCCCCAGCCTGCCGGGACTCCGGAGTCCGGCGCGTCCGCCGAGACCCGCTGACCGCGTTTCACGCGTCACGTTCAATCAGCTTTGCAGAACGATAAGGGCGTGTAGTATCGCTGTTGTCTGAAGAGCGCGCGCAGTGCGCGTGGGGCTGATTATCTGGGGTGTTCACCATGAAAAACCTTCTGGGCGTTGCCGTTGCGGCGCTGCTCGTCGCCGGGCCCGTCGCGGCTCAGGATATTTCCGCCAGCCCGCATGCGGGCACGGTGCGTCTGTCGGCCGGCTTCACGCCGGATCCTTACAACATCAGCGTCACGGCGGGGGGCACCATCCGCGCCAGCGAGCGCTTCTCGGGCTGCTACGGCTACATCTCACAGGCGCCGGACGTGCGCCTGCACTGGTCGGGCGGCGGCAATCTGCCGCTGATTATCTCGGCGTCCTCCTCGCGTGACACTACCCTGGTGGTGAACGCTCCGAACGGCCGCTGGTACTGCGACGATGACAGCGGCGAGGGCACCAACCCGTCCTTGCGCTTCGGAAGCCCCATGAGCGGCCAGTACGACATCTGGGTGGGCAGCTACGGCGGCGACTATGTGTCGGCGACCCTGTCGATCTCGGAACTGTACAGCAACTGATCTGCCTTTGCGCACCAGAGAGGCCCGGCCCCGCAAGGGCCGGGCCTTTTTTTATGAACGGCGGATGAACACGCCGTTCGTGTTACGGCTACGCTTCCGCTAGTAAGCGTAGCCGTGTCCCTGAAACGGACATTTTTTCAAATCGCTTGAGGTTCTTCTGATGAAACAAATTCTTGGCCTGGCGGCGGTGGCCGTGCTCATGTCCGCGCCGGCCGTCGCGCAGGATGTCTCCCGCTCGCCCAGCTTCGGCACGGTCAACCTGTCGGCCGGGTTCACCCCGGACCCCCGCACGGTTGAGGTCGTCGCCGGCGGCAGCATCAACGCGAGCAATACCGCGTCGGGATGCAACGGCCGCATCGCCAGCGCGCCCGATGTGCGGGTGAACTGGAACGGCGGCGGCAGCCTGCCTCTCGTGTTCAGAACGCGCTCGAGCAGCGACACCACCCTGGTCATCAACGGTCCCGACGGTCGCTGGTACTGCGACGACGACAGCGGCGGCAGCCTGAACGCCCGCGTCGTTTTCCGCAACGCGACTTCCGGCCAGTATGACATCTGGATCGGCACCTTCGGCGAACAGACGGCGCCGGCCACCCTGGTGATCACCGAACTCCAGTAGGCTTCAGGAAAGGCCCGGCTCAACGCCGGGCCTTTCTTCATTTCCAACGGTTCCGATCACCGCGACACGATGACCGGCAAGGTTCATGATCAGCACACCGCTGTCGGGAAAAGCGGCGCTTGAAGAGGACGAAAAAATGAAGAGTTTATGGGGGGCGGGGGCGCTCGCTATGCTGTTGACGGGAAATGTCGCAGCGCAATCTTGGCCGAATCCAAATCTTCGACCGCTTCATGGGGATATTCACCTGAGCGCCGGGTTCCTTCCCGATCCGCATGACCTGCGGGTCAACGCGGGCGGACCGATCCGGGTGAGCGATTTCCAGTCCGGCTGTTCGGGCTATGTCAGCGAAGCGCCGACCGTCAGCCTGCACTGGTCGAGCGGAAGCGGCGGCCTGCCCCTATTCTTCACGACCACCAGCGCGGAGCGCGACCCCACCATACTGGTGCGCGATCCAGCGGAGCCTGGCACTGCGACGACGACGGCGGAGTCGGGCTGAACCCCCTGTTCGAGGCCAGGAGCGCCCGGACAGGCCGATATGACGTCTGGATCGGGACATTTTCCAACACCCGGGGCGCCGCCACGTTCAGAATCACTGAACTGAGCGACAGTACGGGCGGCTCGCTGTCTTCATTCTCACGGCCGCTGGACTCTACCCCTCGAGCCGTGGTGACCGGCCGTCCCCCCAATCATTATCTGTCGCCCAGATTCGGGGTCATCAACCTGTCGGCCGGATTCGTACCGGATCCGCGAACCCTGAATGTCACCGCAGGCGGGAACGTCCGGGCTGGGGATTTCAGTTCCAGTTGCGTCGGCTTCATCAGCGATGCGCCTACGGCCCGACTGGAGTGGAGAGCCGGCTCAGGAAGTCTGCCGCTGCTGATCTCCGCCCGTTCAGATACGGACACCACCCTTGTGGTGCGAGGGCCGGACGGTTCATGGCATTGCAACGATGACGGCGCCGGCGATCTGAACCCCCTGTTCGCCGCCACGGCTCCGCAGTCGGGGCGATATGATATCTGGATGGGGCGCTATTCCCAGGGCACGACCAACGCCGTTCTCAACATTTCCGAAGTGATCGGCAATGTGAGCACGGCCCATGGATCCCTCGATGACGACTGCGAATATGCGGACTGGGACGATCCAGACTGTTGGTGAGCCCTCATCCCTGAGCGACATTGAAAACCCGGCTGCACGCCGGGTTTTCTAATGCCGTATTTGTTCTTGTTTTGTTCTATATCTGCGCTATGGTGTGGGCATGTCGTCCAGCACCGTCCCAAAGGGCAGAGGGGCCAGATCCAATGCATCCGGCCGATACGAGAGCAACCGGGAAGAGGGTTTCGACGACGGCTGGACCGGCGACGACGCGGCGGCCGCGCCCCTGCGCACCACCCTCACGCCCGAGCGGGCCAGGAAGATCATCACCCGGAACGACAGCCCCGACGTGGGCTTCGACCGATCCATCAATCCGTATCGAGGTTGCGAACATGGCTGGCTTTACCACCCTGTTACACCGTCATGATTGGCACACCGAAACCGACACCTGCCGCGCGGGGCCGTGGGGCCAAATCGAACCGCAGCGGTCGATACGAAACCCACCAGGTGGAGGCCTTCGACGACGGCTGGACCGACGAGGATGCTCCCGCCTCCCTCCAAATCCCGACCACGATAACACCCCTCCGCTCCCGCACCATCATCACTCGTAACCAGAGCCCCGACGTCGGTTTCGAGCGTTCCATCAACACCTACACAGGTTGCGCCCATGGTTGTTGCTACTGCTACGCCCGTCCGTCCCATGCCTACATGGGCCTATCCCCGGGCCTGGATTTCGAGAGCCGGATCTTCTTCAAACCCGACGCCACGCGTCTCCTGGAACAGGAACTCAGCGCCGGGAAGTACGTCTGCAAGCGCATCCACATAGGCGGCAACACCGATCCCTATCAGCCCCATGAGCGCGACCTGAAGATCACGCGCGGCGTGCTCGAGGTTATGCGACGGTTCAATCACCCGTTCAGCATCATCACCAAGTCGGTGCTGATCGCCCGCGACGCCGACATCCTAGGACCCATGGGACGTGAAGGCCTGTGTTCGGCCTTCATCTCCATCACCACCCTGGACAGGGGCCTGGCCCGAGCGATGGAGCCGCGCGCCTCCACCCCGGCGAAACGGCTGGAAGCCATCAGCCGCCTGGCCGACGCCGGATGCCCCGTCGGCGTGGGCTTCGCCCCCGTCATCCCCGGCCTCAACGACCACGAACTGGAATCGGTTCTGGAGGTCGCCGCCAAGGCCGGCGCCACATCCGCCATGTATGTCACGCTGCGCCTGCCGCTGGAGATCAAGGACCTGTTTCGCGAATGGCTGACCGACGCCCGGCCGGACCGGGCGAAACGGGTCATGTCCCTCATCCGCCAGACTCGGGGCGGCCGCGACTACGATCCCGACTGGAACCAACGTATGAAAGGCACCGGCCCAGTGGCGGACCTGATCGCCGCGCGTTTCAAAGCGGCGGTGAAACGCTACGGTCTGGATGCCCCCCGCCACAGTCTCGACGAGAGTCGGTTTCGCGTTCCCGCTGATGCGATCCGGCAGATGGATTTATTCCGATAGGTGAACTGAGTCTTCGGCCACAAGAAATGACCAGATCGCGCCAAAAGCCGCCACGCCAAAGGAGCCTCCTGTTCGCTGAAGAAATGTCCCATTGAGACAGAGCGGGAGTCGCTTGAGCTAGCGATGCCGCAGGGCGTCGATGACGATCTGGAAGGCCGGGAGGTTCTGGCGGCGGCTGGGATAGTAGAGGAAGTAGCCGTCGAAGCCCGGCGACCAGTCGTCCAGGACGACTGCCAATGCGCCGGAGGCCGTATGGGTCTCCACGATGTCTTTGGGGACATAGGCGACGCCGAAGCCGCTGACCGCCGCATCGATCATCGCATAGGGGTTGTTGAAGGTCAGCTGGCCGTCCACCCGGACTTTCAGGCCCTGGCCGTCCTTCTCGAATTCCCACGCATAGAGGCCGCCCGAGGTCTCCTGGCGCATGTTGATGCAGCGGTGGCGGATCAGATCCTGCGGATGATCCGGCCGCCCGTGCGCCGCCAAGTAGGCGGGCGAGGCGACCGCCACCAGGCGCCAGTCCGGCCCGATGCGGACGGCGATCATGTCCTTCTCGAGGCTCTCGCCCAGGCGCACGCCGCCGTCGTAGCCCTCCTCGACGATGTTGCGGAAGCTGTTGTCCACCAGCAGTTCGACGTGGATGTCCGAGGCCCGCGCCGTCATCGAGCGCTGGCGCATCGACTACAACCACGTCAGGCCGCACTCGGCGCACGGGGGACTGACCCCGGAGGCGGTGCGCCTGAACCCCGCGGCCGTCCGGCTGCGCAACTTGATCAGCTCCGCCGCACGGCCGCTCCCGCCGGCGCAGCAGATCGGCTATCAACCCCCTGGGCTCTCACAATGATCGAGGGAGCAGAGGGGGGCACGTCAGGGCACGTCAGTAGGCTCAAAGACTGGCGGCGGGTCGCAACCCGCTACGATCGCTGCCCAACCGTCTTCCTCCCCGCCATAGCCCTCGCCGCAACCGTCCTGTTCTGGCTATGAGTCCTGAGCCTAGCTGATCGAAAAACGCTCTAGACATTCCGTTCATTGTTCTTTCCCGGCCATCGTCACGCCGTCCAGGCCGGGGAATCGGAGGCCGGGAAGGATTCGAGCGAGGCTTCGAGCACCGGATCGAATTCGGCCTGTTCTTGCGACGACAGGTCCACCGTGCCTTTCTGCTCGACCGCGCGCCGGAGGCGGTGATCCGAGCGACCGTGATCCACGCGGGACGGGATGCGGAAGGCTTCCGGCGCATTGGCTCCCTTGTGGAGTCGATGCCGTTCCTCTCCCCGCCAGCGGTCAGGCGCATGCCGGTGAGCCACGTCCTAACGCACGAAATAGCGCCAGTCCTGCCGCTCCGCGAATTCCACGGCGCTTTCGCGGTCGGGAAATTTCAGCCGGATCGAACGGTAGGGATCGCTGCTGGAGGTATATCCCATCAGCGGTTCGACCTGCAGGGGTCGAGAAGGCTCGAATTCCAGTATCCAGTAGTTGGGCCGCGGCGCCGACGTCATCGCGGAACGAGCCGGCCGGTAAATGATCGCGGTCGGAACGTCCCAAGTCCTCATGTTGGTCCCGGGTATCGTCGGCGGAAAGGGCGGGCGGTTATGGCCGCGCATCATGACGTTTCTCCTTCTTAATCTTTGCGACCTCCGCTTCAAAATTGAGATCGTCAAGTTTCTCCATTCGCGTCGAGTTGCGGCGAATGGCGCTCGCCGCATTCGTTGAGGTCAAGGCCGTGTTCTGGAGGACGTCAGATCGCATTGCCGTTGTCAGATCGGCAACGGACTGCATCACCTTTTCGCCGTCAGCTTCGGAAAGCGCACCGTCCGCAAAGCCGGACAACAGGGCGTCGAGAACGACCGCAAAGCGGATCACAACCTCTTCGCTGGCTACCACCGCAAGCTTATGATTGAGAACCCTCAGATCATCGATCAGCCCGGCCTCATGCTTTGCATTCTCGACAATTTCCGCGACCTTTTCTATGCACGACATGTATATGTCGCATTGCTGCTGAAGGATGATCACCCTTCCTTCTTTCCGAAGCTCGAGTTCTGTCTGACGATTAAGGAGAGCGGCGGTAAGTGCGATCGTGACGACGGCGCCCAGAAAGACCATCGTCACCTCTTGGGCATACGGTAGAGGCTCTTCCGACATATACATTGCGCGAAACATAAAATAGATGCCGACCCCAAACGAGGTGGCGACAATTAGGTAGGCAAGATCGCGCAATCTGTAGTTCATTGGCGATCGTCCTCTTTGCAATCTGCCCTCAGCCGAACATTGGGCTTCTCGCAGCTTTGTTCTTCGCCACTCGGCTGCGGGAAAACCGGCGTCGGACCGCTGCCGAAAGGATTGAAACCAGCCTTTAGACAGCGGTCAAAGATTGTCTCGTCCCATCGAGTAAAATCATCCTCGTTGCCGATGGGCCGCCCGGTCGTCATTCCGCGAGTCATGTGCCAGCGGCTTGGTTGGCGTCGGGACCTTTGTCGTGCTCCGTGTGATTGGCGCGGCGCAGCCGCAGGCCCAGCAGGAGCATCATTGCTCCGAAGAAGGCGGCGTAAAAGCCAAGAAGCCAGCCAAGCGCAAGAAAACTTTCGAGCGGGCGCGTCAGCAGCATCCAGGTCACGAAGACCCCCAGGGTGACGGACAGAAGGCCGCTCAGGATGAGCCAGATTTCGCCCTTGATTTCCTTGCGCAGGCGAATCGCCGCCACGATTTCCAGGACGCCGGAGAACACGGACCAGAATGCGATGCTGGCCCAGAGGAATGTCGCAAGCACGAGCGTTGCGACAAATGGCGAGACAACCACGACGACGCCGGTGGCGATCCCCAGGAGGCCGCTGAACATCAGCCAGCCCCAGCGTTTGCCCTTGCGGATGTTACGTATCGCGGCGACGAGGCCGAACACGCCGTCGGCAAAGGCGAACGCGCCGAAGACCAGCGTGAGCACCAGAAGCGATTCCGCAGGCATGACGAAGGCTAGCACTGCGATGATCAATGCGAGCACGCCGCGTAACACGAATGCCCACCAATTCCGGGACAGGCTGCACAGCATGTCCTGCATCTTGTCGGTCGGGTTTTCAGAGGCTGTGGTCATTGGTCGATCTCCTATTCAGTTCCATGTCAGGTGTCGGAGCCGGCCTCCTCGCCGGTTAGGGCGGCGGCCAAGCGGCGGCGATCCTCGATCGGCTGAGGCAGATGCTGCGTGTGAGCGATTTCCCGTTGGATGGGCGCGCGGCCTGATGGATCTCTGACCGACCCGGCTTCGGCAAGCCTCGCGCGTAGTGTCGCGCCCGCATTTTCTGCGATCTCGGCGACCTCTGTCTCGGTCAGGCCGAAAAGGTCTGCCGTCTCCGCGATCGCGGCGTCTTCCAGGTACATCCGATACAGGACGCGGCGCTCGACCGGAGCAAGATCTGCGATAGCCCGGTGCAGTGCCATGGCGATCTTATGACGATCCACTTCGGTCTCGGGGTCTGTGCCGCCGTCGTCGGCGATGAGGTCCTCCAGCATCAGCACTTCGTCGGGCTGGTAGAACTCGAACATCGCCTGATCCGCCTCGGTCGGATCCTCCGCCGGGGCCTCGGGTTCCGCCTCGATGGAGGCGGCATCCTCAGGCACGGCGCGGCGGGCGGCGCGGGATTCTTCCTCGATGGTCTCAAAAGCCAGCCGTTTCAGCCAGTCGCCGACGGAAAACTCCGAAGGCCGATCCTCGAAGCGGGCCAGCCCCTTGAGGATCGTCGCATCGACGATATCGCGAACGCTCAGGTAGCCAGCCGGCACAGACCCGCTACACTCGAGATAGGTCAACTCGCGCCTGACGGTATCGTAGACCATATCGAGATGATCCTCGATCAGGTCAAAGAAGAGCTGGCGCCGGTCCGCTTCCGCCGCATCCCGCGCGGGCGGCAGCGGGGCGCCGATCCGGCGCCGGCGGGCGGGACGCTTGTATTCAGGCTCGTGCTTGAGGCGCGCCACATGCCGATCGACCTGGTGGCGCAGGTCGGCAAAGGCCTTGCGCAGGACAGGCTCGATCTCGAATCCCTCTTCCCGCGCCGCGATCACGCCCGACGGCAGTTGCAGGCGCAGGCTGACTTTGATGCGCTTCTTGCCCCTCGTCTGCGAGGCAACGACTTCGAGCCGGACCAGATCCTCGCGAAAGCGCGCAAGGTGCGGTGCAAGTTGCCGCACCTCTTCCTCGATGACCTCAGGCGCGCGCTGTTGGCCGTGCCGGTCAAGATTGCGAAATGCTCTGATGAGTTTCATGGCGTGTGACCTGCTATCGCTTTCGACGAAATGGGCCGGCGCGACCGTCGTCGCGCCGGGCCAGTCCTTCGCAAAGTCACCCGGCGGATTTGTCGTCCTTGGACTGCACCTCATCCTTGGCCTCGGCCGGGACGTCGGGCGTCGGAGCGTGCGCCTTGCCTCCGGCAACTTTGCCGGACTCGTCGATCCCGGCCTTGGCCTGATCGTCCGGGCTGTCGTCATCGGTGTCCTTTGCGATCTTTTCGAACACGACCTTCTGCTCGTCCGCCGACCAGGCGACGCGGACCTTGTCACCATCCTCGATCCGCCCCGAGAGCATCTCGCGGGCCAACTCGGTCTCCAACTCCGACCGGATCAGCCGGCGCAGCTCGCGGGCGCCGAATTCGGGGCGGAAGCCGACCGCGCCGAAGTGATCCACGACGCTCACGTCGAACTCGAGCTCGACGCCCTGGCCGAGGGCGGTCCGTTTCACCCGGTTCAGCTGCAACCCCACGATCTGGCGGATTTCCGACTGGTTCAGCGAGTGGAAGACGATGATCTCGTCGATCCGGTTGATGAACTCTGGCCGGAAATGACCGCGCAACACCTCCATCAGCTCGGATTTCTGCTTTGCCTCGTCGAACTCCTTGGTGCCGCGCTTCTTGAGGTTGCGCTGGATGATGTCCGAACCGAGGTTCGACGTGGCGATGATGATGGTGTTGGTGAAGTCCACCACGCGCCCCTTGCCGTCGGTCAGCCGACCGTCGTCGAACACCTGCAACAGAATGTTGTAGACATCCGGGTGCGCCTTCTCGATCTCGTCGAGCAGCACGACCGAGTAGGGCCGACGGCGCACCTTCTCGGTCAGTTGCCCGCCTTCGTCGTATCCGACGTAGCCGGGAGGCGCGCCCACCAGCCGGGCGACCGAGTGGCGCTCGCCATACTCGGACATGTCGATGCGGATGATTGCGTCCTGATCGCCAAAGATCACTTCGGCGAGCGTCTTGGCCAGTTCCGTCTTGCCAACCCCGGTCGGCCCGAGGAAGAGGAATGTCGCGGTCGGGCCGCGTCCCTCGCGCAGTCCTGCGCGCGCCAGGCGCACCGCATCCGCCACGGCGCGGATGGCCTCTTCCTGGCCGATGACGCGCTCGTGCAGCTTCTCCTCGAGCTTGAGGAGCTTGTCTTTCTCCTCGGTGGTCAGCTCGGTGACCGGAACGCCGGTGATCTTCGAGACGATCTGCGCGACATGATCGGCGCGCACCTCGGCGGTGGCGGAGGCCTGGTCGCGCTTCCAGATCTCCAGAAGCTCGTCCAGTTCCTTCTGCTTCTGTTCGAGTTCCCTCTTCAATTCCGCTGCCCGGTCGAATTGCTTGCGGGCTGCGGCATAGTCCTGCTCGCGCTTGATCTGCGCGACCTCGGCCTCCAGCTCCTGGACGTCCACGGGGCGCGCTGTGGCGCTGATCTTCACACGTGCGGCGGCCTGATCGATCAGGTCGATCGCCTTGTCAGGCATGAAGCGGCCAGTGATGTAGCGGTCCGAAAGCTCGGCCGCCGCGACGATGGCCTCGTCGGTGATCGTCACCTTGTGGTGAGCCTCCAGCGTGTCGCGCAGACCCCGCAGGATCATGATGACCTGAGCGACCGTGGGTTCCTCGACATAGACCGGCTGGAAGCGGCGTTCGAGTGCTGCGTCCTTCTCGATATATTTCTGGTACTCGTTGAGCGTCGTTGCACCGATCAGGTTCAGCTCGCCCCGCGCCAGCGCCGGCTTGAAGGTGTTGGCGATGTCGAGACCGCCTTCGCCGCCGCCCTGGCCGGCGCCGACGATGGTATGGATCTCGTCAATGAACAGGATCAGACTGTCCTTCTCCTCGGTGATCTCCTTGAGGATCTTCTGCACCCGCTCCTCGAACTCGCCCCGATACTTCGACCCGGCCACCATTGAGTTGATGTTGAGCTCCACGAGCCGCTTGTCGCGCAGTGCCTCGGGCACCTCGCCCGCGACGATCCGTTGTGCGAGCCCCTCGACGATGGCGGTCTTGCCCACGCCGGGCTCGCCGATCAGCACCGGATTGTTCTTTTTCCGGCGGGCCAGCACTTCGATCGTCGTCTCGATCTCGCGGGCGCGGCCGATGACGGGGTCGAGCTTGCCCTCGCGGGCGAGCTTCGTCAGGTCACGGCTGAACTGGTCGAGATCGGGCGTGCTGGAAGGCGCCTCCACGCGGCCTTCCTCGGCACCCTTGCCCACGACCTTGGTCACCTGCTGGCGCAGCGCCTGCGGCGTCAATCCGTATTTGCGCAGGATCGACGCGGCCAGGCCTTCACCTTCCTCGGCAAGGCCGATCAGCAGGTGCTCCGGACCGACATAGGAATGGCCGAGTTCGTTCGAGGCGATGAAGGCCCGGTTCAGCGCGTCCTTCAGGCGAGGACTGACGCCGATTTCGCCCTCCGTCCTGGCCTCTCCACGCTTCGCTTCCTTCTCAACCTGGCGCCGCAGGTCGTCCACATCGACCTTGAACTGTTCCAGGATCGTTTTGACGACGTCGGACGAGGTCAGTGCCAGAAGCAGATGTTCGGTATCGACCTCGCTGCGCCCGAATTCCCCGGCCTTCTGTGCTGTATCCTGCAGCAGCTTGTTGCCCTGTTCGCTCAGCCGGTCGGCGATGGTGCGTCCGCCGCCGCGCCGCGATCCACGCCGCGGCGCGCCCTCGCCGAAAGTGGCGTCGACGACAGCGTCATCGCCATCACCCGTAGAGCCGAGCGTGCCGCCTCGCAGCGGACTGTCACCAAAGAGGCTGCCGAAACCGCTCTCGCCGAAGAATTCGTCAAGAAGGGAACGCCGTCCGAACAGGGACTCCAGCGGCGAGGCGCTGCGCCCCGACCGGCGCGCCATTTCGCTGTAATGCTGGTCGCAAAGCTCCATGTTCTGAACCCTGCCGTTCACCGACGCGCGCACGCGCGCCGTCGCCGGGCGACCGCAAATATCGCAAGCTCCGTTTGCCATTCGTCTTCTCCGTTTTCATTATCCGGTCGGGGTTGTTCGCCTATCATCTGCGCCAGTGACAGTGTCACGCAGCGACCGCTTCCGTTCTTTTCACCTTGGACCCAATTGCCACAAGATTGGGCTCGTCCAGTGTCTCTCGTTGCAGGAGATCCTGCGCCGATTGCTCGAGAATATCCAGATTGTTTTCAAGAAGGGTGAGGGTGCGCTTGAACACGCCATTCCCACGTAGCTGACATGGGGTGATCCGGTTTTGATGTTAGTTCATGGGCGGCCTGACGCCATCGTTGGGTTGGGCGAGCGCTCGCCCACGGCACGATGTTTCTGCTGCGAGGGATAACGGCTTCCGGCACCGGCGGTCGGTATTTCAGAGCGCTGTGGGGACGCACGGCGTTGAAGCGACGCCGCCACGCCTCGATCTGCACTTGGGCCTCAGCCAGGCTGAAGAAGGTCTCATCGTTCAGAAGTTCATCCCGAAGCTTGGAGTTGAAGCTCTCGCAGTAGCCGTTCTCCCAGGGGCTGTCCGGCTCGATATAGGCGGTTTGCGAGCCGACGGCGGCGATCCCTTCACGCAGCGTCGTGGCAATGAACTCCGGTCCGTTGTCGGAGCGAACATAGGCTGGAGGCCCGCGCAGGATCATCAGGTCCGCCAAGGTCTCCAGCACATCGGTGGAGTTGAGCCTGCGCTTGACCCGGATCGCCAGAGCCCCCCGCGTGAACTCGTCGATCACGCAGAGCATGCGGAACTTCCTGCCGTCCTGGGTGCGGTCCTTGACGAAGTCGTAGGACCAGACATGGTTGGGCCGCTCGGCGCGCAGCCGCACGCACGACCCGTCGTTGAGCCAAAGGCGAGAAGGAGGTCGTCGCCGTAGGCGCCGCGAGCCCCCGCGAAGATGCTGGGAGACAGTGTGGCCGCGAAGGGCCCGTGAGGGTGCTGGGTGGTGGGTCGATCGGAGGGAGGCATGGGGCCGCCCGCGCGGCCGTAATTGAGGGTCATGGTACAAACCTCGGGAGAAGATGGGAGGGTCAGGAAGCCGCGAAGGCGGAGGGCGTGGGGCTGTGTCTAGTCGGGCTTCCTCCCCTTCTTGCCGATCGTCACCACATCGGCCGTCGGGGCCCCGAGGGAGATCGACGGGATAGGCATGGGCTCGGAGATCGGGGCCTCGTTGCGCGCACGCCGCCGCCATTGCTCGTCGGTCAGGGGCAGCCGGTTCGACACCCAGGACGTCGAGGGCAGGCCGCCCTGGATCGGGCGCGCATCTCCTTCGGCCCGCAGGTAGGCGAGCGCCGCCTTCACCCGATCCGAGAGCGGCTGAAAACGGCCATAGTCCGGCGTTACATTGTCGGCCTTGGCGAGAATGTCGATCAGAGCTGAACGGCCTACGGGAACCCCGGATTCGACCAAGGCCGTCGAAATCAGGGCCAGGTCGGCGAAGCCCTGAGCATCAGGTGTTCCATCATCGCCAAAGAAATCAACCCAGTAGCGGAACTCCAGGTTCGCGAGATCCTGACGCATTTGAGTACCTGAAGTGGACTGGGTCTCGTGACCGTCCGCCGCGCGGCCCAAGAGGGCGTTAAGGCGGCCGAAGACGGTGATCCGGACCGGCCCGATGCCGCGCTTGTGCTCCTTGGCCAGCAGGATGGGCTTGATCTCGATACGCTCGATGAAGCTGCGCAGGATGTCGCGGGCGCGCACAGCGTTCTCGTCAGCCCCCTTCAGATGGGTCTTCAAGTCATCCAGCAAGACTTCAAGACGGGCGACCACTGTGGCGGCATCCAGGATCGGCGCCGGTTCGGGCGGACGGCCCTTGATCTCGCGCTGCAGGTTGCGGCGCTCGATCTCCAGCCGCGCCAGTTCCTCGGCCAGCACCTCGCCCAGAATGCCTTTGCGCATCTGAGCCACCAGATTGGCCTTCTCCTCCTCCAGAACCGCCAGGCGCTTGGCGCCACCCTCAACACGCTGCTGATGTTCCTGGATCGCCCGGGCGACCTCGGCGCGGTATTCCGCCAGGAACGGCTCGATCAATTCGGGCTTGAGCAGACGGCTTTTGATGCCGGCGAGAGCGGTGTCTTCGACAACCTCGCGGGCGACGCGGCGACGGTTGTCACACACGCCTTGAACCCGTCCCTTGCAGCCCAGCTTCTCCTGCAGCGTGGTGTACTTGGACCCACAGCAGCCACAGTAAACCAGGCCAGTCAGAGGATACTCCACGCGCCGGCGCTCGTGCACCTTCAGGGACCCAGCAGCCTCAAGCCGCGCCTGGACCGTCTCAAACAGCTCATCGTCGATGATGCGCAGATGCGGGGATTCGCTGCGCGTGCGGGCGTCCTGAGACGTCACCTTGATCGTGACCGTGCCCTTGGCGCGGTTGTGCTTACGCGTGGTGGCGCCGTACTCGTTGACGCCGATGTAGAGCCGATTGCGCAGGATGCCGGTGCCGGACGTCTTGTTGCCGTAGAGGGTGCTGGACTGCCACGGTTTGCCGCGGGGGCCGGGCACGCTTTCCGCGTTCAACTGGCGGCTGATATCCAGACCGCTAAGGCCTGCGGCGGCCATGCGGAAGATGCGCTGCACGATCGCGGCCTCTTCCGGCACGATCTCGCGGTGACCGCGCTCGCCATTGGGCATGATCTTTTTCCGGTAGCCATAAGCCACCGAACCCGCGTTCAGGCCGCGACGGACCATGCCCGACTGGCCACGGCGGACCTTCTCGGCTAGCCCGCGCACGTAACGGGAATTCTGGGCGGCCTTGAACGCCACATCCACATCGTCAACGATCCCGGAACTGACCGTGCAAACGACGATGTCCAAGGCCTCGAGTTCCTCGATCACCAGATGGGTGCCCGAGGGAACCCGGCTCAGGCGATCGAGGTCTTCAGTCAGGACAATGCTGAACTTGCCGCGGTCAGCGTCCGCCATCATGCTGAAGTAGCCGTCGCGGCCTACCCAGGTGGTGCCCCTGCGCTCCGCGTCGACGTAAACGCCGACCTCGACCCAGCCGTGGCGCTGGATGTAGTCACGGCAGAGAGCGACCTGATCTTCGATCGACATAGGCGACTGAAGCGACGAGGAGTAGCGGGCGTAGATGGCGACGGGCGTGCCGGCCGGCGGCATCATTCGCCGTCCTCCTGGGACGCGGTAGGCTGGTCCGAAGCACCTTCCTGGTTCAGGCGACGGCAGACCTCACCAACATCGAGCCCGCGGGCGAAGAGGCTATAGATGCGCCGCACCACCGCCTCGTCAGGACCCGTGATTTCGCGGAGGATCGTTGCCGAGGACTTGCGGCGACCGCGCCCGCCCGAGCTCCCAGCATTGCTGCTGTCCATGGCCGCCTTGAACTGAACACCCAGGGTATCAAGCAGGCCCGACTGCACGGTGCAGACAGCGATACCCAGATCGTCGAGTTCCCGGACGATCTGAAGCACCGCGCTCGGGCTGCGGCTGAGGCGATCGATGTCGCTAACCAGCACCACGGAGAACTCGCCTCGCCCGGCCGCCGCCATCAGGGTGAAAAAGCCATCTCGATTAGCGAAGGTCGAACCGCTGCCCGCCGCATCGGCATAGACGCCAGACTCCGTCCAACTCTGATCTTCGATGAAGTTGCGGCAGGACGTGATCTGGTCATCGATCGCGACCGCGGCGGGCGTCGTCGCCTTGCGAGCGTAGATGGCGGCGCGCGTCTTGGGAGGAGGCAACTTCATTCGCCGCCCTCCGGTTCGGCATCATCCTGCGACGGGTTGTGCGGGACTTCGCCCGGCGTGACGTCACGGAAGACGTGGACCGGCTCCCGTCCGCGCGTCCGCGACTGGGCGCGCAGGTGGCGCATCTGCTCTTTGAACGGATTTTCCGGAGAGCGATCGCTCGAGTAGCGGGCATAAGTGGCGATCCGCGCGCCAGGGGGAGGCTTGGTGCTCATTAGGGGACCTCCTCGGGATTGACAGTGAAGAGACCGGCGTCCGGAAGAGCGATAGCGACCGCCTTCCCGTCCAACTCGGTCAGGATCACATCGACCTCGTCGTGCGACAGGCGCGTGAGCAGGCGTTTCATTCCCTTGCCGAGGACCATGTCGGCCGGATCGCCGTCGACCATGACCACGCGCAGGTCGAGGGCGCGGGCCGTGCAGCCGAGCTCTCCCAACGTATCGGTCCAACGGCTGCCGTTTCCGTAGCCTTGCCCATGCAGGGCGACGCGACGCCCCGCCATTACAGCATCTCCTGAACGTGCTGGCGCGCCGACAGACGGGCCAGGCACATCATCAGCGGCAGCAGGGCCGCGTCGTCCTTTTCCAGACCGGCGGCGGCCTCGGCCTCGCGGGCCGAAAGGCGTTGGGCGGCGATCATCCCGCCGTGGGACGGGTCGCGCACCGGCATGGCCGGAGCGGCGCCCAGATCAAGACGGTGGTGCATGACCAACCTCCTCGTTGATACAAACGGTATCTACGAGATGGCGGATCGGGAATAAGGAGTCAAGGTATCTATTGTTGGCCGGACGCGGGCGTGCGGCTGCTAGCCATCCTTCACCGTGTGATGCAGGGACATGAGGAGGGGAATGCCGACCTCGATGGTGATCAGATTGTTTTCCGGCGCGTCGGTCTCTCGTCGCTGCTGCGCCCAGGTGTCCGGATGAGCGTAATAGCCGTGGAAGGCGTCAGCATCCTCAAGCGAACGCCAGACCCAGCCGAGATGCACCTCGGCGGCCAGCGCCGGCGGGTGAAAGACGATCCGGACCGCACGCGCAAAACCGGGCATGAAGCCCGCTCCGGGCAGACGCAGTCTCTGTGCGGCCCGGCGCATGGAGAACTCAGCCCCGCTGACGCCGCCCTCCACGTCGGACCAGAAGGAGTCATAATCCTCCCCCCAAGCCTTCAACTCCGGCGCCCGCGCGATCATGCCTTCGACGACCGCCCCGAAGTTCTCGGCGTCGCGGAGCCAGGTAAAATGTTCCGGCAGGTCCTCTCCCTGCATGGTGGCTAGGTGGTCCGCCACATCGAGAGTGAAGCCCCGCATTCGATCCACGGCCTTCACCGCACCTGCGGGGTTCATGTCGCCGCAGGCGCCGATCAACAAGGTGGCGGCGTCGCGAAACGTCATCTTGGCGCCGCCGGCGCCCCGCCGCGTGGATTCGATCTCGCTATCGTTACGGAGTTGCCGAGCGATGTGGGCGATGGTCGGACGACCGCGCGGGTCATGGGCGGAGAAGGCGTCCACGAGGGCGGGCAGTCGGGCCAAGGCATGATCTCCAAATGAACATCGAAGACCATTCGACCCACGCGCCGGACAGCCTATTGTTACAATCAGTCCTAACTCTGAGCCACTAGCCCGTCTAGAGAGCACCCCGCGATCGACGCCTTACCGGCCCTTTCGATAACGCGCGATATAGGCCGCCAGCCACCCCTTGGTCGTCGGGTTGGTGCGAACCCAAGCCACGTCCTCGTCGCCGAATTGTGGAAGCTTCGCGGTCGCTAGAGCTGCCAGTTCGGCTTCGTCCACATCAGGATGCGTATGCTCCATGAACCCGAGCCCATCGAACCGGGCAACCACTCGGCCATCGTTGTCGAAGATGCAGCCCAGGAGGCCGTTCGGCAGGAACAGGCCGATCTGCCGGCCCTCCTCTGGGTCGTCGCTGCAGACGACGGTGCAGCCCAGGCCGACGATGGCGTTATGGACCCGCAGGCGAGCTTCCTGCCGGACATCACGGTCAGGGTCATCCAAGGCTCCCCGGATTTCCTGAACTCGCTGCAGATGCTCGATCGGACTGACGGCGCCTCGGGCGACCTCCAGCGCCTTTGCGGTGTGCTCGCGCTTCGAGACCAGGTCCTTCACCACTCTCTCGGCGTCGACCAGCTTTGCTTCAATGGCCGGCGAAGCGCCGAGGCGGCCGAGCACTTCGACCCAGCGCTCGATCTGCTCGTTCTGATCGATGATGGTCTTGTCGAGTTCGGCCAGGGCCAGCGCGAGATCGGCGGTCTGGTCGGGCAAGGAGAAGTAGCGGTCGTCCAGGACGAGGTGCAGGATTTCGTCCAGGGCAGCTCGCTCGAAGGGCTCGTATCGGAACATGGCCTTCTGGCTGCATCCGCGAGCCCGGGCGGCGAAGTTGCATTTCCAATATCGGTTCGGATTCGGCTGGCCGCTTGTGCGCAAGTGCATGCGATTGCCGCACTGCTCGCACAGGACCACGCCGGCGAACAGGTTGGCCACGCCCCGCGTGTGACGACCGCCCTTCCTCGGACCCGTCTTTCGCGCTTCGATCTGGGCGCGCGCCCGCGCCACCAGATCCGCGTCAACGATCCGGGGATAGTAGCCGCGGACGGGCTCTTTGAATTTCGTCCGCCTCGCGCTGGTGTTGGAGAAGCCCGGCACATAGTCGCCCTCGACCGAAGGCTGGCTCAGGATCATCTTCACCGCGCCGATTTCCCAAGTCGGCGTCGATGTCGCTTTGCGCCATTTTCCCCACGCTGGCACACCGCGTTCATTCAGTTCCTTGGCGATCCAGCCAGCCCCCTTCCCTTGGGCCGCCATCTCGTAAATCTGCCGGACGAGCGTGGCTCTCTCCTCGACGATGTCGAAGCCGGTGCGATCCGGTTTGGCGACCAGCCACCCCGGCGCCTTCGCGGTGATGATCTGACCCGTGACCCGGGCCCGTTCCATGTTGCGGCCGATCCGGTCCAGCACGCGCTCGGACTTCTGCTGGCTCTCGTCGTGGGCCAGCTTGGCCCGCATGAGAATCTCGAAGACGCTCATCAGGTCAGCCTTGAGGCTGGCGTCATCATAGATTCTGGCCCCATCGACGGTTGCGACGGTCAGGCCGGCCGCGCAGATGTCCTCCATCCAGCGCAGGGTCAGGCGTGTCTCCTGACGGGATAGGCGATCCAGCTTTTCGACGACCAGGACGGTGTCTCGCCCGATCTCACCACTCCGTACCCGCTCGGCCAAGCGGCCCAACTCGCCAGCGGAGAGATGGGCTCCGCTCCAGGCGGACTTCCCCAAGTCTTCGATCACCTCGCGCACAGGCCAGCCGTTCCTGGCGCAGAACTCCTGGCACAGCTCCAACTGCCGTTCGCGGCTGGCTCCCCTCTCCTGCTTGGGAGTGGAAAAGCGTATATAGATTAGGGCTTCCATCTAGGATCAGGCGCATGAGGGTCGCGGGTGATCCTAGTGCCATCAGGCGTTTGGTGCAACTGAGTGGTATGCCTGCATCTACTGCTACGCCCGTCCGGCCCATGCCTGGATGGGCCTATCCCCGGGCGTGGATTTCGAGAGCAAACTCTTCTTCAAGCCCGAAAGCGCGCGTCTGCTGGAACAGGAGCTCTGCGCCCGGCGGTATGTCTGCAAGCCCATCCACATAGGCGGCAACACCGACCCTTATCAGCCTGTGGAGCGGGATGAGCGCATCACGCGGGGGGTGGTTGAGGTGCTGAGCCGTTTCAACCATCCGTTCAGCATCATCACCAAATCGGCCCTGATCGCGCGCGACACCGACCTGATGGGTCCGATGGCGAAAAAAGGCCTGGTCAGCGCGGCGGTGTCCATCACCACCCTGGACCGAAAGCTGGCCCGCGCCATGGAGCCTCGCGCGGCGACGCCGGCCAGGCGGCTGGAGGCCATATCCCGCCTGGCGGACGCAGACGTGCCGGTGACGGTGGGCTTCGCTCCCGTCATTCCGGGCCTCAACGACCACGAAATGGAAGCGGTGCTGGAGGCGGCGAAAAAGGCCGGGGCGACCGGCGCTATGTACGTCACATTGCGCCTGCCGCTGGAGATCAAGGATCTGTTCCGCGAATGGCTGGCGGAGGCGCGGCCCGACCGGGCGAAACGGGTCATGTCGCTGGTGCGCCAGACCCGAGGCGGGCGCGACTACGATCCCGACTGGGGCCAGCGCATGAAGGGAACCGGGCCCGTGGCGGAGCTGATCGCCACCCGGTTCAGGGCGGCGGTGAAGCGCTACCACCTGGATGGGCCGCGCAGGATGCTGGACGTCAGTCACTTCCGCGTGCCGCCCGAGGCGCGCAGTCAGCTGGACCTGTTCGACCTGGCGAGCTGACCCGATCCGGCGCTCGCGACCGCCGCCTGGACTTGCAGCGCCTGGACGGTCTCGCGCACGTCGTGGACCCGGACCATGGCCGCGCCGCGTCGGGCGCCCTCCAGCGCCAGGGCCAGGGAGCCGCCCAGCCGGTCCATCGGATCCGTCGCCGTCGGATCGACGGCCTGAATGGTCCGCTTGCGGCTGGCGGCGTAGAGCACGGGGAAACCCAGAGTCGTCAGCTGACCCAGATGCGCCGTCAGAGCCAGGTTGTGTTCCGCCGTCTTGCCGAACCCGATACCCGGGTCCAGCCAGATGCGCTCGCGGGCCACACCTGCCGTCATCGCCGCTTCAGCGCGGGCGATGAGCCAGTCCCGCACCTCGGCCGCCACGTCGTCATAGCGAGGATCAGCCTGCATGGTGCGCGGCGCGCCCTTCATGTGCATCAGGATGACACCGCAACCCAGTTCGGCGGCGACGGCCGGGCTGTCGGCGCGGTGGGTCAGCGCCGTGACGTCGTTCCAGATGGCGGCGCCGACGGCCACGGCGGCGCGGGCCACGTCCGGCTTCATGGTGTCGATGCTGATGACGGCATCGGGCCGTTCGGCGCGGATCCCCTCAATGACCGGCACGACACGGGCGATTTCCTCGGCCGCAGCGACCGGCTCGGCGCCGGGCCGGGTGCTTTCACCGCCGATGTCCAGCACGTGGGCGCCTTGGTCGAGCATGGCGAGCGCATGATCTACAGCGGCCGTGACGGTGTCATGGCGGCCACCGTCGGAAAAGCTGTCCGGCGTCACATTGACGATGCCCATGACGCGCGGCCGCCTATGCATCGGCGTGTCCGGGTGCGCGCCGAACACCACATCCCCGAGGCGGGCGAGCCAGCTCCATTGGCTCATGACCTGTCTCCGATCAGGGCGCCGATGGCCTCCACATAAGCCTGGAAGGCCTTACGACCGGCGTCTGTTAGGCGCACGCGGGTCAGGGGCTTCTTGTCCACAAAGCTCTTGTCGATGGCCACATAGCCTGCCTCCTCCAGCTTTTTCAGATGGATGGACAAGTTGCCCTGAGTGGCCTCCAGCGCGGTCTTGAGCTCCGTGAAGTCGGCCACTTCGGCGTCGGCCAGATAGACCATGATCCCCAGCCGGATGCGGCCGTGGATGATCTCGTCGATGCGTCCGAGATCGTGCAGCCCCATGGATCAGGCCGCCGCCCGCGCGCGCAGGGCGCCGCTCAGCATGATCCAGCCGGGCGCGGCGAACAGCAGGAACAGCGCCGCCGTGGAGACATAGAGGTAAAGCAGCGGCTCGCGGACAAGCAGGCCCAGCGCGATCGCGGTGATCCAGCCGCCCAGACAGGTCGCCAGCATCCACGCCTTCTTGCGCAGGCTCCACGCCACGAACCAGGCCGCCGCCTGGATGGCGAAGACCATGGCCGGATAGTAGAGCCAGACGGCGAAATCCTGATCCCGCATGGCCCCGGCGCCGAACACCACGATCACCGCCAGATTGACCATGCCCGTGGCGCTGAAGGCCGCGTTCAGGGTGCGCGTCACCACCGGGCCGGGGCGCGGCTGTCTCCTGTCCTTTCGCCAGGCCCAGATCAGCACGGCGATCATGGCGGCGGTGATGGCGATGATGAAGGCCAGGGTGGGCGCGGGCGGCCAGAGGATCCAGCCCCAGGACTGGCCGATGTGAAACAGACACTGCACCCCGTACAGAAGACCGCCCGCCAGATAGGCGACGCCCATAGTGAAATGCCCTTGCGGCCCGCCGCCGGAGATGACGGAGCGGAGATAGGCCAGGTCGTCTTCGGGGGATGAAGTGAGGGGCGCGGGCATGGGGGCGATTCCTGTAACGGCCTGATGCTGGGGTGAACGAGCGGGCATGGCTTGGCAAGTCATTCGGCAGGCGGGGCGGCGGTGACGGCGACGGGCGCGGCCGGGCGGCGCCACGGCACGCGGCGGCCGTTCAGCCAGCGGCCCATGAAGCTGTGGCGGATCAGCAGTTCGTAGGTGATCAGCGAGACGGCCATGACGCCCGCGATGACGGCGGCCAGCTTGGCGAACCATGGCCAGTCCAGGCCCAGCATCAGAACCTGCCCAACCATCACCAGCGGCAGGTGAATGATGTAGATCCAGTACGAGGCGTCGGCCAGATAGCGACGCACGCCGCTGACGCCCGAGGCGAACCGCAGGGCCAGGGCCGTGGCGGCCAAGGCGCCGGCATAGACGGCGAAGGCGTACAGCGCGGCCATGCCGGCCTTGGTCTGCGGGTCGGTCACCGGCGCCATGCTGGGGGTCGCGCCGCCGCTTAGGAGGAAGGCGCCGGCTCCCGTTCCCAGCGCCATGACGGTGAAGGGCGCCCAAAGGCTGCGGATGCCGGTCAGCAGGTCACGACGACGATCGATCAGGGCGCCGAAGCCGAAGGCAACGCCGAACGCCGTCAGGGCGGCGGGATTGGGGACCAGTCCGGTATCGAGCGTGGGGATGCCGAAGAAGGGAATCCAGTTCGGCGTCAGATACAGGGCGACAGCCAGCGGCGCGGCCAGGATCACGGGCGTCCACGGCCCGATCAAGCCGCCGGTCAGGCGGTCCACCGCCCTGCCCCAGCCCCCGTTCCGGTCCAGGGCCGCGAAGGGCGCGCGCAAGAGCAGCAGGACCGCGTAGAGGATCAGCAGCACCCACAGGAACCACAGGTGGGTCAGGGGGAAGGTCTGGACGGTGAGCGGCGGCGGCGGCGGTCCCTCGGGCATGGTTCCGCCGTTGTTGATGACCGCCACCCAGATCAGCACGGCGATGATGGCCGCCAGTGTCGGCCCCCAGAACACCGCCAGCGGGCCGGCGATGCGGCTCAGGCGGTCACGGATAAAGCCGCCTACGCCCCTGCGCCCGATCATCATGTGAGCGAACAGGCCCGCGATCAGGAAGAAGGCGGTCATGCGGAACAGGTGGATGGCGAAGAACAGCGCCCCGGCGGCGGGCGAAGTCTGGCCGTCCGCCACCACCCACATGGGCATGGGCGTATAAGCCATGGCCGCGTGCAGCACGACGCCGAGCAGGAGGGCGAAGCCCCTGAGGGCGTCTAGACCGTGCAGGCGGTCGACGGGTTCGGGTGATTGGACGGTCATGGCGCTCTCCGATATGGACGTGTTAATGAATGGCATAGACTTGTCTATTTTACAAACTTGTTTTTCATGCGCCGCCAACTTGGGAGTGCTTAGCGGTTGGGCAAGTGTTTCCAGCGGCCATGGGGACGCGCTAGACGGGGCCCGCATACAAGGGAGACCCGCCATGGCCGAGACCTATGAAACCCTGCTGATCGAACGGCACGCCGACGGCTATGCGGTCGTGACGCTGAACCGGCCCAAGGCGCTGAACGCCCTGAACAGCCAGGTCTTCGCCGACCTGACGGCCTTTCTGGACAGCGTCGAGCGCGATGACACTGTGCGCTGCATCGTCCTGACCGGCTCGGAAAAGGCCTTCGCGGCCGGCGCCGACATCAAGGAGATGGCGGACCAGTCCTACGCCCAGATGTTCACAGAGAATTTCTTCGCCGCCGGTCACGACCGCATCACCCGGTTCAGAAAGCCCATCATCGCAGCGGTGTCTGGCTATGCCCTGGGCGGCGGCTGCGAGTTGGCCATGCTGTGCGACTTCATCATCGCCTCTGAAACGGCGAAATTTGGCCAGCCGGAGATCAATCTGGGCGTGGCGCCGGGCATCGGCGGCTCCCAGCGCCTGACCCGGCTGGTGGGCAAGTCCAAGGCCATGGACATGATCCTGACCGCCCGCATGATGGACGCCGCCGAGGCGGAGCGCGCCGGACTGGTCAGCCGCGTCGTGCCGGGCGAGCGCCTGCTGGACGAGGCGCGCGAGGCGGCGGCGAAGATCGCGGCCCACAGCCCCCTGGCGGTCATGGCCAACAAGGAGATGGTCAATGTGGCCCTGGAGAGCACATTGACCGAAGGCGTGCGCTTCGAGCGGCGGCTGTTCCACAGCCTGTTCGCCTTCGAGGACCAGAAGGAAGGCATGGCCGCCTTCGTCGACAAGCGGAAGCCGGATTTCAGGGGGCGTTGAGTCCAGAGTCGCGTTGACCCCTGCGCAGCCATCGGCTATAGGCCCGCCCTCTTGAGATTTCCACGCCGTGGAGAAGTGCTCCGCGGCGTTTTCCGTTCGAAGGTTTGACTGATGGCCAACAACCCCGGCGCCAAGAAGGCGATCCGCAAGATCGCCGCCCGGACTGAAGTGAACACGGCTCGCCGCAGCCGCGTTCGCACTTTCCTGAAGAAGTTTGACGCCGCGATCGCCGGCGGTGACGTCGAGGCTGCCAAGACGGCCTTCCTCGACGCCCAGTCGGAACTGATGCGGGCGGTGTCCAAAGGCGTGTTCCACAAGAACACCGGCGCCCGGAAGGTGTCGCGTCTGCACGCTCAGCTGAAGAAGCTGGCCGCAGCCTGACTTGCGGCCCGTCACAGGGCCGTCACAGTAAATATCAAAGCATTTCAACGGCGAAGGGGATTTGTCTCCTTCGTCGTTTTGCCGTGTGCGGCTAAGTTGAAATAAAAAAAGTCCGCACCCGCCGGTGCTGCGGATCATCCGTTTCTCCAAGCGGGCGAGGCGCTTAGCGGAGTCAAACAATTTATCCGCATCCGGGTCCGCGAATCAGCGTTGACGGCGCCCTCGCTGGGCGTAAGTTTTGGGGCCTAACGCACTTCCATCCCAACACGGATGAAGACGGCGCGGGACCCTGTTCCGCGTCGGCGGGAGAAGTCCGTCTGCGAGGCCGACCCCACCGCCGGAACCCCTGTTCCGGCGGCCAGGAGAAGTCGTCCCGGAGATCAGGCGGGCTTTGTGACTGGTGAACTGAAAGAGGTGGGCAACCCATGGCGGGCAGCGCGGCGGAACAGAGACTGACGGATCCGGAACGGATCTGGGACGAAGCGGCGACGCGCCTGCGCGCCGAGATCGGCGAGGGTCCGTTCAGTTCGTACATCGCGCCGTCGGCGGTTCGGGCTGACGCCTCGGGTCGGCTGGTGCTGGTGACGCCCACCGCCTATGCGCGGGACTGGGTTCGCAGGAACGCCCTGCGCCGCATGAACGAGCTGTGGCTGGGCCTGGACGGTCTGTCGCGCCGGCTGGACGTGCGCTGCCGGGCCGAGTTCGGCTCGCCCGCCCCGGCCATCTCGGGCTCCGCCTCCCAGACCCAGACGCCGGCGGCGCATCCCCGCGCCACGGTCGCGCCGGTGGCCGACGGGCCGCGCGCCGTGCGGGCCGCGGGCCTGCAGGACCGCCTGACTTTCGACGCCTTCGTGGAAGGCCCGGGCAACGCCTTCGCCCTGGCCATCGCCAAACAGACCGCCAGCTGGGCCGAGGGGCATTTCAACCCGGTGTTCCTGTGCGGCCCCTACGGCCACGGCAAGACCCACCTGCTGAACGCCATCGCCTGGGAGGCGCAGCGCCTGCGCCCCAACGCCAAGGTGATCTACCTGACCGCCGAGCGGTTCCTGTCCACCTTCGTGCGCGCCGTCCAGGACCGCCAGACCGCGGCCTTCAAGGAAAGCCTGCGCTCGGCCGACATGCTGCTGCTGGACGACGTCCAGTTTGTGGGCGGCAAGAGCTCGACCCAGGAAGAGCTGCTGAACACCCTGACCGCCCTGATCGAGGACGGGAAGCGCGTGGTCATGGCCGGCGACAAGCCGCCCACGGCCATGACCGACATCGAGCCGCGTCTGCGCTCCCACCTGGCCGCAGGCCTGACCTGTCCGGTCGAACCCGCCGACCGCATGGTCAAGCTGGCGGTGGCCAGAAAGCGGTTTGAGGCCCTGGGCCGTCTGGGCCTGGTGTCCGGCGAGGCGCGTCCCGAGGTTCTGGAGCAACTGGTGGACCGCACCCCGGGATCGGTGCGCGAACTGGAGGGCGCGGTGAACACCCTGGCAGCCTCCGCCGGGCAGCGTCTGGCCGAACTGACGGCGGACGAGGCCTCGGTGCTGCTGGGCGCCGCCCTGCGCGGCGGGCCCGAGCGCCGCATCACCGTGGACGAGATCCAGAAGACGGTGGCCGAGCACTTCAACCTGAAGCAGGCGGATCTGCTGAGCGAACGGCGCACGCGCATCATCGCCCGCCCCCGCCAGATCGCCATGTACCTGTGCAAGCAGCTGACCACGCGCAGCTATCCCGACATCGGCCGCCGCTTCGGCGGGCGGGACCACACCACGGTCCTGCACGGGGTGCGCCGCATCGAGGAGATGATGCCCGCGGACGACCAGATCGCCCGCGATGTGGAGACCCTGACCCGCAAGCTGCGGGGATAAGGCGACGCCGGTCTGTGGAGCGCCCGTTTCCCCTGTTGAAGCGGGCGCGCAAGCCGCTAATGTCCAAGGCCCACAATTGCAGCGGCGGCGGTTGAGTCGTCGTCATCCGGGCGAGACCAAATGCAGCTGACGATCGAACGCGCGGCGCTCCTGAAGGCCCTTGGCCACGTGCAGAGCGTCGTCGAACGACGCAACACCATCCCCATCCTGTCCAACGTCCTGCTGTCCGCGGGCCGGGACCGGTTGAGCTTCGCGGCCACCGACCTGGACATGGAGATGGTGGATGAGGCCGAGGCCATGGTGCACACCGAGGGCCAGATCACGGCCCCGGCCCACACCCTGTACGAAATCGTGCGCAAGCTGCCGGAAGGCGCCGAGGTGTCGCTGCTGTACTCCGGCGACGACCCCCGTCTGGTGGTCCAGGCCGGCCGGTCCAAGTTCAACCTGCCGGTGCTGCCGGCCGGGGACTTCCCGGTCATGTCCGCCGATAGCGCCGGGGCCCGGTTCAGCCTGCTCAAGGAAGATCTGGTCCGTCTGATCGACAAGACCCGCTTCGCCGTCTCCACCGAAGAGACGCGCTACTATCTGAACGGCCTGTATCTGCACACCGTGTCCGAGGGCGGACAGGCGCTGCTGCGCGCCGTCGCCACCGACGGCCATCGTCTGGCCCTGGCCGAGACCCCGGCGCCGGAAGGCGCGGCGGGCGGCCCCGGCGTGATCGTGCCACGCAAGACCATCGATCAGGTGCGCCGCCTGCTGGACGACGGCTCCGGCCCGGTGGAGGTGCAGGTCAGCGCCCAGAAGATCCGCTTCGAATTCGGCCAGGCCAGCCTGACCTCCAAGGTCATCGACGGTTCGTTCCCCGACTATCTGCGGGTCATTCCCAAGGGCAACGACAAACGCGCCGACATCGACAACGCCGTGTTCGCCCAGGCCGTGGACCGGGTCTCCACCATCTCGGCCGAGAAGAGCCGCTCGGTGAAGCTGGGCCTGGACAACGACCGGGTCACCCTGACCGTGCGCAACATGGAAGCGGGACAAGGCGTGGAGGAGGTTGAGATCGGCTACAGCGACGAGCCGTTCGAGATCGGCTTCAACGCCCGCTACCTGCTGGACGTGGCCGGCCAGATCGAGGGCGAGACCGCCACCTACATGTTCGCCGACCCGGCCAGCCCGACCCTGGTGCTCGATCCGGGCGATCCGGGCGTGCAGTACGTGCTGATGCCGCTGAGGGTGTGATTCTGAGTGGCGAGCGGCGAGTGGCGAGTGGTGAGAAGGCTAGACTGACCGCTTTGGGGTGGTTGCGCTTAGACCTCCTGAACCTGCGCTGGCCCGTCTCGCCACTCGCCACGCGCCACGCGCCACCGATCACACAGTGATCACCGCCCTCACCCTCACCGATTTCCGCTCATACGCCAGCGCGACCTTGCGCGTGGGGTCAGGCCCCATCGTGCTCCATGGGCCCAACGGGGCGGGCAAGACCAATCTGCTGGAGGCGGTGAGCCTGCTGACGCCGGGGCGGGGGCTGCGCGGGGCGCCGGTGGCCGAGCTGGGGCGGCGCGAGCCGGGCGAGGCCGGGGGCCGCGCCTGGGCCGTTGCGGCGGTGCTGGCGGGGGCGGATGGCGATGAGGTTCGGCTGGGCACGGGAGTGCAGGCCCCGGGGGCGTCGCGGCGCATCGTGCGCATCGACAGCGAGACCGCCCAGCCGGGGCGGATGCTGGATTATCTGCGGCCCGTGTGGGCCACGCCCGAGCATGACCGGCTGTTCTCGGACAGCCGGGCCGAGCGGCTCAAATTCTTCGACCGGCTGGTGTTCGCCGCCGACCCCGGCCACGCCGCCAGCGTCTCGGCCTATGAGAAAGCCCTGCGCGAACGGCTGCGCCTGCTGACCGAGGCGGCCGAGGGCAAGCGGCCCGCCGATCCCGCCTGGCTGGACGCACTGGAGGCCCGCCTGGGCGAACAGGGCGCCGCCGCCGCCATGGCCCGCGCCCGCGCCCTGGGCGACCTGCAGGCGGGCATCGACGCGCGCGGCGACCGCCCCTTCCCCCAGGCCGATCTGGGCCTGACCGGCGAGGCCGAGCAAAGCGCCGCCATGGGCGGGGAGACCGCTGAAATCGCAGCCGGAATCGTCGCCGGCATGAAGGCGTCCAGGGCCCGCGATTCGGCCTCAGGACGCTCGCTTTTCGGTCCTCATCGGTCGGATCTGACCGCCATTCACCGGGAAAAGAACCGCCCGGCGGCCGAAGGCTCCTCCGGAGAGCAGAAGGCCTTGGTTCTGAACCTTATTCTGGCGCAGGTCGCGCGGCTGAAAACCATGCCGGAAGGCCCGGAATCACTGGCCAATTCAGGCGCAAACCCTGTATTGTTGCTGGACGAAGCGCCGGCGCACCTGGATAGCCGCCGACGCGCCGCCCTGTTCGAGGAGATCGTGGCGCTGGACCTTCAGGCTTTCCTGACCGGCACCGACGAAACGCTCTTCTCTGACCTTCACGGGCGAGGCCGGTTCGTGCGCGTCGACGCAGGAACGCTCGCCCCATCGGATGACTGAATGACCGACCAGAACCGCACCCCGGACACCGCCGAGGAAGCCGCCTACGGCGCAGAATCCATCAAGGTGCTGAAAGGGCTCGACGCCGTCCGCAAGCGTCCGGGCATGTACATCGGCGACACCGACGACGGCTCGGGCCTGCACCACATGGTCTATGAGGTGGTGGACAACGCCATCGACGAGGCCCTGGCCGGTCACGCCGACCTGGTGCAGGTGATCCTGAACGCCGACGGCTCGGTGACCGTCACCGACAACGGGCGCGGCATTCCCACCGACATCCACGAGGGTGAGGGCGTGTCCGCCGCCGAGGTCATCATGACCCAGCTGCACGCGGGCGGAAAGTTCGACCAGAATTCCTACAAGGTCTCCGGCGGCCTGCACGGCGTGGGCGTGTCGGTGGTCAACGCCCTGTCCGACTGGCTCGAGCTGGTCATCTACCGCAACGGCAAGAAGCATCAGATGCGCTTCGAACGGGGCGACACGGTCAAGGCGCTGGAAGTGGTGGGCGACGCGCCCATGCGCGAGAACGGCAAGGTCCTGACAGGCACCGAACTGACCTTCTATCCGTCGGTGACCACCTTCAGCCACATCGACTTCGACCTGAAGACCCTGGAGCACCGCCTGCGTGAGCTGGCGTTCCTGAACTCGGGCGTGGTCATCAAGCTGGCCGATCACCGCGGCGCGGAGCCGTTCGAGGAGATCCTGCACTACGAGGGCGGGGTCGAGGCCTTCGTGCGCCACCTGGACAAGTCCAAGTCTCCGATCCTGAAGGACGTCATCGTCATCCGGGGCAAGAAGGAGAACATCGAGATCGACCTGGCCCTGTGGTGGAACGACAGCTACCACGAGACCATGCTGTGCTTCACCAACAACATCCCCCAGCGGGATGGAGGCACCCACCTTTCGGCCTTCCGCGCCAGCCTGACGCGGGTCATGGGCGCCTATATCGAGAGCTCCGGCATCGCGAAGAAGGAGAAGGTCTCCGTCACCGGCGAGGACGCGCGCGAGGGTCTGACCTGCGTGCTGTCGGTCAAGGTGCCGGACCCGAAATTCTCCAGCCAGACCAAGGACAAGCTGGTCTCGTCCGAGGTGCGCCCGGCAGTGGAGGCCCTGTGCTCGGACGGCCTGTCCACCTGGTTCGAGGAGCACCCGACCGAGGCCCGGATGGTGGTCTCCAAGATCGTCGAGGCGGCCGTCGCGCGCGAGGCGGCGCGCAAGGCCCGCGACCTGACCCGGCGCAAGTCCGCGCTCGAGATCAGCTCCCTGCCCGGCAAGCTGGCCGACTGTCAGGAGCGTGACCCCGCCAAATCGGAACTGTTCATCGTCGAGGGTGATTCCGCCGGCGGCTCGGCCAAGCAGGCGCGCAACCGCGAGAACCAGGCCGTCCTGCCCCTGCGCGGCAAGATCCTGAACGTGGAACGGGCCCGGTTTGACCGGATGCTGTCCAGCGAGCTGATCGGCACCCTGATCCTGGCCTTGGGCACCGGCATCGGGCGCGACGACTTCAACATCGAGAAGCTGCGCTACCACAAGATCATCATCATGACCGACGCCGACGTGGACGGCGCCCACATCCGCACCCTGCTGCTGACCTTCTTCTACCGGCAGATGCCGGAGCTGATCGAGAAGGGCCACATCTTCATCGCCCAGCCGCCCCTCTACAAGGTGTCCAAGGGCAAGCAGTCCCGCTACCTCAAGGACGAGTCCGAGATGGACGCCTATCTGATCGAGGAAGGGTCGGACGGCGCCGAGCTGGACTTCGCCGGCGGCGAGCGCCGCACCGGCATGGACCTGCAAGGCCTGGTGCGCGAGGCCAAGGCCTTCAAGGGGCTGGTGGACCGGCTGGCGACCCGCGCCCCCGCCTTCGCCATTGAGCAGGCGGCCCTGTCGGGCCTGTTCACGGCGGAAGGCGGCGATCTCGCCTATGCGGCGCGCCATCTGGACCTCTACGCCGAGGAGGGCGATGGTCCTTGGTCCGGCGAGAAGGGGGAACAGGGCGCCCTGGTGTTCAGCCGCACGCGCCGCGCCGTGGCCGAGCAGATCGTGCTTGAGGAATCCCTCACCCGCTCGCTGGACGCGCGACGCCTCGGCGAGCGCGCCGCCGCCTTCGACGGTCTGTTCCGCGAGCCGGCGACGTTCCGGCGCAAGGACAAGTCCACCACCATCCGGGGACCGCTCGACCTGCTGACCACCGTGCTGGACGCGGGCAAGAAGGGGCTGTCGATCCAGCGCTACAAGGGCCTGGGCGAGATGAACCCCGAGCAGCTGTGGGAAACCACCTTGGACGACAACGCCCGCACCCTTCTCAAGGTGCAGGTGGACCACGCCGACGACGCTGACGACCTGTTCGCCAAGCTGATGGGCGATGTGGTGGAGCCGCGCCGCGAGTTCATCCAGAGCAACGCCCTGGACGCGGCGGTGGACGTCTGATCGATCAGGCGCGGGCCGCCATCAGGTCGGGCCGCGCCGGGCACAGGTCCGAGATGACGCAGGCCTCGCATTTGGGACGGCGCGCCACGCAGGTGTAGCGACCGTGCAGGATCAGCCAGTGGTGGGCCTTGGGCAGCCAGTGCTCCGGGACCACCTGATGCAGCTGGGCCTCCACCTTGTCCGGCGTATTGGCGTTGGCCAGACCCAGGCGGTGGGAGACGCGGAACACATGGGTGTCCACCGCGATGGCCGGCTCGATCCCCAGCTCGTTCAGCACCACCGAGGCGGTCTTTCGCCCCACGCCGGGCAGGGCCTGCAGGTCGGCGCGGTTCAGCGGCACCTCGCCGCCGTGCCGCTCGATCAGGATCTGCGACATGGCGATCAGGTTCTTCGCCTTGTTCCGGTACAGGCCGATGGAGGCGATGTAGGGGGTCAGGCCCTCGACCCCCAAGGCGGCCATCTTCTGCGGCGTGTCGGCCACCGCGAACAGCGCGGTTGTGGCCTTGTTCACCCCCACGTCCGTGGCCTGGGCCGACAGGGCCACGGCAGAGACGAGGGTGAAGGGATTGGTGAAGTTCAGCTCGGTCTTCGGCTCGGGCATCACCCGCGCCAGACGGGCGAAGATCTCCTCCACCCGGTCGGGGTCGGGCGGGAAGCGTGAGACGGAAACCATGCTCCTTCATCCCGCGTGACAAGGATTTGAACAAGGGTCTTAATGGTCCAAACGGGGAGAGACGTTCATGAAATCCGCCATTGCCTTGATCGCCGCACTCGCCCTGCTGGCCCCGCTTCCGGCGACGGGGCAGGACTACGGCGAGGTGGACGAGATCGTCGTCACCGGTTCGCGCCTCGCGGGTTGGGGGCCTGAAGAGGTGCCCCAGGTGCGGCTGACCCGGCGGGCGGACAATCTGGTCATTCAGGTGCAGGTGATCTGCGACACGCGCGACCCCGCCCAACGGCGAGCCGAGCTGCTGGAGACCCTGAGAAACATGGCGCGGGCGGCGGCTTATCGGGACGACATCGATCTCAGCACCGGATCGGACATCCTCTCAGCCTTCGACGAAACCATGGCGGGCGGACTGACCATCGGCGTCGACCGCACGCGCGCCGACACCAGCGTGGTCACCCTGACGATCAAGACACCCGTCCGCGCCGAGGACACTCTGGATGCCGCCACGGCGCGCATAGAGCGCTTTGTGGCGCAGACCCCCAAGGCCGGACGCACCGAAATCATCACCTCGGGCGACTGGCAGCTCACTCTTATCGGCCCCGACCGGTATCGCGCCGAGATCCTTGCCGCCATCGCGGCTGACGCCCGTCGCACCGCCGAAGCCTTCGGAGATCGCTATGCGGTGCAAGTGGAGGGCCTCGCCCACCGCGTGACCTGGACCCAGTCCGGGCCGCTCGATCTGTCGCTATTCATTCCCTACCAATTGACGGTCACCCCGGCCGGTTCCTGACCAGATCGTCCACCACCGAAGGATCGGCGAGGGTGGAGGTGTCGCCCAGGGCGCTGGTCTCGTTCTCGGCGATCTTGCGCAGGATGCGCCGCATGATCTTGCCCGAGCGGGTCTTGGGCAGGCCGGGGGCCCACTGGATCACGTCGGGGCTGGCGATGGGGCCGATCTCGGCGCGGACGTGGGTGACCAGCGCCTTGCGCAGATCCTCGGACGGCTCCTGATCCGCCTTGAGGGTCACATAGGCCCAGACGCCCTGACCCTTGATGTCGTGGGGATAGCCCACCACCGCAGCCTCCGACACCGCCGGGTGGGACACAAGCGCGCTCTCGATCTCGGCGGTGCCCAGACGGTGGCCGGAGACGTTGAGCACATCGTCGATGCGCCCGGTGATCCAGTAGTAGCCGTCCGCGTCGCGCCGGGCCCCGTCGCCGGTGAAATATTTGCCGGGGAAGGTGGTGAAATAGGTCTCGATGAAGCGGTTGTGGTCGCCGTAGACGGTGCGCATCTGGCCCGGCCAGGATTCGGTGATGCACAGCGGCCCCTCGGCCGCCCCCTGCAGGATGTCGCCTTCATTTGTGACGATGGCGGGCATGACGCCGGGCAGGGGCTTGGTGGCCGAGCCGGGCTTGAGCTCTGTGACGCCGGGCAACGGGCTGATCAGGATGCCGCCGGTCTCGGTCTGCCACCAGGTGTCCACGACGGGGCAGCGGCCGTCGCCGACGACCCGGTGATACCACAGCCAGGCCTCGGGATTGATGGGCTCGCCCACCGACCCCAGCAGGCGCAGGGACGAACGGTCGGAATTCGTCACCCAGTCGTCGCCCTCGCGCATCAGGGCGCGAAGGGCGGTGGGGGCGGTGTAGAAGATGTTGACCTTGTGCTTGTCCACCACCTGCCAGCAGCGCCCGGCATCGGGCCAGGTGGGCACGCCCTCGAACACCAGGGTCGTCGCGCCGTTGGCGAGGGGTCCATAGACGATGTAGCTGTGCCCCGTGACCCAGCCCACGTCGGCGGTGCACCAGTAGATGTCGCCGGGTTTGTAGTCGAACACCAGCTCGTGGGTGTAGGCGGCCCAGGCCAGATAGCCGCCGGTGGTGTGCAGCACGCCCTTGGGTTTTCCGGTGGAGCCGGAGGTGTAGAGGATGAACAGCGGATCCTCCGCGTTCATGGGCTCGGGCGCGCATTCGGTGGACGCGGCCTCGCGCACGTCCTCATAGACCACGTCGCGGCCCTCGGTCAGCGGCACGTCGGCGCCGGTCCAGCGGATCATCAGCACCTTGTCGACAGCGACCTTCTCCAGCGCCTTGTCCACATTGGCCTTGAGCGGGATGCGCTTGCCGCCGCGCTTGCCCTCGTCGGCGGTGATGACGATGGTCGAGCCGCAGTCCTCGATCCGGCCGCCCAGGCTGTCCGGCGAGAAGCCGCCGAACACCACCGAGTGCACCGCGCCGATGCGGGCGCAGGCCAGCATAGCCACCGCCGCAAGCGGGATCATGGGCATGTACAGGGTGATGCGGTCGCCCTTTTTCGCGCCCAGGTCCTTGAGCACATTGGCCATGCGGCACACCTCGGCGTGCAGCTCGGCATAGGTCATCCTGCCGTCGACGGAGGGGTCGTCGCCCTCGAACAGGATGGCGGTCTGGTCGGCGCGGTCGGGCAGGTGCCGGTCGATACAGTTGACGCTGGCGTTCAGCTCGCCGTCGGCGAACCAGCGGATGCGGAAATCCTGCCGGTCGAAGCTGACGTCCTTCACCTCGGTGAAGGGCCTGGACCAGTCCAGCCGCTCGCCCACTCCGCGCCAGAACCCTTGCGGATCGCGCGCCGCGCTCTCGACCGTACGGGCATAGGCTTCGGCGTCCATGTGGGCGGCTTGCGCGATGTGGTCCGGAACGGGAATGCGGGTCTGGTCGGTCATGTGGGGCTCCGTTTGGGGAGGATCGCGTCTTGGCGGCGCCGGTGAAACAGGCGTATGCGCTGGGCGTCCGCTTGCCAAGCGGACCACTGTCCCAAAGTTCGGAGTTCCTCATGCTGATCCACCTGTCGTCCTGGCCCGAGATCGACGCGCGCCTGAAGGCGACGAAGACCGTGGTCGTGCCGATCGGCTCCAATGAGCAGCACGGGCCCACGGGCCTGTTGGGCACCGACTGGCTGTGCCCCGAGATCATCGCCCATGCGGCGGAGACCCAGGACGACGGCCTGGTGGTGGCGCCCACCTTCAACATCGGCATGGCCCAGCACCACCTGGCGTTCGCGGGCACCATATCCCTGCGGCCCTCCACCTTCATGGCGGCCATCACCGACTGGGTCTCGTCGCTGACGCGGCACGGCTTTGAGCGCATCTATTTCCTGAACGGCCACGGCGGCAACGTCGCCACCATCGAGGCGACCTTCTCCGAGATCTACGCCGAATGGTCGTTCGTGGAGGAGCGCCCGCCCTTCGCCCTGAAGCTGGTCAACTGGTGGGATCTGCCGGGGGTGCACCGGCTGTGCACCGAGATCTTCCCCAAGGGGCACGGCATGCACGCCACCCCGTCGGAGATCGCCGTGACCCAGGCCGCCTATCCCGACCGCATCAAGACGGCGGATTATTCGCCGCAGATCGCGCCCGTGGGGCCGATCCGCGACGCCCTGGATTATCGGGCGCGGTTCCCGGACGGCCGCATTGGCTCGGACCCGGCCCAGGCGTCGCCCGAGAAGGGCCAGCGCATCATCGATGCGGCGGTCCCGGCTCTGCTGGCCGATGTGAAGGCGTTCTCCGGCGAGGTGGCGCCCTGAGCCGCCGCTTGCATGGCGGCGGCGTCGGTCTAGGCTTGCGGGCATGAAATCCAGAACCCCCCCGAGCCCCTCCGACATGAACGACCGCATGATGCGCGAGGCGGGGAGCGTGATCCACCGGCGGCTGGAGATCATGGCCGAGGCCGTGTGCGACCCCGCCGGCGCCGACCTGACCGAATTGGCCCTGATGAGCGACGAGAAGCTCGCCGCCTTTCAGGCCGTCTCCGAGCGCGCAACGGCCGGCGCGGGGGTCGTGGCGGGGCGAGTGGCCGACGCCTGGGCGGTCGAGACCGACGCCGCCTCTCGCGCCATGGAGCAGGTCATGACGGCGCCGGACGCGGCGCAGGCGGCGGTCATCCAGACCCAGTGGGCGCTTGGATGCTGGACACGCGCGACCGAAAGAGCCCTGACGCTGAACGCCGACTGGGCGCGGATGCAGACCTATGTCCTGGCACCAGTGCACAGCACCGTTAGCGCCAACGCAAGACGCCTGAAAACGAAGGAGAAACGCTGATGCGCGCACTGTTCACCGCCTTGGCGATCGCGGCCCTGCCGACCGCCGCCATGGCCCAGACGCCGCCGCCCGCGGAAATCCCCGCCCTCCATGACATCGCCGTGGCGCCCTCGCCGGAACGCATTGAGGCCGACATCGCCACCCTGGTCGGCTTCGGCACCCGGCACACCCTGTCGGAAACGGAGTCGGATACACGCGGCATCGGCGCGGCCCGGCGCTGGATCCATGCGGAGTTCGAACGCATCTCGGCGGCCTGCGGCGGCTGTCTTGAGGTGATGTATGTCTCAGACACGGTCACGGGCGCCCGCATCCCCGAGCCTGCCGAGGTGGTCAGCGTCATCGCCATCCAGCGCGGGACCGCCGACCCGAACCGCTATGTGCTGATGAGCGGCGACATCGACAGCCGCGTCACCGACGTACTGAACGCCACGGACGACTCTCCCGGCGCCAACGACAACGCCTCGGGCGTGGCCGGCACGCTGGAGGCCGCACGGGTTCTGACCCGACACCGCTTCCCCGCCACCATCGTCTATGCCGCTCTGGCCGGCGAGGAGCAGGGCCTGTTCGGCGGCCAGATCCTGGCGGCCCACGCCCAGCGCGAGGGCTGGCGGCTACAGGCGGTGCTGAACAACGACATGATCGGCAATTCGGCGGGCATCAACGGGGTGGTGGACAACACCACCGCCCGGGTCTTCGCCGAAGGCACCCGCATGACCGAAACCGCCCAGGAAGCGACCCAGCGTCGCTTCACCGGCGGCGAGGTGGACAGCCCCTCGCGCAACCTGGCCCGCTACATCGAGCGGATTGGCGAGCAGTATGTGCCCAACCTGGACGTGATGATGGTCTATCGTCTGGACCGCTTCGGGCGCGGCGGTCACCACCGTCCGTTCAATGATCTGGGATACCCCGGCGTGCGGATCATGGAGACCAACGAGCACTATGACCGTCAGCACCAGGACCTGAGGAATGAGGACGGCCGCCACTACGGCGACACCCTGGCGTATGTGGACTTCGACTACGCCGCCAAGCTGACCGGCCTGAACGCCGTGGCCCTGGCCGGCATGGCCTGGGCCCCGCCACCGCCCGCAGACGTCCAGATCGAGGGCGCGGTCAGCCCGGACACCACCCTGCGGTGGACCCGTCCGACCGACGCCCAGGCCCCCGAGCTGGCCGGCTACCGCATCTACTGGCGGCTGACCACAGAGCCCCAGTGGACCCACAGCCGCTGGGTCGGGGACGTGACCGAGTTCACGCTGGAGAACGTAGTCATCGACAACTATTTCTTCGGCGTGGCGGCGGTGGCGGACAACGGGGCGGAAAGCCCCGTGGTGTTCCCCGGCGCGGCGGGCAGCTTCGGCGGCTACTGATCGGCCAGCAGCGTCTCCGGATCATGGAGCGCACCGTCCGAGAGCACCGCACGCACCTGTATCAGGGCGTTCAGGTCCGTCGCCGGGTCGGCTGAGAGGAACACGATGTCCGCTTCCTGACCCACGGCCAGGGCGCCGGTGCGGTCCGCGATGCCCAACGTGCGCGCCGCATTCGAGGTGGCCATGCGCAGGATGTCCCAGGCGGGAATTCCCGCCGCGTGATGCAGGACCGCCTCGCGCGCCATGCTCCGTCCCGGCGCGATGAAGGGATTGGCCATGTCCGTGCCCAGGGTCAGCGGCACGCCCGCCTCGTGCATGCGGCGGGTCAGCTCCAGCACCTTGGGCCACACCGCCCGGGCGCGCGCATAGTCCTCGGCGGTCCAGCCCAGATCAAAGCGGAAGACCTCGCTCCAGTTCGCCTGCATGTCCGGATGGAACAGGTCTGCGTCCCGGGCGAGGAAGGCCGCATCGTCACCCCGGAAGGCCGCTTCAAAAGCCACCAGCGTGGCGTCAACATGAACCTGTTCACGCGCCAACGTCCGGATCATGGTTTCGATTTCCGGTGCGTCCAGATCGACGGCCTCGTACCATTCGAAGAAGGCGAACGCGCCCTGCCTGCGGCTCGCCACATAGGCCTCGCGGCGATCCGGCGGCAGCAGGTCGGGGCTGACCGGCATCATGTGCACCAGGGCGTCCACGCCCAGGTCGGCGGCGCGGGTCCAGCTGACGTCCGACAGGTGGGCGATCACGGGCAGGCCGTGGCGCCGGGCCTCGGCGATTCCCTCGATCAGGTCAGCCTCGCTCAGGGACTCATAGAGCTTGATGTAGCGCGCGCCGCCTTGCGCCTGTTCAGCGACGATGGCGGCGACGCCCCGCGTCTCCGACGGCCGGTCCGCCAGACCGATGACGGGAAAGGGCGAGCGGTCGATGACTTCGCCGGCCTGCAGCGCTTCGGGTCCCGGCAGCCCCGCTGCGCGCGCTTCATCGTAGGCGCGGCTCGCTGCCATGTCGCCGCCGGGATTGCGCACCGTGGTGACCCCATAGGCCAGCAGGCGCCGCGCGTTGTGCGCCACGATGTCGGGGCGATGATCTGCGGCCAGATAGGGCGCGCCGTCCTCGTCCGTGCCCAGGCGGATAGCCCCCAGACTGACGTGGGCGTGGGTGTCGATCAGGCCGGGCAGGGCGAACAGGCCGGTGAAATCGTGCATCCGGCCTTGACCGGTCTCGGGGCGCCCCTGCCCGATCTCGACGATGCGGCCGTCCTCCACCACCACATAGGCGTCGGGCTGGATCGTTTCGGTCTGCGGATCGACCAGGTTCAGGCCCAGATAGACGTCGGGTTCGGCATGGGCGGCGGGCGCGAGGGCGAGCGCGGCGGTGGCCAGAAGACAGGCGGAAAAGGCAGGACGGGGGATCATGACGGCTCCATGGGTGAGTAGGATGCCCATGAAGTCTGCTCCCGGCGGCAAGTCTTTCACCCTTCTCGCAAGAACGATGAGCGCCTATCTGTCGGCCATGATCGACGATCTCTACAGCGCGCGCATCCTGACGCTGGCGGCAAACATGCCGCGCTCGGGGCGGCTGACCGCGCCCCAGGGCACGGGCCAGAGGGTCGCCAAACTATGCGGCTCGACGGCGACCGTCGACGTGGTTCTGGACGAGGCCGGCCGCGTGGCGGACTACGCCCAGGCCGTGAAAGCCTGCGCCCTGGGTCAGGCGGCGGCCGGGGTGCTGGGCGAGCATGTGATCGGCGCCACCGGCGACGAGATCGAACAGGCCCGCGACGCCCTGCTGGCCATGCTGAAGTCAGGGGGACAAGGCCCAGAAGGCCGCTTCGCCGAACTGCGCATGCTGAAACAGGTGGCGGCCTATCCCGCCCGCCACGCCTCGACCCTGGTGGCGGTGGAAGCGGCTCTGGACGCGGTGCGCGAGGCCGAGCGCGCCCGCATTTCGGGCGCGGCCTAGAGGTGGACCCCAGCCTGTACGAGCGCGGCGTCCGTCTGGCGCACCGGGGCTACAAGGTCACCCTGTCACCGTTGATCGGCCAGCAGTGCCGGTTCCTGCCCACCTGTTCGGACTATGCGGCCGAGGCCCTGATCACCCACGGTCCCGCGCGCGGCGGATGGCTGGCCATGAAAAGGTTCTGTCGCTGCCATCCTTTCGGCGGCTCGGGGTACGATCCGGTGCCGCCGGCGCCATCCGCCCCGGACTAGCCGGGGTGCGCGTCGGGGAAGCTTCTGTATATGCTATGGCGGAATCGGATGGCGGGAGCAGGCGCGTGATGCCCATGGGCGGCGGATTGACGACGAGGGGGCCCAGAAACCTCCTGCGCCAGATCCGTGAGGCCATGGCCGGCGGCGGCCCGGCGCAGGAGCGTCTCGACAAGGTGGTCAAGACCATCGCCTCGTCCATGGTGGCCGAGGTGTGCTCCATCTATCTGCGCCGCTCCACCGGCGAACTGGAGCTGTTCGCCACCGAGGGCCTGAACCCTGAAGCTGTCCACAACACCCGTCTGCGGCCCGGCGAGGGTCTGGTGGGCGAGGTGGCGCGGCTGAACGAGCCCATCAGCCTGTCCGACGCGCCCAGCCACCCCAGCTTTTCCTATCGCCCGGAGACGGGCGAGGACCCGTACCATGCCTTCCTCGGCGCCCCCCTGCTCCGCGGCGGCCGCTCCATCGGCGTGCTGGTGGTCCAGAACCAGGCCGCCCGCCGCTATGACGAGGACGAGGTCGAGGACATCCAGACCATCGCCATGGTCCTGGCCGAGACCGTCGCCTCTGGTGAATTGCTGGGTCTGGACGAACTGCGCGATGTGGAGGTCGCCCCCCACCGTCCTGAACGCATCAAGGGCCAGCGCTTCGCGGAGGGTCTGGCCATCGGCCATGCCGTTCTGCACGAGGCCCCGGTGGCGCCCGAACGGCTGCTGGCCGACGATCCGGTGGCCGAGGAGGGACGGCTGAAGCTGGGCCTGACGGCGCTGAAGGCCAACATCGATTCCATGCTGGAGGGCGGTCAGGGTCTGGCGGGTCCGTCTTACGAGGTGCTGGAAACCTACCGCATGTTCGCCGACGACCGGGGCTGGAACAGGTCGCTGGAGGAAGCGGTGCGCGGCGGCCTGACCGCCGAGGCGGCGGTGGACCGGGTCAGGAACGAGCACCGCGCCCGCTTCGCCAAGGCGCGCGACCCTTATATCCGCGAACGTCTGCACGACCTCGAGGATCTGGCCAACCGTCTGCTGCGGGTGCTGGCGGGCGACCAGCCGGGCCAGCGCGAGCTGCCGGACGACACCATTCTGGTGGCGCGCAACCTGGGGCCGGCGGACCTGTTGGAGTATCCACGCGACAAGCTGCGCGGCCTTCTGCTCGAGGAAGGTTCGGCCGCCAGTCACGCGGGCATCGTCGCCCGCGCGCTCCAGATTCCGTGTGTCGGCCGCCTCGCCGGCCTGCGTGACCGCCTCTCCGAAGGCGACCTGGTCATCGCCGACGGCGAGTCAGGCGAGGCCTTCCTGCGCCCCCGCCCCGAGATGCTGGATGCGGTGCAGGCGCGCATGCAGCTGCGGGCCCAGCGCCACGCCGAATTCGTGGCCCTGCGCGACACCCCGGCCATCACCCGCGACGGGGTGCGCGTTACGGTGCTGGCCAACGCCGGCCTGGTGGTGGACCTGGACACCCTGGACGAGACCGGCGCGGAGGGCATCGGCCTGTTCCGCACCGAGTTCCAGTTCATGGTTTCCGAGGAACTGCCGCGCCTTCAGGCCCAGACCGATCTCTATCGCCGGGTGCTGGACGCGGCGGGAGGGCGCCCGGTCACCTTCCGCACCCTGGATGTGGGCGGCGACAAGGTGCTGCCCTATCTGGAGGTGGAGCGCGAGGAGAACCCGGCGCTCGGCCGTCGCGCCATCCGTCTGGGGCTGGACCGGCCGGGCCTGCTGCGACTGCAGTTGCGCGCCCTGCTGAGCGCGGCCGCCGGGCGCGAGCTGCGGGTCATGTTTCCCATGATCGCCACCGTGGACGAGTTCCGCGCGGCCCGCGCCCTGATGGACGCCGAATGCGAATGGGCCGAGCGCCGTGGCAAGACCCTGCCCGCGTCCCTGCGGGTCGGCGCCATGATCGAGGCGCCCAGCCTGCTCTGGCACCTGGACGCCCTGCTGCCGCTGACCGACTTCGTCTCCATCGGCACCAATGATCTGTTTCAGTACATGTACGCGGCGGACCGGACCAATCCGCTGGTCTCGGATCGGTACGACCCGCTGTCGCCGCCCACCCTGCGCGCCCTGCAGGACATCCAGCGCCAGTGCGCGGAAACCGAAACGCCGGTATCGGTCTGCGGCGAACTGGCCGGGCGCCCGCTTGAGGCCATGGTGCTGCTGGCCCTTGGATATACAAGGCTTTCCGCCCCGGCGGGCGGGGTGGGACCGGTCAAGCGCATGATCCTGTCGCTGGATCTGGCGGCGGCGCGGCGCGGTGTGGCGGGTCTCCTCGGCGCGCCCTCGGCCTCGGTCCGCAATGAGGTGGAGGCTCTGGCCCGGAAGTTGAACGTCGCTCTGTGAGAAAGCCGCTCGCGCCGTGCGCGAATCGGTTAACCAGACGTTGATCCGGGACTGTCAATGGGTTATCCACAGGACGAGTTCGGGGGGTCTCCGGGGGGAGATCACGATCGGGCGCCGCGGGGAACGTGGCGTTTCGATCATCCACCGATCAACAGTACGAGTATGGGGGCGGGCGACATGCCGCTGGATGCAGGGTTCGACCCTGACGAGCGACACGACGAGGCGGAGTGGAACGACCCGCACCGGATTCTGACCGAGTCCGCCACGCTGGGGGAAGCTCTGCGCCGGGCGCGTGAGCATTCAGCCCGGTCCATCGAGGACCTATCCGCCGCCACGCGCGTCCATATCCGCTATATCCGCGCTCTCGAGCAAGGCGACTTCACCGCCCTGCCGTCGCAGGTCTTCGCCCTCGGCTATGTACGGGCCTACGCCGCCGCCCTGGGACTGGACGAACAGCTGGCGGCCGAACGCTTCAAGCGCGAAAGTCCGCATGCGCCGGTGGGCCTGCAGCCTCCGACGGGTGTGGACGTCACCGACGCCCGGCGCCGGTCGCCGCGCCTGATCGCCGCCGCCGCCGTGCTGGTTTTCGCCGTGGTCGGCTGGAACGTATTCCAGCGGGTCAGCCTGATGCAGGCGCCGACGCCGCCCGCCATCTCCGACACGCCCGAGACGTGGTCCCTGGGCTCGGCCCCCGGCGTGGTGCGTCTGGGCGCGCCCCGCGCCGCGCCGCCGGACCAGACCGTGCCCGCGCTCTACATCACGCCGGGCCTCGAGGCCGAGCTGACAGGGATCGATCCTGAGGATCAAGCCGCCGTCCAGGCGGCGCGCACCGACGCGCCGGTCCAGGCCGCCTTCAATCCACGCGGCGCCACCTATGGCGCGGCGCCCACCGCTTCCAACGTCGTGATCCAGGCCCGGCGCGCCGCCAGCCTGGTGGTCCGCATGGGCGACGGCCGCGTCCTTTTCGCCCGGCAGCTTGCCGCGGGTGAGGCCTGGCGCGCGCCGCTGGAGGTGTCCGCGACCGTGGACGTCTCCGAGCCCGACGCCTTCGCGGTCTATATGAACGGCGAGTACGACGGCCCCCTGGGCGCCGCCCTGACCCCACTGTCCCAACTCAACAGCCGAGCCCAGGCCGCCGCCCGCCGCACCGCCGCCGAGGCGGCCGCGCGAACCGAGCGGGCGGTCCAGGCTGCGGCCGAACGGGCCGAGCAGGCGACCGCCTCAGCCGCCGCCGCGACGATACAGCCTGCGGGCTGACATCTTTCCGTCGTGGAATAGCGCCGCCCGATCGCCTATCTAGGGCGTATCATGTCCAACGCCGCCGACCAGCTGGGCCACATCCGCCCCTGGCGCCACATCGAGCGCCGCAAGAGCCGCCAGATCCGCGTGGGGTCCGTGGCCGTGGGCGGCGACGCGCCCATCAGCGTCCAGTCCATGACCAATACGCCGACCGCCGACGCGGCGGCGACGCTGGAGCAGATCCGTCAGCTGGAGGAGGCCGGGGCCGACATCGTGCGGGTGTCCTGCCCCGATGAAGAGTCCACCGCCGCCTTCCGCACCATCGCGCGGGAGTCCCGCGTCCCGCTGGTGGCCGACATCCATTTCCACTACCGCCGGGGCATTGAGGCGGCCGAGGCCGGCGCCGCCTGCCTGCGCATCAATCCCGGCAACATCGGCTCGCGCGACCGGGTGCGCGAGGTGATCCAGGCCGCGCGGGACCACGGCTGCTCCATGCGCATCGGCGTCAACGCCGGCTCGCTTGAGCGCGAACTGCTGGAGAAGTACGGCGAGCCCTGCCCCGATGCGATGGTGGAAAGCGCGCTGAACCACGCCCGCATCCTGCAGGACGAGGACTTCCACGAGTTCAAGATCTCCGTTAAGGCCTCCGACCCGTTCCTGACCGTGGCCGCCTACCAGCAGCTGGCCGACGCCATCGACTGCCCGCTGCATCTGGGCGTGACCGAGGCGGGCCCCCTACGCACTGGCACCATCAAGTCCGCCATCGGCCTGGGCTCCATGCTGTGGGCCGGCATCGGCGACACCATCCGGGTCAGCCTGGCCGCCGATCCGGTCGAGGAGATCAAGGTCGGTTTCGACATCCTCAAGTCGCTGGGCCTGCGCCACCGGGGCGTCAACATCATCGCCTGCCCGTCCTGCGCCCGTCAGGGCTTCAACGTCATCGAGACCGTGGGCGTGCTGGAAGAGCGGCTGGCCCACATCACCACCCCCATGAGCCTGTCCATCATCGGCTGCGTCGTGAACGGGCCGGGCGAGGCGCTCTACACCGACGTGGGCTTCACCGGCGGCGGCAAGGGCGCGGGCATGGTCTATCTGGCCGGCAAGATGACCCACAAGCAGGACAACGCCGGCATGGTCGAGCACATCGTCGAGCTGGTGGAGAAGAAGGCCGCCGAGCTCGACGCCGAACGCGCGGGCGCCGCTCAGGCCGCCGAATAGGCGGAGCCGTTTGCAAGCCTCAGGCGTTTGCCTCCGCGCACGGAGGACGAACACCCATGACCCTGACCCAGGCGATCGCACAGAGCCGCCGCTTCGGCGCGCGCGCTGGACGCCGCCTGGGACGCCACGTCGAACGCCTGACAGGCCGGTCCCTGCCCTCGATCCAGACCCTGCTGGAATGGGCCGCGCGCATCGGCTACGGCGCGCGCGGTTTCGTCTATTTCAATGTGGGGCTGGTCGCCTTGCTGGCCGCCATGAACCTGACCGGCGACAGCCTGGGCGCGGGCGGGATCATCGAACTGACCGCCGAACAGCCTTTCGGCCGGGTCTGGCTGACCCTGCTGGGGGTCGGTCTCTGGATGTTCGTCCTGTGGCGCGTGCTGCAGTCGGTGGCCGATGCGGACCATGAAGGCTGGTCCCCGAAGGCCATCGGCATGCGCGCCGGCCAGGCGCTCAGTGGCGTGTTCTACGGCATTCTGGCGTCCTCGGTCTTCGAGCTGATGGACGAGGTGGGCGAGGTCCAGGCCGACGACGGCGGCGCCGAGGCCCAACAGCAGGCCTACACCGTCATGGACATGCCCTGGGGCGACTGGCTGCTGATCGGTGTCGGCCTGTTCATTCTCGGCATGGGCGTGGGCAACATCATCAAGGGGCTGAAGAGCGACTTCGCATCCTCACTGGCCTGCGACCGCAAGACCTGCCGGCGGGTCGTGCCCCTGGCGCGGGCCGGCTATGCGGCGCGCGGCTTCGCCTATCTGCCCATGGGCATGTTCGTGGTGCTGGCCGGATGGCGCACACGGGCCGAGGAGGCGCGCAGTTTCGGCGCTTCGCTGGAGGTGCTGGAGGCCCAGCCCTTCGGCTCCTGGATCGTGGGCTTCACGGCCGTGGGCATCATGGCCTTCGGCGCCTTCGCCCTGGTCGAGGCCCGCTGGCGGCGCATCCGCATGCCGCACGACATCAAGCCTCGATAAAGCCTGATCGGTTGAGGTGGCACCGCGCTGCGGTGCCACCGATGCCGTGAAACAGGCTTTCAGGAATGACCGAAGGCGCCGTCGGATCACTCGCTCAGGAACGCCCGCACCAGCGCCATGAACGCCTCCGGCTGGTCGGCCATGATGAAGTGGCGCGCGCCGTCCACCCGCTCCAGCCGCACGTCGGGCAGGTCGGCGTACTCCCGCGCCCACATGGCGTCGGCCATGGCGGCGGGCGCGCCGCCGTCAGCGTCAGCAGCATAGACGGCCCACACCGGCGTGGTCATGGCCGCCAGACCCGGCCGCAGGTCGGTCGTCATCAGGTCGCGCATGGCCGCGCCCATGGCCTGACGATCGGACGCCATGGACCACGCGACCATGGCGGCCCGCGTCGTCTCATCGCGACTCATGCCCCGGGCCAGGGCCTCCTGGCCTGCGCGAAAGGCGTCGTCGTCCGAGGCGAGCACGGCGCGGACCGCCTGTTCGGCCATGGGCGCGGCGGTCTCAGGGGTGACGGACGGGCCGTAAAGCGCGCCGAAGTAAGGCAGGGAGTCCACGCTCATCACCCGGCCGACCAGGTCGGGCCGCTCCTGCGCCAGCAGCACGCCCGACGCGCCGCCCATGGAATGGCCGATGATCGCCGGCCGCTCCAGTCCCGCCGTCTCGATGTAGCGCGCGATCTCGGCCACGGCCGGGCGCCAGAAGTCGCCCTCGCCATGCGTCCACGGCTGCCCCGCGAAACCGGACAGCTGCACCAGATGCAGCCGGTAATTCCCGGCCAGCGCCTCGGCGGTGGCCCGCCACACCTCCCGCGAGGAGGCCATGCCGGGGATCAGGACCACGTCGGGGCCGATTCCGGTCACCTCCACGCTGATGCGGTCGGACGTGAACCCGGGCGCGGGGTCGGCGATCTGGGCCTCGGCCCGTCCGGGCAGGGCGGCAGCGGCGCCGACCGACAGGGCGACCAGCGCGCAGGCGGCCAGCCGCCCGCTCCATGAGCGTACGTTGAACATCAGTTTTCTCCTTGGGAATGAACCGCCGGCGTCAGCCGTGCGGATTGTCGAAGATGTCTTCCACCGCGGCCCCGAACTGGGCGGCGATGCGGTAGGCCAGATCCAGCGACGGATCGTGTTTCTCGGTCTCCAGGGCGTTGATGGCCTGGCGCGAAACCCCGATCCGGTCCGCCAGCTCGGCCTGGCTCCAGCCTTTCTCGGCGCGCAGCACTCTCAGGCGGTTCTTCATCAGTGCGAGTCCCGGACGAAGGGGGTGACCAGGCCGTACAGGCCCCAGAACAGCGGATAGATCATCCAGCCGGGCGCGTGGGGCGCGCCGCCGTACGTCTCCATGAAGCCCCAGCCGGTGAACAGGGCCATGGCCAGGCCCGCCGAGATGATGAAGCGCTTGGCGGTCAGACCGCGCACGAACTCGTCGGACTCGCGCATCAGCATCAGGGTGGCCCAGATCTGGCCCGCCACCGGCGCGGCCACCGCCAGCCCCAGCGCATAGGCGCCCCAACCGGCCGCGTCGTCGAACGCGTCGAAGATGGCCGCGAGGTTGATGGCCACATAGCCGCCCATGAAGGCGGCGGTTCGGAACAGGTAGCGTTTGTGGGCGGCGACGGTGTCAGTCATGTCATGTCCTCCTGACCAGATGTAAGGTCTACATGACACACGGGAAATGTCAGGTCAACACGACATTTCGTCAGGATTGCCTGACTTATCGCGTCCTTTTGGAAAACGCGCTATGATCACCCCATGCCCGCCGCGCCGCGCATTTCCCCGACCCGATTGTTCACGCCCGACGAGTGGGCGCCGTTTCAGGCGCGCAGTCACTGGCGGGGTCCGCTGCTGGTGCTGCACGCTTGGGCGGTGATCGCCCTGGCCGTGGCGGCCGGAGTGATATGGCCGGTGCTGATCCCGATCTCCATCATGATCATCGGTGCGCGCCAGCTGGGTCTAGCCATCCTGATGCACGAGGCCGCCCACGGGGCGCTGGCGAAGAATCTGAAGCTCAATGACGTCCTGGGCCACTGGCTGTGCGCCGTGCCCATCGGGGCCAGCCTGGCCGCCTATCGCCCCTATCACCTGTCCCATCACAAATTCGCCCAGCAGCCGGAGGACCCGGATCTGGTGCTGTCCGAGCCGTTCCCGGTCACCGGCGCCTCCCTGCGGCGCAAGATCATCCGCGACCTGACCGGCCAGACCTTCTTCAAGCAGCGCGTGATGCTGCTGATCGGCGCGTTCCGCAATCAGCGCGACGAAGACATGGCCGAGGGCGCGGTGGTCACCGGCAAGTCGGTGGCGTCGTTCCTGATGGTCAATGCGGGGATGCTCCTGGCGATGACCCTGGCGGGCGTCTGGTGGGCGTATTTCGTGCTGTGGCTGCTGCCCATGGCCACCTGGTTTCCGCTGGTCACGCGCCTGCGCAACATCGCCGAGCACGCGTGTGTCGAGGGATCGTCCGACGACGCCTTCCGCGCCGCGCGCACCACCCGCGCGGGCTGGATCGAGCGAGCCCTGATCGCCCCCTACTGGGTCAACTATCACGCCGAGCACCACCTGTTCATGCATGTGCCCTGCTGGCGCCTGCCACGGCTGCACCGGCTGCTGCACACCCGCCCCGAGGCCGCGCGCATGGAGACGGCCCCGGGGTATCTGAGCGTGCTGAGGACCGCAGCAGGAGCCTGATCGGTTGAGACGGGATCGCGTCGCGATCCCGTCGATGCCGTGAATCAGGCTCCCCTTCAAATGTTCTGAGCCGTTCATCCGCGCTTCGCGAACGGACGGGCGTGGTCGTTGGCGAAGGCTGCGCGGCCGGGAACGCATCGGCGGTGGCGGCGCCGCGCTCCACACGGAATGACAGGGCCATCGGAGGCCCGGGAACGGGTCTTCATCACAGGAGCCCGATCATGTTTTCCATCCCCGCCCTCATTCTGGCCGCCGCCCTGACGCTTCAGCCCGCAGAGACCAGCGTCGTCGAGATCACCTTCGACATCGGCGCCCCGGAGGGCGTGGTCATGGCCGCCCTGTTCGACAGCGAGGAGGCCTATGACGGCGGGGGACCGGCCGTGCGCGGCGTGCGGATCGACATCGCCGGCGGCGAGCGCATCGCGCGGTTCGAGGGCCTGCCCCCCGGCGATTACGCCCTGCGCGCCTTTCACGATGTGAACGGCGACGGCGAGATGAACACCAATCCCTTCGGCATGCCGACCGAGCCCTTCGGTTTCTCCAACAATGCGGTTGGCAACATGGGCCCGGCGTCGTGGGCGCGTGCGCACTTCGCCGTCTCGGGCGAGACCCGCCAGACCATCACCCTGCGCTGAAACCGGACCGGGAGCTGACACCATGACCCCCTCGCGCCGCACATTCCTGACCGCCGCCGCGGCCCTGGCCATCACGCCCGACACGGCCTTCGCCGCCCGCGCCATGCGGGTCGCGTCCGACTGGTCCCTGGCCACCGCCGACGTGGAGGGCGACATCGCCCCGCGCGTTCTGCAGCGGGTCCACGGGCGCGTTCCCGAGGGGCTGTCCGGGGCGCTGTACCGCAACGGGCCCGCCAAGTTCCGGCGGCCCGGCGGGTCGTCCCAGCACTGGTTCGACGGCGACGGCCTGATCCGCCGCTTCGGCATCCACGACGGTCAGGCCACCCTGGCCGCCCGCTTCGCCGACACGCCCAAACGGCGTCAGGAGACGCGGCTGGACGCCATGGTCATGCCGGGTTTCGGCACGGCGGCGGACCCGCGCGCAGAGATCGGTTCGGTGGACGACGTCAATCCGGCCAACACTTCGGTGCACAAGGTGGGCGACGCCCTGTGGGCTCTGTGGGAAGCGGGCTCGCCCATGGCCATGGATCCCGACACCCTGGAGACGCGCGGCTTCGTCACCCTGCGCCCGGACCTCAAGTCCATGCCGTTCCTGGCCCACCCGCGCATCGAGCCGGACGGCCGCATCTGGAATCTGGGCGTGAACGGAAACCAGGCCGTGGTCTGGCGTCTGGCGGCGGATGGGGCCCTGGAGGACGCACGCGTGATCCCGCTGCCCCGCGCCAGCTACATCCACGACTTCACCGCCACGGCCCGGCATCTGGTGATCGTGCTGCAGCCGTGGGTGCATGCGCGCAACGTCATGCCGGTCTCCACCGCCTACGACTGGCTGCCGGATCAGGGGACCCAGGTGCTGGTGATCGACAAGGACGATCTGGACGCCCGGCGGGTGTTCGAAGCGCCGGCCTTCGGCTTCTTCCATCTGGGCGACGCCTGGGAGGAGGGTGACGGGATCATCCGCTTCGACGTCTGCACCCATGCCGACATGGACTTCGCGGCCCACGGCGCCCAGGACATCCTGAACGGCGTGCCGCTGGGCGCCGCGCCGGCGCGGCTGGCCATGATGACCCTGTCGCCGGACGGTCAGGGGCGGCTGGAGCACGCCGGGGCGGCGGCCGAGTTCCCCCGTGGGGATGCGCGCCGGGCGGGCCAGCGGCGGCGCTACAGCCTGCACACACTGGGCGAGGAGCCGGACCGGCCCCTCGCCACGGCGGTGGGCGTCACCGACTGGGATCAGGGCCGCACCCACGGCTATGACTTCGGCGCCGGCCATGTGGTGGACGAGATGGTCCATGTGCCCAAGCCGGGCCTGAGCGGCGAGGCGGATGCCTGGCTGGTGGGCCCCACCATCAACCTGCGCGAGGGCGTCACCGAACTGCACGTGCTGGACATGGCGCGTGTGGAGGACGGCCCGGTCTGCACCTGGCGCGCCGACGTGGCCATGCCCGCCGCCTTCCACGGCAACTGGGTCGCGACCTAATACCAGCCGGCCTGGCGCAGGGCGCGGGCGTGGCGGCGGCTGACGGGGACGATCAGGCCGCCCTCCAGCGTCAGGGTTGCGCGCCCATCGCCGCGCTTGACGTCCTGCACGGCGTCTCTGGCGACCCACCAGCTGCGGTGGGTCTGGGCGCCCTCCAGCCCTTCCAGCTCGGCGACAGCGTCGGACAGGCGCATCAGGATCAGGTCCGAGCCGCGGTCGGTGTGGATGCGCAGATAATGGTCCTCGGCCTGGACAGCGTGGATCACGGCGCCGCGCAGCCGGGGCGGCAGGCGGTCAAGGAAGCGCGGCGGCCCCTCGCCCGCATGGGTGGTCGCCGTCTTCGGCTCCATGGCCATGCCGATGGCGGTCATCACCGCGGTGATCAGCAGCACCCGCCAGACGAGCCCCGGGAACATGTCCGGACCATAGGCCTGGCCGTAGAATATCCAGCCGGTCACGCCCCAGACGACCACGGTCAGGGGCAGGCCGATGACCAGCACCGAAACGACGAACCGGATCAGCCAGGAGCGTTCCATGCCCGGCAGGCGCCGGATCGTGCGCATGCAGAATTCGGCCCAGAGTCCGGCCACGATCATCAGCACGACCCAGTAGGCCAGGCGCAGCCCCAGACCCGTCGTCGAGCCGAAGGCGTTGGTCAGGGCCAGGAAGACCCCGGCCGCCACGGCGATCCCTACCCCCTTGGCGGGGTCCCCGGTGATCAGGCGTTTCAGGCGTGTGGACATGCGATTCCCCCGCCCCCATTCAGGCCGGGGCCGGCGCCGTCTGTCCAGACCCGACGGCCGTTGTTGCGCGGGCAATGCAGAAACAGTCTGATTCGGGTCTGACGGGATTCAGTGACTGCACACCGCCCGGAAACCGGCGGCGGCGAAGCGGACCATATAGTCGCACGCGGTCTCCAGATCGCCGGACCGGCACTGGCCGCCCGACAACCGGTCGATGCGGCCGGTCTCGCCCAGGGTCAGGGTCAGGGCGCCGGACAGATTGTGCCAGGCCCAGTAGAGGTCCACGTCCCGCGCGCCGGGCAGGACCAGCCGCACCGCCTCGATCAGGCGGTGGATGGCCGGGTCGAAATAGCGCGCCATGGTCTCCCCCCCGAAAGTCGGGTTGGCGTTGGTCTGCGCCACCAGCGCCGCATAGTGTTTCCACCCCGGCCCACCTTTCAACGACCATTCGAACGGCGGGCGCAGGAACGCCTCAAGCACCCCTTCCAGGGTCATGGCCTCGCCCGCCTCGGCGGCGTAGCGGTTGATGGCCTCCACCCGCTCGTTGTTCCAGACCTCGGCCCGGCGGATGAAGACCGCGTCGAACAGGCCGCGCTTGGCGCCGAAATAATAGTGGATCAGGGCGGTATCCACGCCCGCCTCGCGCGCCACCTCGCGGATGGTGACGCCGTAGAATCCGTGCTTGGAGAACAGGTCTTCGGCCGCGTCCAGGATCAGCGCCCGGGTCTCGCCGCCCGGCTTGTCCTTGGGCGGGCGGCCCCGCCGGGCGGGGGCGGATTTGACGGATGCGGTCTTGGGGGTGGCGACGGTCGCGGCGCGGGTCATGCCATGACGCTAGTCCGGAGATGCGGGCGCGGCAATCGCCAAGGCGCATGGCGCGGGCGCCACAGGACAGAGTTTCAACACATCGCCGCCGCTTTCCCCATTTGACAGACCGGGAAAAGACGATCAGGTTCCCGGAAAATCATTGAACGCTGAATAAATGGCGTCGTCATCGGAAACACAGGTTGGGGCTACCCATGAACAAGTTCGTCAAATCCGCTCTTCTGACGGGTGCTGCCATCAGCGCCCTCACCGCTCCGGCTGTCGTGGCCCAGGCCCAGGAGGTCTCGGAACAACCCGCCGCCACACAGGTGGAAGAGGTCATCGTCACCGCGCGGCGCCGCGAGGAATCCCTGCGTGAGGTGCCGGTGGCCGTCACCGCGCTGAGCAGCGAACGGCTGGCGCTGACCGGCGCGGCCGACGTGACCGTGCTGCAGCAGCAGACCCCCAACGCCACGGTCCAGGTGGCCCGGGGCTCCAACTCGACCCTGATCTCGTTCATTCGCGGCGTGGGCCAGCAGGATCCCCTGTGGGGCTTCGATCCGGGCGTTGGCCTGTATGTGGACGACGTCTATGTGGCCCGCCCCCAGGGCGCGGTGCTGGACATCTTCGACATCGAGCGCATCGAGGTCCTGCGTGGACCGCAGGGCACGCTGTACGGCCGCAACACCATCGGCGGCGCCATCAAGTATGTGACCTCGCGCCTGGCCCCCGAGCCTGAACTGATGCTGCGCGGCGCCGTGGGCTCCGACGGACAGCTGGACATGATCGCCTCTGGCTCGCTTCCGGTCGGCGACTATCTGCGCATCGGCGGCGCCGTGGCCAGCTACAATCGCGACGGCTTCGGCCAGAACCTCACCACCGGCGCCGACCACTATGACAAGGACGTCACCGCGGCCCGGGTCAGCGCCGAACTGGCGCCGACCTCCAACCTGTTCTTCCGCTTCGCCTGGGATCGGGTCGAGGACAACTCCAACGCCCGCCACGGCCACCGCGAGGTCGCGGGCGCGGCCCCCGGCGCCGACGTCCTGCCCGGCATCTATGACACCCGCTCGGGTCTGGGCGACGACAACTATGTGGAGACCGAAGGCCTGTCGCTGACCGCCGAGTGGACGATCAACGACATGCTGACCTTCAAGTCGATCACGGCCCGCCGCGATGGATACACCGACACGGTCATCGACTTCGACGGCACCCCGTCGCCGACCCTGGACATCCCGGCCTATTACGCCGACGACCAGTTCACCCAGGAGTTCCAGCTGCTGTTCAACGGCGCGCGCTGGCAAGGCGTGGCCGGCGTCTACTATCTGGACAGCCACGCCGAGGGCGCCTTCGACACCGTCCTCGGAAACCTGGGCGTCAGCATCGGCACCGGCGGCTTCGTGGACACCGAAAGCTATGCGGTGTTCGCCGACTTCAACTTCGATCTGTCGGACCGTCTGCGCGTGGCCGTCGGCGCCCGCTACACCGAGGACGACAAGACCGGCTTCGTGAACCGCGCCACCTATCTGGGCGCGGGCCAGACCCCGCTGACGGGCGGCCCGGCGGCGACCCCGCTGGTTCAGAACACCCTGTATACGAACAGCCGTTCGTTCAGCGAGTTCACGCCGCGCATCTCGGTCTCCTACGACCTGAACGACGACCTGACCGGCTATGCGGCCTTCAGCCAGGGCTTCAAGTCCGGCGGCTTCGACATGCGCGGCGACGCTCTGGCCACGCCGGACACGGTGGACGGCTATGACCCGGAGACGGTGGACAGCTACGAGCTGGGCCTGAAGGGCTACGCCTTCGACCGGCGCCTGACCTTCAGCTCGGCCCTGTTCTATTCCGACTATCAGGACCAGCAGGTCACCACCCAGGTGCCCACCGCCACGGGCATCGCCAGCTTCGTGGACAACGTGGGCGCCTCCACCATCTACGGCGCCGAGTTCGAAGGCTCGCTGTGGCTGACGGACTTCCTGACCGCCAACTTCGCCGTCGGTTACCTGCGCGCCGAGTTCGAGGAGTTCATCCGCTACAACCTCACCACCATGCAGTACGAGGACATCTCGGACCTGGTGGTGGTGCAGAACTCCCCGCGCTGGAGCGGCTACCTGGGCGTCACCTGGACGAACGACCTGCTGGACGGCCAACTGGCGATCACCCCGTCGGTGTCCTACCGCGACGATTTCAGCCAGTTCGAGTTCCCCAACCCGATCCTGGACCAGGAGGGCTACGCCCTGGTGGACCTGTCGGTGGTGTGGACCACGCCGGACCAGCGCTGGCAGCTCGCCCTGCACGGCAAGAACCTGACCGACGAGGAGTACCGCACGGGCGGCTACAACTTCCCGGGCGCGCTGTTCGACAACTCCATCAGCGCCTTCTACGGCCCGCCGCGCACCTGGACCGCAGCGCTGCAGATGCGCTTCTGATCGTCTGAACGAAGACTGACACAGGCGGCGGGCTTCGGTCCGCCGCCTTTTTCTTTTGCATGGTGCGGGGACGGCGCTACCGTTCCGGCCAACGATAAAGTCGAGGGGAGACGCCGATGACCGCACAGGCCGAAGCGCGCATCGAGAAGCCGGGATATCGCTACTACGTCCTGGCGATCCTGGTGCTGGTCTACATGCTGAACTTTCTGGACCGGCAGATCATCGGCATCCTGGCCGCGCCGCTGAAGGCCGAGTTCGGCCTGTCCGACAGTCAGTTCGGCCTGCTGGGCGGCATCGCCTTCGCCTCGGTCTACTCCACCCTGGCCATTCCCCTGGCCTGGCTGGCGGACCGGTTCAGCCGGGTCTGGATCATGACCGGCGCCCTGGCCGTGTGGTCCGGTTTCACCGCCCTGTGCGGCGTGGCGGGCTCCTTCGGCCAGCTGTTCCTGTTCCGCATGGGCGTGGGCGTCGGTGAATCCGGCGGGGTGGCCCCGGCCTATTCCCTGGTGGCCGACTATTTCCCGCCCCACCAGCGGGCCCGCGCCCTGGCCGTGTTCGCCTTCGGCATTCCCCTGGGCACCGCGGCGGGCACCCTCGTGGGCGGCGTGCTGGCGGCCCAGTACGGCTGGCGCACCGCCTTCATCGTGGTGGGTCTGCTGGGTCTGCTCCTGGCGCCGGTGCTGCGCCTGACCGTGCGGGATCCGAAGCGCGGCGCCACAGACATCGCCCGGCCGGCCGTCGTGGATGCGGCCCCGGTTCAGCCTGCGGCGGTTCAGGCCGCCGCCCCAGCTGTCGCCGCCGCGCCGAACCGCGTGGGGCTCAACGCTTCGCGTCTGATGCTGGTGGCCGGCGCAGTCGCCTTCGCCCTCGCGGGCCTGGCCCAGTTCGGCGGCGTGCCTGTCGGCAATCCGCTGGTGCTGGCCTTCGCGGGCGGGCTGTCGACGGTCATCGGCGTGTCCTTCTGGGTCGCCAGGATCACCGCCTCCTATGTCTTCCCCAAGAAGAGCTTCTGGCTGCTGGCGCTGGGCGCGGCGTCGTCGTCGGTGTGCGGCTACGGCATCGCCGGCTGGCTGCCGCTGTTCTTCATGCGCAGCTTCGACCTGACCCTGCTGCAGACCAGCTGGTACTATGCGGGCATCGCCCTGATCGGCGGCACCTTGGGCATCTGGATGGGCGGCGCCATCGCCGACAAGCTGGCGAAGCGCGGCAAGGGCGCCTATCCCCTGACGCCGGCCATCGCCTTCCTGATCTCGGCGCCCCTGTTCATCGCGGCCATGAACTCGCCCTGGATCATCGGCCTTGTGCTGCCCGGCGGCGGCAGCGCGGTGCAGCAGCTGACTCTGGCCTTCCTGATTTTCCTGATCCCCACGGGGTTGAATCTGGCCTGGCTGGGACCGATCACCGCGGCGATCCAGCATCTGGTCCCCGCGCCCATGCGCTCCACCGCCTCGGCCCTGTTCCTGCTGATCAACAACCTGCTCGGCATCGCCGTGGGCTTCTACTATTTCGGCTGGATGAGCGACCTGCTGGCGCCCCGCTTCGGGGACGAGAGCCTGCGCTGGGCCATCTACACCGGCATGGGCTTCTATCTGCTGGCCTCGGTGCTTCTGATCGGGGCCTCGCGCACCCTGAAGCGCGACTGGGTGGACTGATCGGAGGGGATCGCCTGTTGCGCCTGCGAAGGGGGGGCCTTTATAAGCGCCTCAACCTTCCTCCCCAGCGTCAGCGGTCCTCTCCATGAACATTCACGAATACCAGGCCAAGCAGGTTCTGAAGGGCTTCGGGGCTCCCGTCGCCTCGGGCGTCGCCATCACCTCGGCGGACGAGGCCGAGGCCGCCGCCCGTCAGCTGCCCGGCCCGCTGTATGTCGTGAAGTCCCAGATCCACGCCGGCGGACGCGGCAAGGGCAAGTTCAAGGAGCTGGGCCCGGACGCCAAGGGCGGCGTGCGCCTGGCCAAGTCCATCGAGGAAGTGGTCGCCCACGCGAAGGACATGCTCGGCAACACCCTGGTCACCGCCCAGACCGGCGAGGCCGGCAAGCAGGTCAACCGTCTGTACATCGAGGACGGCGCCGACATCGCCCGCGAGCTGTACTGCTCGCTGCTGGTGGACCGCCAGCACGGCCGCATCGCCTTCGTGGTCTCCACCGAGGGCGGCATGGACATCGAGGCCGTCGCCCACGACACGCCCGAGAAGATCCAGACCATCGTCATCGACCCGACCACCGGCGTCACCGAGGCCGACGTGGCGACCCTCAATGCGGCCCTGAAGCTGGAGGGCGCCGCGGCCCAGGACGGCGAGACCCTGTTCCCGACGCTGTACCGGGCGTTCGTGGACAAGGACATGTCCATGCTGGAGATCAATCCTCTGATCGTCATGGAGAACGGCCGTCTGCGCGTGCTGGACGCCAAGGTCAGCTTCGACGGCAACGCCCTGTTCCGCCATCCCGACATCTTCGCGCTGCGCGACGAATCGGAAGAGGACGCCAAGGAGATCGAGGCGTCCAAACATGACCTGGCCTATGTGGCCCTGGACGGCGACATCGGCTGCATGGTCAACGGCGCCGGCCTGGCCATGGCGACCATGGACATCATCAAGCTGTACGGCAAAGAGCCCGCCAACTTCCTCGACGTGGGCGGCGGCGCCTCCAAGGAAAAGGTCACCGCGGCCTTCAAGATCATCACCGCCGATCCCAATGTGAAGGGCATCCTGGTCAACATCTTCGGCGGCATCATGCGCTGCGACGTCATCGCCGAGGGCGTGGTCGCCGCGGTGAAGGAAGTCGGTCTGAAGGTGCCGCTGGTGGTGCGTCTGGAAGGCACCAATGTTGAGCTGGGCAAGACAATCCTGAACGAATCCGGCCTGGCCATCACCGCCGCCGACGACCTGGACGACGCCGCCCAGAAGATCGTCGCGGCGGTGGGCTAGCCCCTCTCCGTAATCGTCCGCCGACTGACCCCCATTTCAGAGACCGCTCCCCAATGTCCATCCTCGTCGACAAGAACACCAAGGTCATCGTCCAGGGCCTGACCGGCAAGACCGGCACCTTCCATACGGAACAGGCGCTGCGCTACTACGGCACGAAAATGGTCGCCGGGGTGCATCCCAAGAAGGGCGGCGAGACCTGGCACGGCTCCGAGGAGGAGACCCTGCCCATCTACGCCAGCGTGGCCGAGGCGAAGGAGCGCACCGGCGCCGACGCCAGCGTGATCTATGTGCCCCCGGCGGGCGCGGCGGACGCCATCATCGAGGCCATTGAGGCCGAAATCCCCTTCATCACCTGCATCACCGAGGGCATCCCGGTGCTGGACATGGTGCGGGTCAAGGCGCGGCTGGAAAAGTCGAAGTCCCGCCTGCTGGGCCCCAACTGCCCCGGCGTGCTGACCCCCGAGGAATGCAAGATCGGCATCATGCCGGGCCAGATCTTCCAGAAGGGCAATGTGGGCATCGTCTCGCGCTCGGGCACCCTGACCTATGAGGCGGTGTTCCAGACCACCAACGAGGGTCTGGGCCAGACCACGGCCGTCGGCATCGGCGGCGACCCGGTCAAGGGCACCGAGTTCATCGACGTGCTGGAGATGTTCCTGGCCGACGACGAGACCAAGTCCATCGTCATGATCGGCGAAATCGGCGGCGCCGCGGAAGAGGACGCCGCCCAGTTCCTGATCGACGAAGCCAGGAAGGGCCGCAAGAAGCCCATGGTCGGCTTCATCGCCGGACGCACCGCCCCGGAGGGCCGCACCATGGGCCACGCCGGCGCGGTCGTGTCGGGCGGCAAGGGCGACGCCGGGTCCAAGATTTCGGCCATGGAGGCGGCGGGCATCCGCGTCTCCCCCTCCCCGGCCCGCCTCGGCTCGACCCTGATGGAAGTCCTCAAGGGCTGATTTCCTTGCGGGACTCCGCCCTAGGACGCCCCCGGCCGCAAGCCGGGGGCGTTTTTGTCCGGCAAAACGAAAAATATCCGCGTCTCGCCACCTTGCGGTCATGACCCGTAAGGAAACAGCGGTTATATGACCCCCGACGCCCCTCCCCATGCGCAGACGTGCGATCCGGGCCTTGAAGGGATGCGTCCGAAGGGACGAGAAGCGATACGATGGCGGACGATGCGGGTCGGCTGAACCAGGTCTTTGCCGAGACCTCCTTCCTTTACGGCGCCAACGCCGGGTTCATTGAAGAACTTCATGCGAAGTGGGCCGACAATCCCGCTTCGGTCTCGGGCGAATGGCGCGCCTTCTTCGATCAGCTGCGCGATCGCGCCGATCTGGTGAAGGAAGCCGCCGGGGCCGGGTCGTGGGGCCGCAAGCCCGTGACCGAGCCCACCGACGAACTGGGCGCCATGGACGGCCGCTGGCCCGCGCCCAAGGCGGATCCGAAGACGCCCGCAGCCAAGGCCGCCGCCCCCTCCGCCACCGCCCCTTCGGTCACCGGCGACGAAATCCGCGCCGCCGCCCACGACTCCATCCGCGCCCTGATGCTGATCCGGGCCTACCGCATCCGCGGCCACCTTCAGGCCAATCTGGACCCGCTGGGCATCGAGCCGCCGATCCAGAACCCCGAGCTGACGCCCGAGTTCTGGGGCTTCACCGAGGCCGACATGGACCGGCCGATCTTCATCGCCAATGTGCTGGGGATGGAGAACGCCACCCTGCGCGAGATCATCGCCATCCTGCGCCGGACCTACTGCGGCAATCTCGGCATCCAGTACATGCACATCGCCGAGCCGGAGGAGAAGGCCTGGCTGCAGGAGCGCATCGAGGGCCGCGACAAGGAAGGCAATGATCGCGAGATCACCTTCACCGCCAACGGCAAGCGCGCCATCCTGTCCAAGCTGATCGAGGCCGAGACCTTCGAGCGCTTCCTGCACAAGCGCTTCCCCGGCACCAAGCGCTTCGGCCTGGACGGCGGCGAGGCCATGGTCCCGGCGCTGGAGCAGGTCATCAAGCGCGGCGGCGCCATGGGCGTCGATGAAATCGTGCTGGGCATGGCCCACCGGGGCCGTCTGAACGTGCTGGCCGCCGTCATGGGCAAGCCCTACGAAGTCATATTCCACGAGTTCCAGGGCGGCAGCTCCATGCCGTCCGACATCGAGGGCTCGGGCGACGTCAAATACCACATGGGCGCCTCGTCGGACCGCGAGTTCGACGGCAACACCGTGCACCTGTCGCTGACCGCCAACCCGTCGCACCTGGAGATCGTCAATCCGGTGGTGCTGGGCAAGGCGCGCGCCAAGCAGGCCCACGACATCCGCGAGGCCAACGCCGGCAAGGCCGAGGCCGAATGGGCGCTGGACCGTTCCAAGGTCATGCCCCTGCTGATCCACGGCGATGCGGCCTTCGCCGGCCAGGGCGTGGTGGCCGAATGCTTCGCCCTGATGGGGCTGAAGGGCTACCGCACCGGCGGCACCATCCACTTCATCATCAACAACCAGATCGGCTTCACCACCAGCCCGCGGAACAGCCGCTCCTCGCCCTATCCCTCGGACGTGGCCCTGATGGTCCAGGCGCCGATCTTCCACGTCAACGGGGACGATCCCGAGGCCGTGGTCTTCGCCGCCAAGGTGGCCGCGGAGTTCCGCCAGATCTTCAAGAAGGACGTGGTGGTGGACATGTTCTGCTACCGCCGCTTCGGCCACAACGAGGGCGACGATCCCACCTTCACCCAGCCCCTGATGTATTCGAAGATCAGGGCCCAGCCGTCGACGCGCGAAATCTACGCCCAGCGCCTGATCGACGAGGGTGTGCTGACCCAGGAAGACGTGGACGCCGAGATCGCCGCCTTCGAGAAATTCCTCGATGAGCAGTTCGAGGCCGGCAAGGACTACAAGGCCTCCAAGGCCGACTGGCTGGACGGCCAGTGGAAGGGCCTGGGCCTGCCCGAGGGCGACGAGCGGCGCGGCGAAACCGGCATCCCCGCTGAGAAACTGCGCGAGTATGGCCACCGCCTGACCACCGTTCCCAACGATGTGGACATCCACAAGACGCTGAAGCGCGTCATGGACGGCCGCCGCCAGATGATCGAGTCCGGCGAGAACATCGACTGGTCCACGGCCGAAAGCCTGGCCTTCGCCGGTCTGCTGGACGAGGGCTTCCCGGTGCGCCTGTCCGGCCAGGACTCGGTGCGCGGCACCTTCAGCCAGCGTCACTCGGGCGTCATCGACCAGACCACCGAGGAACGCTACGTCCCCCTCAACAACCTGCGCGAAGGCCAGGCCCAGTTCGAGGTCATCGACTCGGCCCTGTCCGAGGAAGCGGTGCTGGGCTTCGAGTACGGCTACGCCCTGTCGGACCCCAATACCCTGGTCCTCTGGGAGGCCCAGTTCGGCGACTTCGTGAACGGCGCCCAGGTGGTGATCGACCAGTTCATCACCTCCGGCGAGCGCAAATGGCTGCGCATGTGCGGCCTGACCATGCTGCTGCCCCACGGCTACGAAGGCCAGGGACCCGAGCACTCCTCCGCCCGTCTGGAGCGGTTCCTTCAGGCCTGCGCCGAGGACAACATCCAGGTGGCCAACTGCACCACCCCGGCCAACTATTTCCACATCCTGCGCCGCCAGATGCACCGGCCGTTCCGCAAGCCGCTGATCATCATGACGCCCAAGTCGCTGCTGCGTCACAAGAAGGCGGTGTCGCCCCTGCACGAACTGGCCGAGGGCTCGACCTTCCACCGGGTGCTGCACGACGATGCCCAGACCCGGCCCGAAACGACGGACGTCAAGCTCAAGGCCGACAAGGACATCCGCCGCGTGGTGCTGTGCTCGGGCAAGGTCTATTACGACCTGCTGGAAGCCCGCGAGACGGCGGCAAAGGATGGCAAGGGCGTCGACGACATCTATCTGATGCGTCTGGAGCAGTTCTATCCGTGGCCCATGAAGTCGCTGATGACCGAGCTGGCCCGCTTCCCCGACGCCGAACTGGTGTGGTGCCAGGAAGAGCCCAAGAACATGGGCGGCTGGACTTTCGTCGATCCGTGGCTGGAGCTGACCCTCGACAAGCTGGACATCAAGGCCCGGCGCGCCCGATATGTGGGCCGTCCCGCCTCGGCCTCCACCGCCGCAGGCCTGATGAGCCGACACCTCAAGGAGCTGGAGACCTTCCTCTCCGAAGCCCTCGCCTGAACCGCCCGCCCGACTTCGCCTGCCCGACCCATTTCGCCCGCCCGACCTCGCCCGACTGATCACGAAAGATACTGGACCTTCCCATGGCCGACATCCTCACCCCCACCCTCGGCGAATCCGTCTCCGAGGCGACCGTCGCCAAGTGGACCAAGAAGGCCGGCGACGCGGTGAAGAAGGATGAACTGCTGGTGGAGCTGGAGACCGACAAGGTCTCGCTGGAGGTCGTGGCCCCCGCCGACGGCGTGCTGGCCGAAATCACCGCCGGTGAAGGCGACACGGTCACCGCTGGCGCCGTGCTGGGCAAGGTCACCGAGGGCGGCGCGGTTGCACCTGCCAAGGACGCGCCCGCCAAAGACGCCCCCAAGGCGGAAGCCAAAGCTGAGGCCAAGCCTGCCAAGGCCGCCGGCAAGACCGAAACCATCGACCTGACCACCCCCACCATGGGCGAGAGCGTGGCCGAAGGAACCATGGGCGCCTGGCTCAAGAAGGCCGGCGACGCGGTGAAGAAGGACGAGGTCCTGGTCGAGATCGAGACCGACAAGGTGGCCGTGGAGGTCTCCTCCCCCGCCGACGGCGTGCTGGCCGAGATCACCGCCGAACAGGGCGCCACCGTCACCCCCGGTCAGGTGATCGGCAAGGTGGCCGCCGGCGAAGGCGCTGCCGCTGCCCCCTCGGCGCCCGCCGCCAACGCCGGCAGCGCCCAGGTGACCGACAAGGGCGGGGACGCCCCCCACCTGTCGCCCTCGGTGCAGCGCATCGTGACCGAGAAGAATCTGGATCCCAAGGCCATCGATGGGTCGGGCAAGGACGGCCGGATCCTCAAGGGCGACGCCCTGGCCGCCGCCGACGCCCCGAAAGCCGCGCCCGCTGCTGCTGCTCCGGCCCCCGCCGCCCCGTCCGCGCCCCGCGCCACGGGCCCGCGCGAGGAGCGGGTCAAGATGACCCGCCTGCGCCAGACGATCGCCCGGCGCCTGAAGGAATCCCAGAACACCGCCGCCCAGCTGACCACCTTCAACGAGGTGGACATGAGCGCGGTCATGGCCCTGCGCAGCGCCTACAAGGACAGCTTCGAGAAGCGTCACGGCGTCAAGCTCGGCTTCATGAGCCTGTTCGCCAAGGCCGTGGTCGCGGCCCTGAAGGAAATCCCGGCGGTCAACGCCGAGATCGACGGCACGGACATCATCTACAAGAACCACTATGACATCGGCGTGGCCGTGGGCACCGAGAAGGGCCTCGTGGTGCCTGTGCTGCGCGACGTCGACCAGCTCTCCCTGGCTGAAATTGAAAAGGGCATCGCCGGCCTGGGCAAGGCCGCCCGCGACGGCGACCTGACCCTGGACCAGCTGCAGGGCGGCACCTTCACCATCACCAACGGCGGCATCTACGGCTCGCTGATGTCGACGCCGATCCTGAACATGCCCCAGTCCGGCATCCTGGGCATGCACAACATCGTCCAGCGCCCGGTGGCGGTGAACGGCGAGGTGAAGATCCGCCCGATGATGTACCTCGCCCTCAGCTACGATCACCGCATCGTGGACGGCAAGGAAGCCGTGACCTTCCTGGTGCGCATCAGGGAAAACCTCGAGGATCCCCAGCGCTTCCTGCTGGACCTCTGATCCCCGACAGATTCCGTCAGTCGCCGCGCTGAGCCCGCCCACCTAGCGTCGCCCCATGCAGTGGGCGGCGTGGATGCTGGGGGCGGTCTATGGACTGGCCGGTTTGGCCGGCTGGCGACGCGCGCGCATGAACGCCCTGATGGACCGGGCCCTGGCGGGCATCACCCTCAAACCCGTTCCGCGCATCGAGCGTGTCGTGAGCGCCTGGCTGCATCTGGACGCCCTGCTGCTGGCCACTGCGGCGCTGGGCCTGGTTCTTTCCAACCGTTGGGGTGCGCTGATCGCCGTGATGGTGGTGATCGAACAGGGCGCATTCTGCCTGTGGTCCGAGCGGTTCTATCCGGCCAGCCACCCGGAGGACGTCAGGAACCGCGACGGGGCCATCATCGTGGTGGGGTTCTACGCCGCCCTTGCGGTTCTGGCCGTGGGCCTGTGGTGGATGGGTGTGCTATCCTGAGGCCATGTCCATCGAGGTCGGCCGCTTCCATGATCTGCACGAGGCCGAACTGGCCGCGGGCCTGCTGCGCTCGGCCGGCATCCGGGCCGAGGTGGCGGATCATCACCTGATCGGCATGGACCCGCTCATGCAGCGCGCTGTCGGCGGTCTTCGCGTCATGGCGCCCGAGGACGAAGCCTTGGACGCCCGCGCCATTCTGGCCAGGGTTCAGTCGGGCGAGTTCATCTCAGGCGAGCCCGACGATCTTCCCGGGACCGGCGACCTCCCGGCGCGGGACCTGGGACTGGCGCTGGGCGTGCTGGCCGCACCCTGGGCGGCGGCGGGCATGCTGGGCGCCCGGCGCAGCGTCTCGGTGCGCCGCCGCTTCGCGCCCCTGGCCATCGTCCTGCTGGTGGCCCTGCTTATGGGCCTGCCGCTGGTGCTGCGGTTCTTGGCCTGACACCGCTTCGTCACCCGTTCGCCGTGATCGGACGTTAGGGACGGTCATGGCCCGTCTCATCCTGACCCTTCTGATCCTCGCCTTCGCCGCGCCCGCCTCCGCCCAGGCCTTCCAGTCCGAGCGCATCGCCGTGACCGCAAGGGGCGCCGGTCCCGACGTCATCCTGATCCCCGGCCTGGCCTCCACCCCCGCCGTCTGGGATGACACCGCGCGGGCGCTGCAGAACCGCTACCGGGTGCATGTGGTGGCGGTGAACGGTTTCGGCGACACCGCGCCGGGCGCCAATGCCCGCGGCCCGCTGACCGCCGCCATCGCCGATGAGCTGCGCCGCTACATGGCCGAGCAGGAGCTGGAGCGCCCCGCTGTCATCGGCCACTCCATGGGCGGCCAGATCGCCCTGAAGATGGCCGCCGACGCGCCCGGCCGCGTGGGCCGGGTGATGGTGGTCGACGCTTCGCCCTTCTTCCCCTCCCTGATCAACGCCCGGGCCACCGCAGCCGATGTGGCGCCCATCGCCGAGGTGGCGCGCACCGCCGTGCTGTTCCTGGGCGACCAGGTGTTACGGCAACAGGCTGGCGCGGTGGGCGAGCGTCTGGGCGGGGCGACCGACGCGGTGGTGCACGCCATGGGCTGGCAGGGCGGCGACCGGCGCGTGCTGGCCCAGGGCATCTATGAGGTCATGACCACCGATCTGCGCGCCGACCTGGCCCGCGTCATCGCTCCGGTCACCGTGGTCTATGGCTGGAGCGACGCCACCGACAGCCCGCGCCATCAGGTGGACCAGGGCTTTCGTCAGGGCTTCCTGCGTCTGCGGCGCGCCGCCCGCTTCGTGCGCATAGAGGGCGCCCAGCACATGGTCATGATCGACCGCCCCCGACAGTTCATGGCGGCGGTGGAGCGGTTCCTTGCTCAGCCTGCGGCCAGCACGTCCAGCACCGCCCGCCCGTAGCGGTCCAGCTTGCCCTGCCCCACCCCGGACACCCGCGACAGGGCGTCCAGCGAGCCGGGCTCGGTCATGGCGATCTCCAGCAGGGTGCGGTCCTGAAAGATGACATAGGGCGGCACGTGCTGTTCCGCGGCCCGGTCGCGGCGCCAGGCGCGCAGCACCTCGAACCGCTCGCGCACATCGGCCGGCAGGGTCTCCAGCACCGCAGCGCGGCTCTGACGGCCACCCCCCGCACCCCTCTGGCGCGGATTGCCCGAACGGGTGGTGGGATCGTGGCGCAGGGGCACGCGGGCCACCTCCACCGTGCGCTCGCCCCGATACACCCCGCGCACCGCCTCGGGATCGCCCAGCCGCAGGAGCGGCTTGCCCTCGTTGGGATCTTCCTCCAGCAGGCCCTCGAACAGCAGATGGTCGATCACCTCGCGCCAGCCGTTCGGCGAGATGTCGGCGCCCACGCCCCAGGTGGACAGGGCGGTCTCCCAGCCCTGCACATCCTTGGTGCGGCCGGTCAGATGGTCGATGACCCGGCCCCGGCCGAAGCGCTGGTCCAGCCGCTGGACCGCCGCCAGGGCCTTTTGCGCCTGCACGGTGGCGTCATGGGTCTGGGGCGGATCGAGGCAGACGTCGCACTGGCCGCAGGGTTTCGCGTCGGTCTCGCCGAAGTAGCGGCGCACCGCCTGGGGCCGGCAGGCGGCGCCGTCCAGCATGGCGAACAGCTGGCGCACCTTGCGCACCTGCACCTGCTTGACCGTCTCGTCCATGGGCCGGCCGTCGAGGCGGCGCAGGGCCCAGGCGATGTCGGAGGGGCCGTACAGGGTGACGCCCTCGGCCGGTTCGCCGTCGCGGCCCGCCCGGCCGATCTCCTGCCAGTAGGCCTCGAGGCTGCCCGGCGGATCGGCGTGGATGACGAAGCGCACGTCCGGCTTGTCCACCCCCATGCCGAAGGCGATGGTGGCCACCATCACCGCCCCGTCCTCGGCCAGGAACCGCTCCAGCCGTTTGTCGCGCTCGGCCGGCGCCATGCCCGCGTGATAGGCGATGGCGTGCACGCCCGTCTGTCTCAGCTGGTCCGCCAGCCGCTCGCAGCCGTCGCGCGAGCCGCAATAGACCACCCCCGACTTGCCGCTTCGCTCGCCCACCAGCTCCACCACCCGCGCGTCGGTGCGGGCCCGCGAGCCGTTGACCTTGCGCTCGGCGATCAGCTGCAGATTGGGCCGGTCGAAACTGTCCACGAAAACGGCGGCGTCGGACAGGCGCAGGGAGGCCAGGATGTCGTCGCGGGTCCGCGCATCGGCGGTGGCGGTGACTGCGATGCGGGGCACGCCGGGGAACATCCCGGCCAGCCGCCCCAGATCCCGGTAATCGGGGCGAAAGTCATGGCCCCATTGGGACACGCAGTGCGCCTCGTCGATGGCGATCAGGGCCAGCGGCAGGCTGGCCAGCCGATCGATCATGTGGGGCTGGGCCAGACCTTCGGGCGACACATAGAGCAGATCCAGCTCGCCCGCCCGCGCCGCATCCCAGATGGCCGAGCGGTCCGTCAGCGACACGCCGGAATCCAGTCGCGCGGCGCGCACGCCCTGCTGCTTCAGCGCCTCCACCTGATCGGTCATCAGGGCGATCAGGGGCGAGACGACAAGGCCCAGACCGGGGCGCAGCATGGCGGGGATCTGATAGCAGACGCTCTTGCCGCCGCCGGTGGGCAGCACCGCCAGCACGTCGCGCCCGGCCAGAACCTGCTCCACCACGGAGGCCTGTAGCCCGCGGAAATCCGCGTGGCCCCAGACCCGTTCCAGAGTCTCGCGGGCGCGCGCCATGTCGGGCGCGGCGGCGGGCGGGGGGGATTCGGCGAGCATGGAGCGCTTGTGCCCGATGCGGGCGGGGGTGTCACGGCGGCGGGACGGATCATCCCCATCGCTTCGCAGGCGGCGGCGGACCGGCTATAGCGCGGCCATGACCAGCATTCTCTATGGCCGCCCCCCGGCGGTGTTCGATCCGCCCGCCGACGCCGTCCAGACCTCGCCCCTGATCCCCGGCTCGGCCGATCTGGCGGAGGTTTCGGCCGGATCGCTGGATGCCGCCACCATCCTCGCGCCCCCCGGCGTGCTGGAACGGCGGTATGTGCTGGCGCTGGCCCTGCAGGCGCTGAAGCCGGGCGGGCGGCTGGACGTCATGGCGCCCAAGCTCAAGGGCGGGTCGCGCCTGGGCAAGGAGCTGCGCGAGTTCGGGCTGGAGCCCGTCGAGAGCGCCAAGGCCCACCACCGGCGCTGTGAGCTGGTGCGGCCCCGGGACGTCACCGGGCTGGACGCCGCCATCGAGGCCGGGGCGGCGCGCCGTGTGCCCGGGCTGGACGCCTGGTCCCAGCCGGGCGTGTTCGGATGGGACCGCATCGACGGCGGCACGGCCCTGCTGGCCGCCAGCCTCCCGGCTCTGAAGGGCGCGGGTGCGGACCTGGGCTGCGGTTTCGGCGCCCTGTCCACCGTGGCGCTGGCCTCGCCCGCCGTGACCAGCCTGGACATGATCGATCTGGACCGGCGGGCGGTTGAGTGCGCGCGGCGCAATGTGGAGGACCCTCGCGTACGTCTGCACTGGGCCGACGCCCGGACAATGGACCTGACGGAGCTGAACTTCGTGGTCATGAACCCGCCGTTCCACGACGGCGGGGCCGAGGACAAGGCGCTGGGTCAGGCCTTCATCCGAAAGGCGGCGGCCATGCTGAAAAAGGGCGGCGTGCTGTGGATGGTGGCCAACCGCCACCTGCCTTACGAGGCCGAACTGAACGCCGCCTTCGCAAGGGTCCGGCCCGTGGCGGACAAGGGCGGCTACAAGGTGTTCGAGGCGGTGAAGTGAGCAAGACCCAGACGTCCCGTATCGACAAGCTGCTGTCCAACATGGGCTACGGGTCGCGCACCGAGATCGGGCGGCTGGCGCAGGCGGGCGGCATCGTGCTGGACGGCGTGGACGTGGCGGATGTGTCGAAACGCATCCCCGTGACCCCTGACCTGTCGCAGCGCATGCAGATCGATGGGGCGCCGCTGGACCCGCCGCCGGGTCTGGTGCTGCTGCTGAACAAGCCGCTGGGCATGACCTGTTCCCACAAGGAAGACGGGGCCCTCGTCCACGACGTCCTGCCCGACCGCTGGCGCCGGCGCGACCCGGCCATATCCACCATCGGGCGACTGGACAAGGACACCTCGGGCCTGCTGCTGCTGACCGACGACGGGGACTTCCTGCACCGTGTGATTTCGCCCCGGCGCCATGTGGCCAAGGTCTATCGCGCGACGCTGGCCCGGCCGCTGGCGGGGACCGAAGGCGCCCTGTTCGCCTCGGGCGAACTGATGCTGGAGGGCGAGGCCAAGCCGCTGGCCCCGGCGGAGCTGGAAATCATCACACCCACCGAAGCGCGGCTGACGGTGACCGAGGGCCGCTATCATCAGGTGCGGCGCATGTTCGCCGCCGTGGGCAACCATGTGGAGGCCCTGCACCGTGAGCGCGTCGGCGGCCTGACCCTGCCCGACGATCTTGAGCCGGGTCAGTGGCGGCTGCTGGCGCCGGACGAGGCGGCGCGGGTGTTCGACTGACGCTTGCCGCCCGGCGCGGCTCGCGTATCAATGCCCCATGACAAAAGAACGAGAGGGGCGGCGGGGGCGGCCTCTTCTGATCCTGGCCCTGATCATTCTGCTGCTGCCGCTGGGCGGGGTGCTGATGCACGCCGTGGCGCCGCCCCCGACCACCCTGCTGATGCTGACGCGGGTGATCGAGGGCGAGGGCGTCGACTATCGCTGGCGCTCCCTGAACCACATCTCGCCCCATCTGGTGCGGGCGGTGATCGCGGCCGAGGATTCGCGCTTCTGTTCGCACCGGGGCTTCGACATGGAGGCCATCGAACAGGCGCTGGAGCGCAACCGGCGCGGCGGTCAGGTGCGCGGCGGCTCCACCATCAGTCAGCAGACCGCCAAGAACGTCTTCCTGTGGCCCCAGCGCAGCTGGGTGCGGAAAGGACTTGAGGCGGGCTACACCGTGCTGATCGAGACGGTCTGGCCCAAGCGCCGCATCATGGAGGTCTATCTGAACGTGGCCGAGTGGGCGCCCGGGGTCTACGGCGCCGAGGCGGCGGCCCGGCACTGGTTCGGCGTTTCGGCGGCCGATCTCAGCGCCTCCCAGGCGGCGCGGCTGGCGGCCATCCTGCCCAGTCCGCGCCGCTATCAGGCCGCCAGTCCCGGCCCCTATGTGCGTCGTCGCGCAAGCCAGATTCAGGCCGCCATGGGCACCGTCCGCAACGATGGTCTGGCGAACTGCGTTCTGGATTGAGACCCTGACGGCCGAGGCTTGACGGGACGCACGGCGGCGCTTCCCATGCGCGCCATCAAAGGGGCCGGCTCAGGGCTCCATGAAGGAGATCAAGATGAAACGCCTGCTGATGGCCGCGACGGCGGCCTGCGCCCTCACCACGGGCCTCGTCGCCTGCGCGAGCATGGAGGCCCAGGCGCAAGGCCCGGCGCCCGCCCCGACCGCCGCGACCAGCGCCTTCCCCGCCACGCCGGAGGGCGCGCGCGCCTTCGTGCTGGACGCAGAAGCCCGCCTCACGGACGTGGCCGAATACGCCGCGCGCGTGGCCTGGGTGCGCAACACCTACATCATCCACGACACCATGTGGCTGGAGGCCCGGGCCAACACCGAATACACCGAGCTGGGCGTCGAGCTGGCCAACGCCGCGGCCCACTTCAACGATGTGGACGCCGATCCCGAGACCCGCCGCAAGCTGGACATCCTGCGCCAGGGCCTGACCATGCCGGCCCCCAACCGCCCCGGCGCGGCGGCTGAACTGGCCGAGATCGCCACGCGCCTGGACTCCACCTACGCCACAGGCCGCTTCGAATACCAGGGCCGCCAGCTGACCCTGAACGAGGCCGAGGAGATCATCGCCGAATCCCGCGATCCGGAAGTGACCCGCGCCATGTACGAGGGCTGGCGCACCATCTCTCCCGGCATGGCCGAGGACTACGCCCGGCTGGTGGAGGTCGCCAATGAGGGCGCGCGCGAGCTGGGCTACGCCGACACCGGCGCCATGTGGCGCTCGGGCTATGACATGGACCCGGACGCCTTCGCCGCCGAGACCGATCGGCTGTGGGCCCAGGTCCAGCCGTTCTACGAGAACCTGCACTGCTATGTGCGCGCCCGCCTGAACGAGCGTTACGGCGACGAGGTCCAGCCCGCCACAGGCCCGATCCGCGCCGATCTTCTGGGCAACATGTGGTCCCAGCAGTGGGGCAACATCTATGACGTGGTGGCGCCCGCCAACCTGCCGGAATCCACCGTCGACCTGACCGAGCTGCTGGTGGCGGCGGACTATGACGCCGAGCAGATCGCCCGCACATCCGAGCGGTTCTACACCTCCATCGGCCTGGACCCGTTGCCCGACACCTTCTGGGAGCGGTCGCAGATCACGCGACCCGAGGGGCGCGAGGTGGTGTGCCACGCCTCGGCCTGGAACCTGGACAATGTGGACGACCTGCGCATCAAGATGTGCACGCGGGTCAACGCCGAAGACTTCCAGACCATGCACCACGAGCTGGGCCACAACTATTACCAGCGCGCCTACAACCAGCAGCCCTTCCTGTTCCGCAACGGCGCCAACGACGGCTTCCACGAGGCGATCGGCGATTTCGCGGCCCTGTCGGCGGCCACGCCCACCTATCTGAGCCAGATCGACCTGCTGGACACCGTCCCCGGCGAGGAGGAGGACATCACCTTCCTGCTGCGCATGGCCATGGACAAGATCGCCTTCATGCCGTTCGGCCTGATGGTCGATCGCTGGCGCTGGGACGTGCAGTCGGGCGCGACGACGCCGGCGCAATACAACGATGCCTGGTCGGCCAATATGCTGCGTTATCAGGGCCTGGTCCCGCCCGGACCGCGCCCGGACAACGCCTTCGACCCCGGCGCCAAGTACCATGTGCCCGGCAACGTGCCCTACACACGCTACTTCCTGGCCCACATCTACCAGTTCCAGTTCCACCGCGCGGCCTGCGACATCGCCGGCTGGGACGGGCCGCTGCACCGCTGCTCGGTCTACGGGAACGAGGAAGTGGGTCGGCGCTTCAACGCCATGATGGAGATGGGCATGTCCCAGCCCTGGCCCCGGGCCATGGAAGCCTTCACCGGCTCGCCCGAGAACGACGCCACGGCGGTGGCCCAGTATTTCGCCCCGCTGGACACCTGGCTGACCGAACAGAACCGCGGCCAGGACTGCGGCTGGGAGGCCTGACGGATCATCCCGTCCGCCTTCGCCCGGGCGGACGGGACACCCTTTTTTTCGGGATGGGTGACGGGCGTTAACCCAGCCCGTTGAGCCTTTTCTTTACCTGGATCGTCCATTCTCGGCGTCTGACGCGGACATGAGGTCCGCCACGGATGCGGGGGTTCCGGCGCATGGCGACGCGGCTGGGCGGTTTCACGCGTTTGATGCGCAGCTTCGCGCGCGCCCGGCACGGCGGCGTGGCGATGATGTTCGCCCTGGCCCTGCCGGTGCTGGCCATGACCGCCCTGGTGGGCGTGGACGTGCACCGCATCTCCACCGTGCGCGCCAATCTACAGGACGCTCTGGACGCCGCGGCCCTGGCGGCCGCCCGGTCATCCCACATGGACGACGCCGGCATCACGACCGTAGGCATGGCCGCCCTGCGCGCCAACCTTCAGGCCTATCCCCAGATCGCCCTGCGCGAGGACCTTACAACCTTCCACCTGACCGAAGACGGCGCGGTGATCGCGAACTCCAAGGTGGACGTGGACACCCTGGTGGCCAACATCTTCCTGCCCCCCTACGGCCAGGTCCTGGAGGATCAGGTGCAGGTGGGCGTGGAATCCGAGGTGCTCCGTTCGTCCACCAATCTTGAGGTGGCCCTGGTGCTGGACATCACCGGGTCCATGGCCGGCAGCCGCATCGCCACCCTGCGCGACTCCGCCACCGAGCTGGTGGAGCTGGTCGTGCAAACCCAGCAGACGCCCTACTACTCCAAGGCGGCGATCATTCCGTATGCCATGGGCGTGAACCTCGGCTCCATGGCCAACGCCGCGCGCGGAACACCGCCGTCCAGCCGCAACATCACAGGCGCCGCCTGGTCCACCGGATCCACCCGGACGATCTCCGCGATCTCGAAGAGCAACAGCCGCATCACGGTCACCTCCAACGGCCACGGCTTCCAGACCGGCGACTTCGTCTATGTCTGGGACGTGGGCGGCATGACCCAGATCAATGATCAGGCGTTCCGGGTCCGGCGCGTGAACACCAACACCTTCCGCCTGCAGACCGCGTCCGGCCAGGACATCAATCCCTATTCCTACGGAAATTACTGGGGCAACGGCCGGGTTGTGGAGTGCCAGCGCAACGACTGCGCCGTCACCATCACCTCGAACAACCACGGGTTCCAGAACGGCGGCCAGGTCCGCATCTTCAATGTGAACGGCCTGAACACCCTGAACGACACGACCTACGTCGTGGCCGACCGCACGGCCAACACCTTCGTGCTGTCCGGCTCGAACCCGCGCGGCCAGAGCTATTCGTCCGGCGGCACGGCGTGGTGCGCGGATTATGGCTGCCAGTACTTCACCTACACCGGTCGATGGGGCGCGGAGCGGACCAGCCAGATCAGCACCTGCGTCAGCGAACGGACCGGGGCCGACGCCTACACCGACCGCTCGCCCGCCGAGGCGCGTGTGGGGGCCAACTATCCGATTCCCGGCAACAACTGCCCGTCCAACGCCCTGGTCCCCCTGACCAGCGACCGCACCTATCTGACCCAGCAGATCGGCCAGCTTACGGCGGGCGGCTCCACCGCCGGACAGGTGGGGCTGGCCTGGGGCTGGTACGCGGTTTCCCCCAACTTCAACAGCCTGTGGCCCAGCACCATGAACCGCGCCGCAGCTTACGGCTCCAACAACCTGCTCAAGGTCGTGGTGATGATGACCGACGGCGAGTTCAACACGCCCTACTGCGACGGCGTCATCGCCCAGAACGCCGGGGCCGGCAGCGGCGACACCAACTGGCACAACCGCTGTGACGCCCAGAACGGCAGCCCCTTCCAGCAGGCGGTGGAGCTGTGCGACGCCATGAAGGATGAGGACATCATCATCTATACGGTGGGTCTGGACGTCGCCAACGCGAACGACGACACCCCCAATGTGGTGGACACCGCCCGTGAGGTCATCGAGTCCTGCGCCACCAGCGCGGATCACGTCTATCTGCCCAGCGGCGACACCGACCTGCGCGAGGCCTTCCGCGCCATCGCCCGCAGCATTTCGGACCTGCGCATCGCCCGCTAGAGCCTTTGAACGGGACCGAAATCTGAGCCCGGTCGGAAGGCGTCCGACTGAACCGATTTCGGTCTAGAGCAGCCGGATCTCGCGCAGGCGCTGCAGCAGATAGTCCTCGGCCGTGATCCCTTCCGGATAGCGATCCGGATTGTCGGCCGAGACGCAGCTGTCCAGGGTGCGGATTTCGTATTCCGGCTCGAAATGCAGGAAGAACGGGGTGGAGTAGCGCGAGAAGCCGCGCCGCTCCGGCGCCGGATTGACCACCCGATGGGTGGTGGACGGCAGCACATGGTTGGTCAGGCGCTGCAGCATGTCGCCGATGTTGACCACCAGGGCGCCCGGCGGCGGCGCGATGGACAGCCACCGTCCGTCCCGGTCCAGCAGTTGCAGCCCCGCCTCCTCGGCGCCCAGCAACAGGGTGATGACGTTGATGTCCTCGTGGGCTCCGGCCCGCACGCCCGGCGCGTCGGCTGGCACCGGCGGATAGTGCAGCAGGCGCAGCACCGAATTGCCCAGCGCCACCTTGTCGGCGAAGAAGTCGTCGGGAAGTTCGAGGTACCGCGCGATGGCCCGCAGCAGCTTGCCGCCCAGGGCGTCCAGCGCCTGGAACATCCCGTAGACGTGGGCCTCGAAGGTCGGGACCTCGGCGGGCCAGACGTTGTCCCGCATGTATTTGCGGTAGGGGTGCCCTTCAGGCAGTTCGCGCCCGGCGTGCCAGAATTCCTTCAGGTCCACGGCCTTGGCGTCCTTGGCCGCCTCGACGCCGAAGGGCGTGTAGCCGCGCGCCCCGCCGGTGCCGGGCTGGTGATAGGCCCGCTTGACCCCGTCGGGCAGGGCGAAGAAGGCCTTGGCGTCGTCCAGCGCCGCCCCGATCACCGCCTCGTCCAGCCCGTGGTCCGCCACCACGGCGAAGCCGTAGCGGGCGAAGGACGCCCCCAGGTCGTCGGCAAAGCCCTGAAATTCCGCATCGAAGCGGGTCATGGAGACGGGAATGATGGCGCTGTCGGTCACGGGAAATCTCGCGGAGGTGAACGAAGGCCGTCTTACGCCGTTCATCATCCCGATGGCAAAAGGTCGTTATGGCTTCGCTTCAAGCGGCCGCACCGGAACCTTGGCCTTTCGCCAGGCGTTCCAGTGGCTGGGTCACTCAAGAAACCCTGGAAGGACTACCCTCATGAACATCAAGATGATCGCCGGCGTCAGCGTCGCGGCCCTGCTGGCCGCCGCCTGCACCACCACCGACCCCTATCGCACCGACGCGCCGCGCAACAACACCGCGACGGGCGCCATCGCCGGCGCGCTGGGCGGCGCCGTGCTGGGCTATCTGACCAACACCAACAATTCCGAAGAGGGCCGCAAGAACGCCCTGATCGGCGCCGGCGTCGGCGCCCTGGGCGGCGCGGCCATCGGCCAGTACATGGACCGCCAGCAGCGCGCCATGGAGGCTGAACTGTCCGGCTCCGGCGTCGGCGTGGCGCGTCAGGGGGACAACCTGGTGCTGCGCATGCCCGGCGACGTGACCTTCCCCACCAACAGCGCCGACATCAACCAGCGCTTCCATCCCGTCCTGGCGGACGTGGCGCGGGTCATGAACGAGTATGACCGCTCGGTGGTGGACATCATCGGCCACACCGACTCCACGGGCGGCGACCACATCAACCAGCCCCTGTCGGAACGGCGCGCGGCATCGGTGGCCCAGTTCCTGATCAGCGAAGGCGTGATGCGCGAGCGCCTGTACGTGGCGGGCGCCAGCTCGCGCAATCCGATCGCGTCCAATGACACCGTGGACGGCCGCAGCCAGAACCGTCGCGTCGAGATCCTGATCCGGCCGCTGACGGCGAACTGATCAACACAGTTGCGTGAAAATGGCGAAGGCGGCGGGAAACCGCCGCCTTTTCCTTTGGTTGCGCTTGCGAAGCAGCCCGCGCTCATGCTGTTCTGAATCCAGCGTTCGCCCATGGGCGAGCCCGGAGGCGGCATGGATCACCACAACGATGACGACGATGTCTGGGAGGGCTTTCGCCTGACCGGCGTGGCCGTGGTCTCCGCCTTCATCGTCGCCGCCCTGGTCATCGGCGCGGGCGGCGCCGTCCTGCCCGCCCTGCTGGACGAGCCTGACGCCGCCCCCGTGCTCCGGGCCTCGATCGACCGCTAGGCGCTAGACCGCCTCCACGCACATGGCCACGCCCATGCCGCCGCCGATGCACAGGGTGGCCAGGCCCTTCTTCGCGCCGGACCGCTTCATCTCGTGCAGCAGGGTGGTCAGCACCCGCGCGCCCGAGGCGCCGATGGGATGGCCGATGGCGATGGCGCCGCCGTTCACGTTCACCCTGGCGGTGTCCAGGCCCAACTCCTTCACCACGCACAGGGACTGGGCGGCGAAGGCTTCGTTGGATTCGATCAGGTCCAGATCGCCCACGGACCAGCCCGCGTTGGCCAGCGCCTTCCTCGACGCCGGGATCGGGCCCGTGCCCATGATGGCCGGATCCACGCCCGCCGTGGCCCACGATGCGATGCGCGCCAGCGGCTTCAGCCCGCGCTTGGCCGCCTCGTCCGCCGTCATCAGCACCACCGCGGCGGCGCCGTCGTTCAGGCCCGAGGCGTTGGCGGCGGTCACCGACCCGTCCTTGGCGAAGGCGGGGCGAAGCTTCTCCATGGCCTCGATGGTGGCGCCGTGGCGGATGTACTCGTCCTTGTCGACCACCACGTCCCCCTTGCGGGTCGAGATCGTCACCGGCGCGATCTCGTCGTCGAATTTGCCGGCCTTCTGGGCGGCCTCGGCCTTGTTCTGGCTGGCCACGGCGAAGGCGTCCTGGTCGGCGCGGGCGATGGACCACTTGTCGGCGATGTTCTCGGCGGTCTGGCCCATGTGATAGCCGTTGAAGGCGTCCCACAGACCGTCCTTGATCATGGTGTCGGTGAACGACAGGTCCCCCATCTTCTGGCCGTTGCGCAGATTGGCCGCGTGGGGCGCCTGGCTCATGCTCTCCTGCCCGCCGGCCACCACGATCTTCGCGTCGCCCGCCGTGATCTGCTGCAGGCCCAGGGCCACCGCGCGCAGGCCCGAGCCGCACAGCTGGTTCAGGCTCCACGCCGGCGACTCCACCGGCACGCCCGCCGCCACAGCGGCCTGACGGGCCGGGCCCTGACCGGCGCCGGCCTGCAGCACCTGGCCCATGATCACCTCGTCCACCTCTTCGGGCTTCACGCCCGCGCGCTCCAGCGCCGCCTTGATGGCCACGGCGCCCAGTTCATGGGCCGGCAGGGAGGACAGTGCGCCGAGGAAGGAGCCGACGGGGGTGCGGGCGGCCGAGACGATGACGATGTCGGACATGGGATTTCACTCCGGGAGGAATTTCAGTGTGGCGGTTCTGCCTCAACGGGAGCGTTTCGTCACCCGAAAGCCGTCGATTCAGCGGATCGTCACCATGTCAGGGCCATGCTGGGCGGGAACAATAGGCGCGTTTCGCCGCTTGAAAAGGTCATGCTCATGTTGTTCCGCCGCTTCGCCACGCACATCCGCACGCCCGACGAGCAGGACATGGCGGAGCATTACCGCACGCGCGCCGAGCGGCTGGCGGACAAGTGGGTGCACATCGTCGGCCTGGCCCTGGCGGCCGTCGGCGGAGTCATCCTGGCGGTGCTGTCGGCGGTTTACGGCGGAGTCGGCACGGCTATGGCCACGGCGATCTACGCCCTGTGCCTGATCGCCATGCTGACCTGCTCGACCGTCTACAACCTGACCCACCCCTGCGCCGCGCGCCCGGTGCTGCGGCGCATGGATGAGGCGGCCATCTTCCTGATGATCGCCGGCAGCTACACCCCCTTCACCGTCCTGCGGTTCGAGGGCGCCTGGTCCATCGGCTTCACGCTCCTGGTGTGGGGTTTCGCCCTGGCCGGGGTGTTCGCCAAGATGCTTGCGCCGCGCATCTCCGACGCCTTCTGGAGCGGGGTCTATGTGCTGTTCGGCTGGCTGGCGGTGTTCGCGCTCAAGCCGATGATCGAGACCGTCCACCCCGTGGCCCTGACCCTGCTGGTGGCGGGCGGGCTGATCTACACCGCCGGGGTCTTCATCTTCATCAACCAGCGCGTCAAGTTCCGCCGCGCCATCTGGCACGGCTTCGTGGTGGCCGGGGCCGGAACCCACTGGGCCGCGATCCTCGTGGGTGTCGTTCTGGCGCCCGTCTGAGCCATTTCGCAATGCACTGGCGTCCGGCGCCGCGCTGCGGGATAATGCCCCGTTCGAAAAACAACAGACGGTGACAGCGTGGCGGACACCCAACCGGAAGTCGGCAAGAAATCCAGCAAGGCCCAGACCGGCAAGGGCGACAGGTCTGGGGGCGACACCGTCGTCATCAAGAAATACGCCAACCGGCGTCTCTACAACACCGCCACCAGCGCCTATGTGACGCTCGAGGATCTGGCGGCCATGGTCCGCGAGGGCGTCGACTTCGTGGTCTATGACGCCAAGACCAGCGACGACCTGACCCGTCAGGTCCTGACCCAGATCATCTTCGAGGAGGAAAGCCGGGGCGAGGCCCTGCTGCCGGTCCAGTTCCTGCGCCAGCTGATCGGCTTCTACGGCGGCCAGATGCAGTCGGTCCTGCCCAGCTATCTGGAGCTGTCTCTCGATAATTTCGTGCGCCAGCAGGAGCAGTTCCGCTCCCAGTTCTCGCGCGCCTTCGGGGCGACGCCGGGTGTGGGCATGTTCGACGAGCAGGTGAAACAGAACATCGCCATGTTCGAGCGGGCCATGAAGATGTTCACCCCCATGGCCTATGCGCCCAAGGTCGAGCCTGAGAAGCCCGCCGAAGCCGCGCCCGCCGCCGGCGACGCCGCCCTGAACGAGATGCGACGCCAGATGGAGGAGATGCGCGCCCAGCTGGACCGTCTGGCCGGGGCCCAGACCGGGGAGCCCGGCAGGAAATGACCGGTCCGGTGCGCCCTGTCGGCCCGGTTGAGCCGCGCGGCCCCCAGCGCCGCACCGGCGACCGCCGTCAGGGGGACGAACGGCGCGACGGCGAGCCGCGCCCCGCGCGCGCCCTTGTGCCCTCAGATGACCAACCCGCGCCCGCCGACGAGCCCGCGCCCGCGCCAAAGCCGCCGAACCCGGTCCAGCCTTCGGTCTTCGCCGCCCAGATGATCGGCCAGACCGGGGCCCGCAAAGGCCTCAAGGGGGGTCCGCCGGTGCTGGACGCCGCGCGCGGCAGCTATCTCGGGACCGAATATTCTGGGTCCGGCGACCGGCGCCCGAAACCCGGAAAGACCACCCGCACCGACATCTGATCCAACGCCCGGTCTGGCCCGGTCCTTGCAGTCCTGAACGGAGACCTCCGCCTTCAGGGACTGCCGACCATGACCGCCCTCGCCGCCCGCGCCTTTGACGTTCTCGCCGTGGCCCTGGTTTTCCTGGCCTTCGGCTGAGCCGGGATCAGCCCGCAGCCGTGCCGATGTCGAAGTCCTTGCGCGCGCTGATGATGGTCACGATGAACCCGGCCAGCACGTCCAGCAGCACCATCACCGTGATCAGGAAGAAGGTCGAGGTCGCGAATCCGCGCAGCAGCAGGAACGCGATCAGGCAGACCACGAACAGGATCATCGACAGGGCGTGATTGATGATCGCGATCTTCTGGCTGGACGTGGATTTCAGCAGCTCGAAGAACAGCAGGATCAGCGAGAACAGGATCAGCAGATCCCCAGGCCCGACGGTCCAGGTGGCGCCCGAGGTCATGGGAATGGTGAACAGCGAGTCCCTGAGCGCGGCGTCGGCGCCGGCGGCGGTGAATCCTCCATCCATGCCGAAGATCACGATCAGGGTGTAAAGCAGCACCGGAATGGCCAGCAGCGGCAAGGCGATCAGCATGGTCGTCCCCCTCGGATCGTTTCAGGTCAGGCGCGGCGGCGCCCGTTCATAAGGGTTAATACCGCCGTTCGATCCGTTTCGCCACGGCTTCGCTTGTGACGCGAGGAAAGGATTTCTGGAGACGGCGGGCGCGGGCGTGATACAGGAACGACGATGCAGCGACCCGACCTTGACCGCCTGATCCTCGGCTGGCGCGGCCCGGCGCTGGCGGCCCTGATCGCTCTGATCGCGGGTCTGCCGGGCCTGATCATGACCCCCGTGCTGGACCGCACCGAGGCGCGCACGGCCCAGGTCAGCGCCCGCATGCTGGAGCGGGGCGACTGGATCGACACCCGCGCCGACGACCAGGACCGCATCCGCACCGCCGTCGGCCTGCACTGGTTTCAGGCCGCCGCCACCGCCCTGACCTCCGACGTCCAGGACCGCGACATCCGCCCCTACCGCCTGCCGTCCCTGCTGGGAGCGATGCTGGCGGCCTGGGCCTGCGCCTGGGGGGCGTCCGTGCTGTTCGGCGCCCGCGCCGGGTTCCTGGCCGGGGCCCTGCTGGGCGGCGCCTTCCTGATGTCCACCCTGGCGGGCGTAGCCCAGGCCAACGCCCTGCTGGCCGGTCTGATCACTTTGATGATGGCGGCTTTGGCGCGCCTGTATGTGCTGGCCCGCGAGGGCGAGGCGGAGGCCTCGGCCAGCGGCGGGCCGCCGCCCCGCCTGCCCCGGCCCCTGAAGCTGGTCGTCTGGGGCGCGCTGGGCGGCGCGATACTGGTGGGCGGCCTGACCGCCCCGCTGGTGGTCGGCCTGGCGCTGGTCACCCTGGGCCTGATGGATCGGCGCTGGGCCTGGATGCGACGGCTGGGCTGGCTGAGCGGCCTGCCCCTGCTGGCGCTCATCCTCGGCCCCTGGGCCATCGCCGCCACCGTCTCCACAGACGGCGAGGTCTGGCGCCACGCCCTGAACGACAACATCCTGGCCCGGATCATCCGCGGCGAGGCGGACTGGGGCCTGCCCGGGCGGCATCTGCTGCTGGCGCCCCTGCTGCTGTTCCCCCTGACCCTGATGCTGCCCGCGGCCCTGGAGACCGGCCTGACCCGCCGGGCCGAGCCGGGGGTGCGCTTCGCCGTGGCCTGGCTGGTTCCGGCCTGGCTGCTGTTCGAACTGGCGCCCGACCCCATGTGGCACCAGACCTTGCCGCTGTACGGCGCCGTGACCTGGCTGGCGGCCGCGTCCCTGACCCGTCCTCTCAGCCGGGTCTCGCGCTGGGCCGGCACGGCGCTGGCGGTTCTGGGCGGGGTCTATGTGCTGGGCGCGGCCCTCTACGCCCTGTCCGAGTTCGGCGGCGAGGCGTCCCAGGCCTGGGCCACGCCCACCATCGGCCTGACCCTGGCGGCGGCGGCCATCGGCGGCTTCCTGCTGTATCACCGCATGGGGGTGGCGGCGGTCCTGATCTCGCTGGCCCTCGGCATCCTCGCCCACGCCAGCCTTGCGGGCCTGATGCGCAATCTGGAGCCCCTGTGGGTCTCGCCGCGCCTCAAGGCCGCCATGATCGAGACCGGCCTGCACCCGGTCGAGGGGCGCCTGCCCGGGCCGGTGGCGGTGACCGGCTACAGCCAGCCCAGCGTGCTGTTCCTGTTCGGCTCGGCCGCGCGCATCACCGACGAGGCCGGGGCCGCCGCCGCCATCGCCGCGGGCCGTCCCGCCGTGGTCGAGGCGCGGCAGGATGCGAACTTCCGCGCCGCCCTCAACCGCCTGGGCGCCGAGGCCCGCGCCGAGGACCGGGTCGAGGGCGTCAACTACGCCAACGGCGACCGGGTCGAGCTGATCCTCTATCGCCCCGCGCCCCGGCCCGCCCCCGCGCGCCGCCCCACGCGGCCAGAGGTTGATCCTGAACCGGCGCTGCTGGATCCCGACGCCGAACCGGGGACCGAAGACCCGACCCTGCTCGATCCGGATGCGACCGCTGCTGATCCCGCGACCGACACGGCGACGCCCGCCGAAGATCCGGACACGCCCGTGGCCTCGCCCGAGCCAGAGCCTGAACCCGAGCCCGACCAGTGAGCCGCTTCATCCAGATCGTCGAGGTCGGTCCCCGCGACGGCCTCCAGAACGAGGCCGCCGTGCTGGAGCCCGCCGTGCGCGCCGGGTTCGTGCGGCGGCTGGAGGCGGCCGGCGCGCGCCGCATCGAGGCGGTCAGCTTCGTGCATCCCAAATATGTGCCCCAGATGGCCGGGGCCGAAGAGGTCATGGCCGACCTGCCCCCGGCGACCGGGCGCAGCCGCATCGGCCTGGTGCTGAACGCCAAGGGCTATGACCGCGCCCTCACAACCGGGGTGGACGAGGTCAATGTCTCGGTGGCCGCCACCGACGGCTTCGGCCTGAAGAACCAGGGTCTGGACCTGAAGGGTCAGGCGGCCATGCTGGCCGACATCGTGGCCCGCCGTCACAACGCCGCCCCGGGCGATGCGGCGCCGTCCCTGTCGGTGACCATTTCGTGCGTCTGGGGCTGTCCCTTCGACGGCGAGGTGTCGGTGGATCAGATCGCCGATCTCGTCGGCCGCATCGGCGCCCTGGGCGTGGACGAGATCGCCCTGGCCGACACCATCGGCGCCGGCGATCCCTGGGCCGTGACGAAGAAGGTCGAGGCCGCGCGCAAGGCCGCGCCGGACGCGAAGCTGCGCCTGCACTTCCACGATACGCGCAACACGGGACTGGCCAACGCCTATGCGGGGGTCGAGGCGGGCGTGGACATTCTGGACGCCTCGGTGGGCGGCATCGGCGGCTGTCCCTTCGCGCCCGGCGCCACCGGCAACATCGGAACCGAGGACCTCGTGTACATGCTGCACCGGGGCGGCTTCGAGACCGGCTATGATCTGGACGCCCTGATCGAGACGGCCCGCTGGGTCGGCCAGCGCCTCGGCAAGACGCCCCCCTCCAGCCTCAGCCGCGCCGGCCCGTTCCCGAAAGCCTGATCCAGGGCGTGTGCTCTATGCGCCCTAATCCGTAGGGCCGAGTGTTTCTTCCTCTTCGCTCAAGCCAAGCTCCCGCGCGAGATTGAGGGCGATGGAGGAAAGGTTTGCGCCGGTTGTGGAGGCGGTCTGGGGCGCCCCATAAAGGGCTTGCAAATAGGCGCGATCCCAACGGGTCATAACCGGCTCCTGCGTGCCCTCCTCGCTGAACAGGTCGAGAATTGACGGGTACGCTGGGTCAACATCCGGATCTATCTGGGCCAGGGCGATCATGGCCACATAGTCGGTGATCTGGATGAAATCGGCCTGTTCGAGCGCCGCCACATCCAGCACGATGATCACCTGCATCAGGTCGTCCCGCGTGTGGTCCATCACAGATGAACCGGCTACAGTCCTGCCGTAGGGGCCCAGATCGGCTGGCGACCTTATTTGCTGTGCGGCAAATGGGGGTTGCCCTGGAAGCCGCACCACCGGAAGGCCGGTGTCATCGTTCACGGGCAGGCTGACGTGCCACCATCGTACCAGGCGGGGAGTGTTCTGAAACGCATCCAGGGCCGCGCGGCCCCGGTCGGAGCCGGAAGCGCCGAGACGAAACTCGCGGGGATGGGAAGCGACCAGTTCGCGCGCAGTCGCATTCCCGTCCTCGGTCGCCGTGACGATGATGCTGGGGCGACAGCCCGGCTCTTCGATCTCGAGACCGACACTGTACGCCCAGTCGGACACGCGGTCGGCCATGAAACGGGAGGCTTCCGCCTGCATGCCGAGTACACCGACGCAGACTGACTCGCGCCATAACGCCGCCTTGCGACCGGGGATCGGCGCGGCCACCGAACTGACGAAGGCTTCAGCCGCCTCTCGGGCGCGCTCACCGACGACGACCACTTCCTCTACCTCAGTTGGGCCGTCCTGCGCAGCCAATTGAATGGGGGCGCCGGGCTGAACGCCCGCCACTAGCAGGGTGGAGGAAAAGATCAGAACAGAAATCAACCCACAACCCTAGCTTGACGAAGCGCTACCATAGGTGGCATCGTACCATAAAGAATGTATCGGCGGCAGCTTTGTTGTCGTTATCGTTCACGGCAGCGGGTGCTACGTCCCTGAAATGGTTTCTACGCCATGGTCGAGACCGCAGGCGGCAATGCTTATACCCAATGGCGGCACGACGCCGTTTCACCTTGATCGACTGCTGGGGGTCTCTGACACCCTGATCAGGGAGGATCGGGTCGATCTCTGCTTCCCACCCGCTGCAACGGTTCGGGGCGTCTGCTGTCCGGCAGGGCGCCCTGCGCCCCTTATGAGTTCGCCCGCTTCAGGTCCGGCGGCGTGGCCTCGTCGGTGAGGACGCGGATGGCCTCCTCAACCGTCAGGATCTCCTGGGCCTGGGAGCCGAGGCGGCGCAGGGCCACCTTGCCCTCTGCGGCTTCGTTGCGGCCCACCACGGCGATCACCGGAACCTTGCCCACAGAGTGCTCGCGCACCTTGTAGCCGACCTTCTCGTTCCTCAGGTCCGTCTCGACCCGCAGGCCGGCGGCCTTGAACTTCGCGGCCACTTCCTCGGCATAGCCGTCGGCGTCGGAGGTGATCGTCGCCACCACCGCCTGCACCGGGGCCAGCCACAGGGGGAAGGCCCCGGCGTAGTTCTCGATCATGATGCCGATGAAGCGCTCGAACGACCCCAGGATCGCCCGGTGCAGCATCACCGGCCGGTGCTTCTGGCCGTCCTCGGCGATGTAGGAGGCGTCCAGACGCTCGGGCAGCACATAGTCCAGCTGGATGGTGCCGCAGGTCCATTCCCGCCCGATGGCGTCCTTGACGATGAAGTCCAGCTTGGGCGCGTAGAAGGCGCCGTCGCCCTCGGTGACCACCGGTTCGGTGCCCGCCGCGCGGGCGGACTCGGCCATCAGGGCCTCGGCCTTGTCCCAGAACTCGTCGGACCCGGCCCGCACCTCGGGCCGCGTGCCCAGGCTGATGTAGGCGGTCTCCATGCCCAGATCGGCGTGGACGCTGCGCGCCAGTTCGATGAAGGCCGAGGTCTCGGCGACGATCTGGTCCTCGCGGCAGAAGATGTGGGCGTCGTCCTGGGTGAAGCCGCGCACCCGCATCAGGCCGTGCAGGGCGCCGGAGGGCTCATAGCGGTGGCAGGCCCCGAACTCGGCCATGCGCAGGGGCAGTTCGCGGTACGACCGCTGGCCCTGATCGAAGATCTGCACGTGGCCGGGGCAGTTCATGGGCTTCAGGCTGAGGGTCTCGCCCTCCACCGTCTCGCACACGAACATGTTGGGCCGGTATTTCTCCCAGTGGCCCGAGGCCTCCCAGAACTTCCGGTCCAGCACCTGGGGCGTCTTGACCTCCACATAGCCGGCCGCGTCCAGGCGGCGACGCATGTAGTCCTCGATCACCCGCCACAGCACCCAGCCCTTGGGGTGCCAGAACACCATGCCCCGGCCCTCTTCCTGCATGTGGAAGAGCTCCATGGCGCGGCCGACCTTGCGGTGGTCGCGCTTCTCGGCCTCCTCGAGGCGCTGCAGGTGGGCGTCCAGATCCTCTTTCGTGGCCCAGGCGGTGCCGTAGATGCGCTGCAGCTGGGCGTTGCGGTGGTCGCCGCGCCAGTAGGCGCCCGCCAGCTTGGTCAGCTTGAAGGCCTTGCCCACGAACTTCGTCGACGGGAAGTGCGGGCCCCGGCACAGGTCCAGCCACTCGCCCTGACGATAGACGGTGATGGTCTCGGCTTCGGGCAGGTCGCGGATGATCTCGGCCTTGTAGGCCTCGCCGATGCCCTCGAAATATTTGATCGCCTCGTCGCGGTCCCAGACCTCGCGCTCCAGCCGCGCGCCCTTGTCGATGATCTCGGCCATCTTCTTCTCGATGGCGGCGAAGTCGTCGGTGGAGAAGGGCTCGTCGCGGGCGAAGTCGTAGTAGAATCCGTCCTCGATGGCCGGGCCGATGGTGACCTGGGTGCCGGGGAACAGGCTCTGCACCGCCTCGGCCATGACGTGCGCGGCGTCGTGGCGGATGGTGGCCAGGGCCGCCGGGTCCTCGCGCATCAGCAGGCGGAAGTCGCCGCTGGTCTCAAGGGTGCGGTCCAGGTCCAGCTGGGCGCCGTTCAGCTCGACCAGCGCGGCTCTCTTGGCCAGCGACGGCGAAATGGACGCGGCCACCTCGCGGCCCGTCACACCTGCAGGGTACTGGCGCGCGGCGCCGTCGGGAAATTTCAGCTCGATCATGATGGCGCTGTCTTAACGGCGGGCGCGCCCACGGCATAGCCCCTGAGGCGCTCAAGCTTCAATCGTGACCGCTGTGGTTTACGCAGCTTCCAGACCATAGGCGCCGTGCAGCGCCCGCACCGCCAGTTCGGCGTAGGCGGCGTCGATCAGCACGCTGATCTTGATCTCGGAGGTGGAGATGGCCTGGATCTTCACGCCCTTGTCGGCCAGGGCCTGGAACATGGTCTGGGCCACGCCTGCATGGCTGCGCATGCCGACGCCGATGACCGAGACCTTGGCCACGTCCTCGTCCACCGCCACTTCCTCGAAGCCCAGCTCGCCCTGGGCGGCGCGGGTCAGGTCGGCGGCGCGCGAGGCGTCGCGGCGGCCGGTGGTGAAGGTCAGGTTCACGGTCTCAGGCGTGCGGGCCCGGGACTGGACGATCATGTCCACGTTCACATTGGCCTCGGCCAGCAGGGTGAACAGCCGCGCCGTGGTCTCGATCCGGTCCGGCAGGCCCAGCAGGGTGATGCGAGCCTCGTCGCGGCTCATGGTCACGCCCGACACGATGCGCTTTTCCACGATCTCGTCCTCTTCACAGATCAGGGTGCCCGACTTCTCGGGCAGGTTTCCGTTCTCGTCCGGTTCGATGAAGCTGGACAGCACCCGCACGGGCACCTGCTTCGCCATGGCCAGCTCCACCGAGCGGGTCTGCAGCACCTTGGCCCCCAGCGACGCCATCTCCAGCATCTCTTCGTAGGACACCCGCTCCAGCCGGCGCGCCTTCTGTTCGATGCGGGGGTCGGTCGTATAGACCCCGTCCACGTCGGTGTAGATGTCGCACGGGCATTCCAGCGCCGCGGCCACCGCCACCGCCGAGGTGTCCGAGCCGCCCCGGCCCAGGGTCGTGATGCGGCCATCGCGGGTCACGCCCTGAAAGCCCGGCACCACCGCCACCTGTCCGGAGTCCACCGCCGCGCCCAGCACCGCGCCGGGAATGTCCTCGATGCGCGCCCGGCCGTGGGCGTCGTCGGTGAGGATGGGGATCTGCCAGCCCATCCAGCTGCGGGCGTCCAGACCCAGATTGCGCAGGGTCAGGGCCAGCAGACCCGCCGTCACCTGTTCGCCCGAGGCCACCACCACGTCGTATTCGTCGTCGGACAGGGCCACGCCCGCTCCCGGCTTGCCCGCCCCGTCGGTCCAGGCCACCAGCTCATTGGTCTTGCCCGCCATGGCCGAGACCACCACCGCCACCTTGCGCCCGGCCTTGACCTCCGCGGCGACGATGCGCGCGGCGCGGCGGATGCGCTCCAGGTCCCCCATGGAGGTGCCGCCGAACTTCATCACCAGCCGCGTCATCGTGGCGCGAATCCCCCGTTGCAAACCGCGGCCCGGGCGTTCATCCCTTGAGCCATGGCCGCTTCTAGTCACACCCGCCCGGCGCGAGAAGCCCCGCCGCCGCAAGAAATCCTCGCCGAGGGCGCCAGCGGCGCTTCCATCGACCCGGCCGACGTGGCGCGCTTCTCGGCCCAGGCGGCGGAATGGTGGGACGCCAAAGGGCCTTTCGCGCCCCTGCACAAGTTCAATCCGGCCCGGCTGGCCTTCGTGCGCGATCAGGCCGCCGCCCGCTTCGGCCGCGACGTCCGCGCCCGCAAGCCGTTCCAGGGCCTGTCCCTGCTGGACGTGGGCTGCGGCGGCGGGCTGATCGCCGAGCCCATGAGCCGGCTGGGCTTTTCCGTCACCGCCGTCGACGCCTCGGCCGAGAACATCGGCACCGCCCGCGCCCACGCCGAGCCGCAGGGCCTGCCCATCACCTACCGGGCCGCCACGGTCGAACAGCTGGAGGCCGAGGGCGCAGGGCCCTTCGACGTGGTCCTGACCATGGAGGTGATCGAGCATGTGCGCGATCCGGAAGCCTTCATCCGCACCTGCTCGCGGCTGGTGGCCCCCGGCGGTCTGATGATCGTGGCCACCCTCAACCGCACCCTCAAGTCCCTGGCCCTGGGCAAGGTGGCCGCCGAGTACGTCCTGCGCTGGGTGCCCGCCGGCACCCACGACTGGCGCCAGTTCCTCAAGCCTGACGAAATCCGCCTGATGCTGTCCCATGAGCCGGTGGCGGTGGAAGGCCCGTACGGGATCGCGTATGATCCGCTGTCTGATCAGTGGTCGCAGGGCGTGGACGCGGACGTGAACTACATGATGGTCGCCACCCGCGACTGACGCTTGAAATATAATAGTTTCAACAACTTCTGGGGAGGAGTCATGTTGGTGCTTGTTTCAGTCTTCGCCGCCGTATCCTTGAACGCCGCCCAGCCCGCCGAGCGCATCACCGACTGGCGCGAGGCGGTGCGGTGTCTGGCCGCCTTCGAAACCGCCGCCTCGAAAAGCTTCGCCGCTCACGTTCAGGACACGGCCGCCGGCCATGACGACCGGGCGGTCGAGTACGACGACCTGGCCATGTCCCTGATCGGCAGCATGGGCGAGCGTTTCGACTTCGCCCGCCTGGAGCAGGCCGAAACCATCCGGGCGCGCGAGGCCCAGACGCTGGAGCCCTTGTCGCTGGAGCAGGTCCAGGCCCGCGCCGACGACTGCCGCGCCCGCCTGCCCGATCCGCCGGCGATCCCCTGATCGGTCAGACGGTCCGGATCATGTAGACCGCGTCCGCGCCATAGCCGGCCAGTTTCGCCGCCATGGCCGGGCTGTGACGGGGCGCGAAGCCCTGTCGCACCCAGAACGGCGCCGCGCCGTTCACGGCGGTCAGGGTGACCGTGGACAGGCCCGCGTCCCGGGCCGCCTGCACCGCCAGATCCACGCCCGCCGCCGCGTGTCCGCCGCCCCGCGCGGTCGGGGTCAGGGCCAGATCATGCAGATAATAGGCCTCGGGCGCCTCGGGCAGGCCGGGCAAAAGCGTGTTCAGCGCCGGCGCATCGTCCGCCCGCCAGGGATAGGCCACCAGATAGCCGGCCACGCCGCCCCTCGCGTCGGCCAGCACCTTGCACCCGGCCGGATGCAGCGCCAGCCGGTTGGCGAAACAGGCCCGGTCCTCCGGATGATCGGGAAAGGCCCCGGCCGCCACCGCGACCACCCCGTCCAGATCGGCCTCTGTCATGGGCCGCCAGGTCAGGCCGCCCATCAGTTGGCCTTTTTCGGATCGATCGGCGCGGGCGGCAGGGGCGCACACGGCACCCCGTCCTCTTTCAGCGCCCGGACCTCGGCGGGGGTGGCGTGGCCGTAGATGCCACGCTCCTCGGATTTCCCCTCGTGAATGGCGCGCGCCTCTCTGGCGAAGGCGTCGCCCACATTGTCGAAATTGGCCTCCACATGGGCGCGCACCTGACCGGCGGCCTCCATCATCATGGCCTGCACCTTTTTCGCCGTTTCAGGATCGGGCGCCGATCGCTTCGTTCCCGCCACCGCCGGGGCCATGATCTGCTTGGCCACCTGGCGCGAGGCGCAGAACGGGCACTCCACCAGCCCGCGCGCCGCCTGATCGTCATAGTCGGCAGACGAGCCGAACCAGGCCTCGAAGCCGTGGTCATTCTCGCAGGAAAGCGCGTAGCGGATCATGGGCGTGATGCGGGCGGATCGAAGTCGCGGTCGTGGGTCAGCTGCGGCACCGCGCGCCGGGCGCGGTCCACCGCTTCCATGTCCAGATCGGCCGTCAGCACGCAAGGCGCGTCGCCCTCCGCGCGAGCCAGCACCTCGCCCCAGGGCCCCACGATCATGGACCGGCCCCAGGTCTTTCTGCCGTCCTCGTGCTCGCCGCCCTGCGCCGGGGCCAGGATGAAGCATCCGGTCTCGATGGCCCGGGCCCGCAGCAGGGTCTCCCAGTGCGCCTCGCCGGTGGGCCGGGTGAAGGCGGCCGGAATCGCGATCATCACCGCCCCCGCCTTCGCAAGTTGCCGATACAGGTGCGGGAACCGCACGTCGTAGCAGACCGTCATCCCCAGCCCTCCCCACGGCGTAGCGGCGACCACCGCCCCGTCGCCGGGCCGGATGACCGAGGATTCCTTCCAGCTCTCGCCGTCCGGCAGGGTCACGTCGAACACGTGCAGCTTGTCATAGGCCGCGACCGTCTCGCCGCCGTCGTCGATCAGCAGCGACCGGTTCGCCGCCCGCCCGTCGCCCTCGCGGCCGGACCTGACGATGGCCGAGCCGATCAGCAGCCAGACGCCCAGCTCGCGGGCCAGAGCGCGCAGACCCGTCACCGCCGCGTCCGCGTCCTGATCCGTCACCGCCTGTTCGCGGCGCTCGCGCCGCTGCTCCAGCAGATTCACGCCCTCGGGCGTCAGGATCAGCCTGGCCCCGTCCTTCGCCGCCTGACGGATCAGCGGCGCCACATGCGCCAGCGCCGCCTCTTGCGTCGCGGGCGTACGGGTCTGGATCAGGGCGACGCGCAGGGTCATCAGGCGGCCAGAAGCGCGTCCAGCCCGCCGCGGGCGTCCAGCGCATGCAATTCGTCGCTGCCGCCCACATGGGTGTCGCCGATGAAGACCTGCGGGAAGGTCCGGGCGCCGTTCGCGCGCTGGATCATCTCCGCCTTCTTCTCGGGATCAAAGGCGGCCTCGACCTCCTCGAAGTCCGCGCCCTTGCGCTCGAGCAGCGCCAGGGCGCGCACGCAATAGGGGCAATAGGGTTTGGTGTAGATGACGACCTTGGCCAATTCGCAACTCCTTCTGGCGCCATATCTAGGGTGTCGGCGCGTCGGAGTTAAGCGCCTCAATCACGACAGGGTTCGCGCCGTGCGCACACGGGCCACCACCGCCAGGTCCACCGCCCGCGCCCCGGCCGCCATCAGGGCCTTCGTGCAGGCCTCCGCCGTGGCCCCGGTGGTCAGCACATCGTCGATCAGCAGGATGCGGCGGCCCTTCACGTCTTTTCGCCCCGCCTCCGTCACCGAAAAGGCCGCGCGCACGTTCAGCCGCCGCCCCCTCGCGCTCTTGCCGCCCTGGCTGTCGGTGCGCCTCGCCCGCACCAGGGCGTCGGGCAGATAGGCCAGCCCGCTCATGCGGGCCAGCGGCCGGGCGATCTCGGCGGCCTGATTGAACCGGCGCGAGATCAGGCGAAAGGGGTGCAGCGGCACCGGCGCCACCGCATCGGCCTCTGCGATCAGGTCCGCCGCCGCCCGGCTGATCCAGCGGGCGAACAGGGGCGCGTGCTCGTGGCGGTCGCCGTGCTTGAACTTCAGGATCAGGTCCCGCGAGGCGTCGTCATACACACAGGCCGCCCGCGCCCGCTGGAACGCATAGGGCTTGGCCAGACACGCCGCGCAGCGGTCCGCGGCAAACGCCCCGCCGTCGAACTCGAACCCCGCCCCGCAGCCGTCGCACACCGGCGCCTCCAGAAAGGTCGCCCGGCTGAACCCGTCCGCCGTCAGACCCGAACTGCCGGCGGGCTCTGCGGCGTCCCAGGCCACCGGCGGAAACAGGGCGTCCGCCGCCGTCCGACCCATTGTCACGGCCATGCGCCGGGCTGCGCCGCCCAGTTCGGGCAAACGGGTCTCTTCCCATCGCCGCCGCCAGCCGCCATCTAGGAGGTTCATGTCCGCCCCCGCTTCCCCTTCGGCGCCCCCGCGCCTGTTCGACCCCCGCCGCCGCGCCGCCCGTCTGGCCCGCGCCGCGCGCCGGTTTTCCGACGCCGACTTCCTCCACCGCCGGGCCGCCGGGCACATGGCCCAGGATCTGGAATTCATCCTGCGCGACTTTGCCGCCGCCGTCGACGTCTCGGCCCACCCCGGCCTGTTCGAGGCCGTGGCGCGGGAGGAAGGCGTCGCGCGCCTCGGCGCCGTGGCGGTGATCGAGGACGCAGCGGTCCGCGCCCAACCCGCCTCCATGCCCCTGCCGGTTGCGGACAGCACGGCGGACCTGATCGTTTCGGTCCTGTCGCTGCACTGGGCCGACGACCTGCCCGGCGCCCTGGCCCAGATCCGCCGCGCCCTGAAGCCCGACGGCCTCTTCCTGGGCGCCCTTTTCGGCGGGACGACCCTGAACGAGCTGCGCGGGGTGCTGACCGAGGCCGAACTGGAGCTCACCGGCGGCGCCCAGGCCCGCGTCTCGCCGTTTGCAGACGGATTCGACGGCGCGGCCCTGCTCCAGCGGGCCGGCTTCGCCCTGCCCGCCGTGGATGTGGACCGCATCACCGTGCGCTATTCGGGCCTGCCCGCCCTGATCCACGACCTGCGCGCCATGGGCGAGACCAGCGCCCTGGCCGGGCCCGCGCGCCCCATCCGTCGTGACGTTCTGGCCCGCGCCGCCGCGCTCTACGCCGAACGCCACGCCGACCCGGACGGCCGCATCCGCGCCACCTTCGAGATCATCCATCTGACCGGCTGGGCGCCCCACGCCAGCCAGCCCAAACCCGCCCGCCGGGGCTCCGCCACCGTCCGCCTCGCCGACGCCCTCAACACCCGCGAGATCACGGGCGAGGAAGACGGCTAGATTTCAGGAAAGAGGGTGCGGTCGGTCGAGGCGGCGCCAGCTGGCGCGAGTTCTGACCCTGCCGTCGCATCCGCGCCCGGCGAAGTACGCCTCACGGCGAGGGATCAGGGCGCCTCATGCGTAAGGCGAGGGTGCGCACCACGCTTCTCCACAGGGTCTGTCCATCATGTTTCGCGTTCCCCTCGCCCTCGCCGTCGCCGCTGCCGTTGTTGTTTCGGCTCAACCAGCCTGGGCCCACGCCCGGCTCGTCAGCGCGACGCCGGGAGACGGGCAAACCGCGTCCGCCGTCCGGTCGGTCAGCCTGACCTTCAGCGAGCGGTTCGCGGCGCCGTTCTCCAGCATCGAACTCGAAGACGCCCAGGGGCGCGCCGTGCCGCTTCGCAGCAGCGTTTCGTCCGACGGCAAGACCCTGTCCGGCCGACTCGAGACGCCGCTGTCGGCCGGCGTGTACCGCGTGACCTGGGCGATCGCGGCCTCCGACGGCCATCGCATGACCGGCTCCTACACCTTCACGGCCCGCTGACCCGATGATCGAGGCCGGCGTCGTCGTCCTGCGCTGGGTTCAGTTCCTGTCGGCGACGGCGGCGCTGGGCCTGCCGCTGTTCATCCTGTACGCCCCGCCCACCCTGCCGCACGCAGCCGGCTCCATAGGGCGGGTCGTGCTGGTCTCGATCCTGGTCCTGGCGCTGTCCGCGGGGGCGGGGCTCCTGCTGCAGACGGCCATGATGGCGGGCGTCGCCACAGCGGCGCTCGACCCGACCGCGGTCGCCTATGTGGCGCAGTCCACGGAGCTTGGCCGGGCTCACATCGCGAGGGCCGGTCTGGCGTTTGCGGCGGCGCTTGTGCTCATCGCCGGTCGGGGCGGCGGGGTTGCCCGGTGGATCGCCGTGGCCCTGTTGTTGGGCGCCGTCGCCAGTTTCGCCTGGAGCGGGCACGGCGCTTCAACCGAAGGCGGATCGGGCCTTCTCCATCTGGCGGCGGACATCGTTCATGCGTGGGCTGCGGCCCTTTGGCTCGGCGCGCTGATCGCCTTCGGCCTGCTGTTGAGGCGTTCCAGCGGCGCCGACCCGCGAGCCCTCGCGAGGGCTCTGGGCGGGTTCGCGGCTACAGGCGCCGGCGCGGTCGTGATCCTCACGGTGACGGGGATCATCAACGCCGTCTTTCTCATCGGACCGTCCAATCTGGCCGCCTTGGGGACGAACGCCTATGGCCTCCTTCTCTCAGCCAAGGTGGCGGTCTTTCTCGCCATGCTGGCCATGGCCGCCCGGAACCGGTTCGTGCTCACGCCCGCCCTGAACCGGGCCGTCTCCGCCGGGCATGACGCCGGGGCGGCGTTGAGCCGGCTCCGGTCCAGCGTCCTTTTGGAGCTGGGGGCAGGCGTCGCTCTGCTCGGCCTGGTGGCGGCCCTGGGCGTCCAGATGCCGCCCGTCGCCATGTGAGGTCAGTTCGGGGCCCGGGACGACCAGTGGATATGGCGGATGCGCCACCCGTCGGCGCCCCGCGTCAGCACCATGGTCTCGGCGGTCAGGCGATCAACCGCGCGGTCGTTGAACCGTCCGGTGGTGCGCCCTTCCGTCATCACCCAGGCCACGTCGCCTTCGACCACAGCGGCCCGACGCGCCACCTCGCTCCGCGTCGCCCCCGCAAAGGCCATGTCCGCCGGCAGATGATGCCCGGCGTATTGCTCCCGTGAGCGTTCCGCGCCGCCCTCTTCCAGAACGATCACGTCAGGGGTCAACAGCGCCAGGGCGGCGTCCCTGTCGCCGGCGTCAAGCGCGGCGTGAAACGCATCCACCGCCAGCACCGCCGGCTGGGCGGCTTCCGGCACGGACACGGCGTGCGCCGACGCAGGGGACGCCGGATCGTGCGCCAGAGCGGGCGAGACAGCGAGAGCCAGGATGGCGGCCAGGGTGAAGCGGAGCATGTGGGTCCCCTCTGTGGACTGATGACGGCTATCATGGCCTACGCTGTGGAGTGGCCTTTCCCTCGCGAGGGGCCGACGGTCATCCTGCGTATGATGTCTGGGAGCATGGACGGATACAATCATGATGGATCTCGACAGTCTGATTTCCCGGACCCCCGCTGCGGCGAGGCCGGCATTCGATACGCTGGAGCAGCGGGTATGGCGCGAGGTGGAGGCGATCGGCGCCCGGTCCCGCTCGGCTCGCGTCAGGATGGCGGCGCTGACGGTCGCGGCGATGGTGGGCGGGCTGAGCGGCCTGGCCGCCCCGGAGCGCGCCTCGACCCGGTCGGAGCTGGCCGTCTTCAGCCCTTCGGCCTCCGCCCTGTTCGTCGGAGCGACCCTGGGATGAGCGACTGGCGTTCAACGCTGGTCACGGCGATCCTGGCCGCCGTCGTCGGCGCCGCCTGCGCCTGGGGCGTGCTGACCTGGACCGGGCGGGAGACGAGCGCGCCGAGCCTTCATCAGGTGGTTCACGATCAGATGGACCTGACGGCGGCCCAGGCGCGGCGGCTGGATGAGATCGAGGCCCGTTTCGCGGTCGAACGGACAAGACTCGAGGCCGAGGTCCGCACGGCAAACCGGGAGCTTTCGGACGCCATCGCCCAAAGCCGGGGCGACACGCCGCAGGTTCAGGCGGCCGTGGACCATTTCCACAGCGCCATGGGCGAGCTTCAGAAAGCGACCATCGCCCATGTGTTCGAGATGCGGGCGGTGCTGACGCCGGAGCAGGCCGAGGTCTTTGACCGCGCCGTGGTCGATACGCTTCAGTCCGACGCCGGCTGACCGGTGTCGCCGGTCACGCCGTCGGATCAGACGCTGGCGGCGCGCCGGGACCGCAGGGCCTTCTCGCGTCTCATGGCGGCGACCCGGGATGACCTGCACCGGTTTGTCGCTCGCTATGTGGGCGATGCCGAGGAGGCGATGGATCTGGTTCAGGAGACCTATGTGGCGGCCTGGCTGGCGATCGGCCGCTATGATCCGGACCGGCCGTTCGGGGCATGGGTGCGGGTCATCGCCCTGAACAAGTGTCGGGACTGGAGCCGGCGGCGTCGGGTGCGGCGCATGGTGCGCGGCGTCATGGGCCTGGACGAGCCCGCCGCCATGGCCGTCGGCGATCCGGCCGCCGGCCCCGACGACCAGACCCACGACCGCATCCTGCTGCGTCGTGTCCAGATCGCGCTCGACCGCCTTCCTGACGCCCAGAAGGCGCCCCTGCTGCTCGCTGTGCTCGAACACCGGTCCCACGACGACATCGCCGGCATCCTCCGCCTGACGCCCAAGGCGGTCGAGCTTCGGATCGCCCGGGCGCGCAGAACCCTGGCGCGCATGCTGGAAGCCAGTCCCGGCGCCGACTGACCCTGCGGCGGTCTGTCGCGAGGGACGCCGCCGTCGCCCGCGTAAGGCCCGGTATCACCCGGGCACGATCAAGGACGCAAACGACATGACGCTGATGGCGGTGGATCGACGACGGCTGCTGGGCGGCGCCCTGGGCGGCGCCGGCCTGTTCGCGGCGCAGGGACTGCTGCCCGCCTGGGCGCAGAGCGGATCGCCGGGCCTGCGGGCCGACCTGCCGACCCTGAACGGCCCGGATGTGGCGCTGAGCGTCGGTCATTCGCCCTTCACCGTCGGCGGACGGACCGGTCACGCCATCACCGTCAACGGCGCCCTGCCGGCCCCGCTCGTCAGGCTGCGCGAGGGTCAGAACGTGCGGCTGTCGGTGACCAACACCCTGGACGAGGACACCTCGATCCACTGGCATGGCCTGCTGTTGCCGTTTCACATGGACGGGGTGCCGGGGATCAGCTTTCCGGGCATCCGGCCGCAGGAGACCTTCGTCTACGAGTTCCCGGTCATCCAGTCGGGCACCTTCTGGTACCACTCGCACTCCAACCTTCAGGAGGCCATGGGCCACTACGGTCCCCTGATCATCGACCCGGCCGGCGCCGATCCGGTGGCTTATGACCGCGAACATGTGCTGGTGCTGTCGGACTGGAGCTTCCTGCATCCGCACACCATCCTCGACAAGCTGAAGAAGAGCCCCGGCTACTTCAACCAGTCGCGCACCACCCTGTCGGGCCTGATCTCCGGCGAAGACGGCATGGACCTGGAGGAACGGCGCATGTGGGGGTCCATGCGCATGGACCCGCGCGACATCGCCGACGTCAACGGCACGACCTACACCTATCTGATCAACGGCCATGGGCCCGAGGAGAACTGGACGGGCCTGTTCCGTCCCGGCGAGCGGGTGAGGCTCAGGATCATCAACGCCTCGGCCATGTCGATCTTCAATGTGCGCATACCGGGTCTGGCCATGACGGTGGTCAACGCCGACGGCGAGAACGTCCGGCCCGTCGAGATTGACGAGTTCCAGATCTCGGTGGCCGAGACCTATGACGTGATCGTCCGCCCGACCGACGATCGGGCCTACACGGTCGTGGCCGAGTCGGTGGATCGATCGGGCATGGGCCGCGCGACCCTGGCCCCGCGGCCGGGCATGGCGGCCGAGGTTCCGCCGCTGCGCGAGGTGCCCACCCTGACCATGCGCGACATGGGGATGGGCGGCATGGACCACGGGGCCATGGGCCACGAGGGGATGGATCACGCCGCCATGGGCCATGGCGCCGCGGCCGCGCCGGTGGATCACGGCGGCATGGACCATGACATGCGAAATCCCGAAAACGCCCCGCCCGACATGGCGGTCGGAGTGGGGGTCGACATGATTTCGCCCGCGCCCGCCAATCGCCTGGGCGAGCGTCCCATGGGGCTGGAGGACGTCCCGCACCGGGTTCTCGTCTACACAGACCTCGCCTCACTGGCGCCCAACAAGGATCAACGGCCGCCCTCGCGGACCATGGAGATTCACCTGACCGGCAACATGGAGCGGTTCATGTGGGGCTTCGATGGGCGGAAATTCTCGGAGATCGTCGAGCCGATCCGCTTCGAGCGTGACGAGCGGGTCCGGGTCACCCTGGTCAATGACACCATGATGGCCCATCCAATCCATCTGCACGGCCACTTTTTCGAGTTGGTGACGGGTGGTCCCTCAGGCCATCAGCCGCTGAAGCACACGGTCAATGTGGCGCCGGGCTCCACGGTCACCTTCGATCTGACGGCGGACGCGCCGGGCGACTGGGCGTTCCACTGTCACATGCTGATGCACATGCACGCCGGCATGTTCAATGTGGTGACCGTGCGCCCCCTCGATGGAGACGCCGCATGAGCCGTCTGCTGATCTGCCTTGCACCGCTTGTGGCCGTCGCGGGCATGGCCGCCGCCCAGGATCATGATCACCATCACGCACCGCCGCCGCCGCCGGCGGAGGATCCCCATACGGGTCACGACATGAGCGCCGAGCCGCAGCCGGACCCCCACGCCGGGCACGATATGGGGCCGCCTGCCGACCCGCACGCCGGGCACGACATGGGACCGCCTGCTGATCCTCACGCCGGGCACGACATGGGCCAGCCGGCCGATCCTCACGCCGGCCATGACATGGGACCGCCCGATGTGATGACGAGCGCTGACAGTCCCGGCAGGCCGCCGGAGGCGCCGCCCCCTCCCGCCGCACTGTCCGGCCCCGCTCACGCGGCCGACGCCGTCTGGGGCGAGGCGGCGATGCGGCAGGCGCGGGGAATCCTGCTGCGCGAGAACGGCGACATACGCACGACCGCCGTTGTGATCGATCGGCTTGAGGCCGGATTTGGTGATGGGGAGGAAAGCTGGCTCTGGGACGCGGGCGGCTGGTCCGGCGGCGACATCAACCGCTTCTGGTGGAAGTCCGAGGGCGAAGGTGATTTCGACGGGGAGATCGAGGGCGAGGTGCAGGCGCTGTACAGTCGCGCCGTCGCCCCCTTCTGGGACGTCCAGGCCGGGGTGCGCCAGGATTTCCGCGAGGGCGGTGAAAACCCCACCCATCTGGTGCTCGGCGTTCAGGGCCTGGCCCCCTACTGGTGGGAGGTCGACGCCGCCGCCTTCCTGTCGACCGAGGGCGATCTGACCGCGCGCGTCGAGGCTGAATACGACCAGCGCATCACCCAGCGCCTGATCCTGCAGCCCCGGTTCGAGCTCGAGGCCTCGGCCTCCGACATTCCCGAGCTGGGCCTGGGGTCGGGCCTGACCCACGTGGAGGCGGGGGTGCGGCTGCGCTACGAGATCGCCAGGGAGTTCGCGCCCTATGTCGGGGTGGAGTGGAGCCGCGACCTGGGCGACACCGCTGACCTGACCCGCGCCCTCGGCGGCGATCCCGAACACACGCGGGTGGTGGTCGGGATCAAGGCCTGGTTCTGAAGAGGACGATCATCACCGCCCGGCAAAACCCATAAGCCCGTTTCGGAAGTCACGGGCGCGGCGATGCCGCCGAAGCCGGGATGGGTGATCGATAACAAGTGGTGCGGGCGGTCGGGGTCGAACCGACACTCCTTTCGGAACCGGATTTTGAGTGCCGTGGAGCGGGGTTACCGGATGATCACCGGCATTCCCGCCAACCCCATCCAACCCCTGTGGCGCAAGGGTCCTGCTCCGGCGTGATGTCACTGAGCGACCCGGTCGGAACTTCGTCGTCACGTGAAATCACGGACGCGGTTCCACAGGATTTACACAGAGAGCCCTGCCCGAGGCCCGGCACTAAGTCTTTGCACCCGGTTGCAGCCACGTGTTCGCTTCACAACCCCCGGCGCGAGAGACATCCGACGCCGCAGCGCGCTGAGGCCAAGCACAGCCCCGCCGGGTAGTGCTGGCCTGGTACCAACTTTCGGTTTGCGCTCGATAGTTGATGTGTTTGTCTAGCGCCGCTTATTTTGCTTCTGGGGGGAAGTCGATGTCACACGCAGCACCTGAGAAAGTCGGGCCAGGTCGTAAGGCCGCGCGCGTCTTGTCATGGATCATCGGGGTGTTGCTGATCCTGATTGGCTTGGTCGGGGCTGTCTCTGACCCGTCGGGCGGCTCTCCCATCTTGGGGATCGGTCTCGCGATTGCGGGGTTGGCCGTGCTGCCTCCTGTCGTCAGCCTGATCCGGCGTAGGGCCACTTTCTACATGCCAATGTGGGTTCCGCCCGTGACCTCGTTCGTGGTTGCATTCGTGTTCGCGGTAATAGGCACCTCCGTCGGATTACCTGCTGAGACAGGATCAGGTGCCGGGACAGAGACCGAATCTCGTGGTGCTGATAGTGCCGAGGACCGCGCCGAACAGGTCGCTGAGATCGAAGGACTGATCAGTGAAGGAACGGTCGAAAGCACTCGTTCCGCGCTGCGCAAACTCGACGACAGACGCTTACGCGAAGACGTTGCGGAGGGAGGTTCTCTCCGTCCCCTGTTTGACCGCGCGACCGCCGCCGCCGAGGACGCGAGGGTAAGGGGCGAGATCAACGGCTACATCGCGCGGCTGAACGAGACCCTTCCGATGGTCGAGGCGGTGTTCACAGGCAGGCCCGAGACCGAACTGGTCATCAACCTGAATTTGGAGACGCTGAACACTGCCGCGCGCCTGCTGCGCGATGGCGAGGCGTTCGCCTCTGACCCGCAGGTTCGTGAGGCCATGGCGGAGTTGCGGCGGACAATGGTTCAGAAGCAGACCGCAGCCTTCCCGGCGATGCGCGCGGGCTATGGAGCGATCAAGGATCAAGCGGTCTGGGAGAACGACATGGACATCATCGTCCAAGGCGGTGGCAATCGCACGATCCGCTTCATCGCGGGGATATTCGCCGCGAACCGAAACATCGCTCGGTTCGAGGAGAGCGTCCGCCCTGTGCTCTCCCCGATGCGTTTTCGGCGCTCTCAATATGAGTGGTATCGGGGCAGCGAATACACCTACTACACGCTGGAGACGCCCGATGACGCCGAAATCGGCTACTGGGTCGGCTCGACCTTCACGCCGGTGCCTGCACCCGAATGAGCCAAGGCACGGTCTGTCCTTGACCACCGGGGTCGGCCGCCTGCAAACCACCGGCCAGTGCATTTCGCGTGACGGGGGATAAGACGATGGCTCGGGGCAGGCCGCGCAAGGACGGGGGCGAGAAGTCCAACAAGACCAAACTGGGGTTCGAGGCCACGCTGTTCGCGGCGGCGGACAAACTGCGCTCGAACATGGACGCGGCGGAATACAAGCACGTTGTCCTCGGCCTGATCTTCCTGAAGTTCATCTCCGACCGCTTCGAGCGTCAGCGGGCCAAGGTTCTGGAGACGCCTCACGCCGATCCGGAGGATCGCGACGAGTATCTGGCCGACAACGTCTTCTGGGTGCCCAAGGAGGCGCGCTGGGCGCACGTTCAGGCAAACGCCCCCCAGCCGCAGATCGGCCAGATCGTTGATGACGCCATGTATGCCATAGAGCGGGAAAACGCCTCGCTGAAGGACGTCCTGCCGAAGAACTACGCCCGCGCCGATCTGAACAAGACCAGCCTGGCCGGGGTCATCAACCTGCTGGCCGACATCGACACACTGCCCGAAGCCAACGGCGGTCAGGACGTCCTGGGCCGGGTCTACGAGTATTTCCTCGGTCGCTTCGCGGCGGCGGAGGGTAAGAGCGGAGGACAGTTCTATACCCCCGCCTGCGTGGTCAATGTGCTGGTCGAGATGCTCCAACCTTTTAAGGGCCGGGTCTACGACCCCTGCTGTGGATCAGGCGGCATGTTCGTGCAGTCGGAACGGTTCGTAGAAGCCCACGGCGGGCGTCTGGGCGACATCTCGATCTATGGTCAGGAGAGCAATCCCACGACTTGGCGACTGGCCAAGATGAACCTCGCCATCCGGGGCATCGACGCGAACTTGGGTGCCCGCAACGCCGATAGCTTCCACGACGACCTGTTCCCCGACCTGAAGGCTGACTTCGTCCTGGCCAATCCGCCTTTCAACGATAGCGACTGGGGCGGCGAACGGCGCAGAAACGATTTACGCTGGAAGTATGGTCCACCACCCCCGACCAGCAACGCTAACTACGCCTGGATACAGCACTTCATTCACCATTTGGCCCCTCATGGCCTGGCGGGCTTCGTCATGGCAAACGGCTCGATGAGCGCAAGCCAGTCTGGCGAGGGCGAAATTCGGCGGGCGCTGATCGAGGCCGACCTGATCGACTGTATGGTGGCCCTTCCCAATCAGCTCTTCTACACGACGCAGATACCCGTCTGTCTGTGGTTCTTGGCAAGGGACAAGTCCAACGGCATCCTCAAAGACCTGAAACTGCGAGATCGACGCGGCGAAACTCTCTTCATCGACGCCCGTCAACTTGGCCAGATGGAAGGGCGCGTGCTGCGGGTTTTCAATGAGTCAGACATAGGAAAGGTGGCCGAAACCTATCACGCGTGGCGTGAAGGACGAGACGACTACCGCGATCAGGCGGGTTTCTGTCGTTCAGTGCCTAACCAAGAGATCGCGGATAGCAGCTTTGTGCTTACGCCCAGTCGATATGTCGGAACGGCCCAGAATGAACAGCCATCTGAGCCGTTCGATTTTAGCTTCATGAACCTGAAGGGCGATCTCACGCGGCAGTTCGCTGAGGCGGAACGGCTATCGGGGGACATCTTACGCCAGCTTGAGCGGTTGAACGACAATGCATAGCTGGCCAAGCGTAACAATTGGCGAGGTTGCGAAGGTCTTTGACGGTCCTCACGCAACCCCCGAGACAGTCGATACGGGCCCGATTTTTCTCGGCATTAGCGCCCTTCAGGAGGGTCGCATTGTCCTCTCTGAAACACGGCACGTGACGCCAGAGGTGTTCGAGAAATGGACCCGAAGGGTCAAGCCGGAGCCGGGCGATGTCGTGTTTTCCTATGAGACGCGACTGGGCCAAGCCGCGCTTATACCGGACGGGTTGAATTGTTGCCTGGGACGGCGGATGGGCCTGGTTCGAGCCGACCGCTCACGCCTCGATCCGCGCTTCTTTCTCTATACCTATCTGTCTCCGGCCTTTCAGGAGTTACTGCGGAGTCGAACGATCCCCGGCGCGACGGTGGACCGCCTCGCGTTGAAGGACTTTCCGTCGTTTCCACTCCCTCTTCCCTCGTTGGAGGAGCAAAAGGCGATCTCGGGCCTGCTCGGCGCTATCGACAACAAAATCGAAGCCAACAGCCGCACCAACGGAACCATTAGTCAGTTGGCTCAAAGCCTCTTCGACGAGTGGGCAAAGGCAAATCTGGTGGGTGGCTCTCGGGCCTTGATCGCCGATCTCGAAGGGCGGTCGATGGTCGAAATTGGAGATGGATTTCGTGCGCAATCACGAGACTTCGGTCCCGACGGCCTGCCGTTCCTTAGAGCCGCTCAGTTGAATGGGGGATTTGACGTCGGGTCCGCTGAGATGTTGGGAGCCGAGGCGGTTAGGAAGGCGGGACGAAAGAGGTCTATGGCGGGTGACGTTGCGTTTACTTCCAAAGGAACGGTGGGGCGTTTCGCCAGGGTCGAATCCACAACCCCTTCGTTCATATATTCGCCGCAGGTGTGTTTCTGGCGTTCATTGGATCATGTCGCCGTTCACCCCCTGATCCTGTTTCATTGGATGTGTAGCCGCGACCTGCTGGTGCAGATTGACCTGGTTTCTGGTCAAACGGATATGGCTCCGTATGTGTCGTTGAAAGACCAACGACGAATGTCGATGCCAGTCTTTCCGGCATCCCAGCATGAACTAGCGTCTGTGTTGTCTCCCATGCGGGAACTTCATACCAGCCTCCGAGAACAGTCGCGCACTCTGGCGGCGCTTCGTGACCTTCTACTTCCGAAGCTGATGTCCGGCGCGATCCGGGTGAAGGACGCAGAGGCGATGCTGGAGGAGGTCGCCTGATGCCCGTGCTCTATCACCAGGGAGGCTTTCCCCCACCCGATCTGGACTGGCCCCGGCTGCTGCCCCTGATCGGTCCGGCCAACGCCGCCATCGCTCGTTACGAAGGCGTGTTGCATGGCGTTCCCAATCCCAATGTCCTGCTGTCTCCCCTGACGACGCAGGAAGCCGTTCTGTCCAGCCGGATCGAAGGCACGCAGGCGACGCTCGGCGAGGTGCTGGAGTTCGAGGCCGAAGACGGTGCGGCGGACGAGAGCACGCCGAAGAAGGCCGACATCCGCGAAGTGCTGAACTACCGCGCGGCCTTGGCCGAGGCGACGCGGCTGATGGACGAGTTGCCCCTGTCACAGCGGCTGATCAAGCGCACCCATGAGGTGCTGATGCAGGGCGTGCGGGGACGCAACAAGGACCCCGGCGAGTATCGCCGCATCCCGAATTGGATCGGTCCAGAGGGATGCGCGGTCGAGACCGCGCGGTTCGTTCCGGTGGGGGCCGATCAACTGGCGGAGGCCATGGACGCGTGGGAAGCCTATTTGCACGCTGAGGCCCCGGCCATCCCGGACAAGCTGGTCCAACTGGCCGTGCTCCACGCCGAGTTCGAAGCGATCCACCCCTTCCTTGATGGGAACGGGCGGCTGGGTCGCCTCATCGTGCCGCTGTTCCTGTTCAGCGAGGGGCTGCTGACGCGCCCGAACTTCTATCTCAGCGAATATCTGGAGAGCCATCGGGACGAGTATTACGACCGTCTGCTGGCGATTTCTCGCGACGGCGACTGGACCGGCTGGTGCGAGTTTTTCCTGCGCGGGCTGATCACCCAGGCCGAGACCAACCAGACCAAGGCGACCGCGATCTTGGACCTTTACCGGGTCCGGAAGGACTGGATCGCCGACGTCACCCATTCGCAATATGCGGTTCGCGCGCTGGACTGGATGTTTTCGCGTCCGATCTTCAAGTCCTCTGACTTCGTGGAAAGCGCCGATATTCCCCGCCCCACGGCGACCCGCATCCTGCGTATCGTGCGTGACAACGGGCTATTGCGGGAAGTGCGTCCCGCCGCTGGCCGCCGGGCGGCGGTGTTCGCCTTCTCCGAACTCCTCAATCTCGCCGAGGGGCGTCCGGCGTTTTGAGGATCACCCACGCTATACAACGCGGCTTGTTTCTCACAAAAAGTGAAATGTGATCCACAAGTCGGTTAGGCGTGAATCGGTGAGCCAAAAACCCACACGTGAAGTTGCAACCGGTTGCAACGCCAGCTTCACTCCGGGTCAAGGAAGCGCACGCCACATTCAGCCGACGCGGGATGCGAGCCAAGACAGAGCGTCGTGAGGGGCCGAAGAGATGGCGACTATCGAGAGCAATGACCTCAGCGTCGGTGATGCGCTCAAGGACTTCTATGCAGTCCCCGACTACCAGCGGGAATATGTGTGGGAAGAAGACCAGATCAGGCAGCTTCTGGATGATGTTCGAGCGGAACAGGCTGACGCCCCCGACACCGACTATTTCGTCGGGTCCATCGTCACTTGCACTGGAGCGGCAGGTCGTCTCGATCTGATCGACGGGCAGCAACGGATGACGACGCTGTTCGTGATCCTGTGCGCCTATCGGGATCGCCTTCAGGCCCTCGGGGAAACGCAACATGCCGCCGTTGACGCCTTGCTGGCCACGCAGAAGGTAGATGATCAAGGCCGGGAGACATTCGAGGTCCGGCTCGACCTCCAATACAAGGACGCGGGCAAACTGCTGGCGGGTCTGGTGGAGCGCAAGGTCCCGGAGCCAAAGACCTGGACCCGTTCGATGGCCAACATCATGACCGCCTACGACACGGCGACTGCCTTCTACGAGAAGGAGTTCAAAGACGACGTGATCGAGCTGCGCAAGTTCTTCGGCTATCTCAATAACCGGGTGAAGCTGATCCGCGTGCGGACCGACAGTCTGGCGCGGGCGTTGAAAATTTTCGAGACAATCAATGATCGTGGTGTCGGTCTCGACGCCATGGACCTCTTGAAGAACCTTCTCTTCATGAAGGCCCAGAAGTCGGAGTTCGACGCCTTGAAGGTCGGCTGGAAGACGCTGATCGATGCCCTGCACGGGGCAGGTGAAAAGCCTCTCCGCTTCCTCCGCTACGTCATTCTTTCTGCCTATGGCGAGCAAAAGCTACGTGAGGACGAACTCTATTCCTGGCTGCTGAAGAACGAAGGCAAGGTCGGTTATGCGGCGGACCCTGCAGGATTTGTAGACAGCCTGAATGAGGCCGCCACCGCTTATCTCAACTTCATGAGCGGGCGGGATGTGAACGGCAAACCTCATCCCGCCATGGAAGCGGTGCAGCTATTGGCCGGAAAAGCGACGCGGCAGCATATGATCTTGCTGCTCGCCGCGCGCGATCTGCCTGATGAAGTATTCTCGGCAGTCTGTCGCGATGCGGAGAACCTGATGTTCGCCTTCCTCGTCACGGGACAAAACTACCGTGAGTTCGAGGTTCTGTTCCCCGCTTGGGCGCAACGGCTCGCAGAAATCAAGACGCTTGAGGCGTATGAACCCTTCTCAGCCTCGACCTTCAACAAGCGTCGGCAGGAACTGGCCGAGCGGTTCCATCGGGAGTTTCCGGCTATGCGCGTTAACGGGTTACGGAAGTTCCAACAGCGATACCTAGTGGCAAGGCTGACGCAGGCCGTGGATCAGGCGGGGTTCGGCGCGACGTCGCAGGGCCACGTGTGGTTGAGCCGCTATTGCGACAGCGCCGCCAACCATATCGAGCACATCACGCCTCAGACGCCTCGCGATGAGGTCCGCGCAGCCTTTGGACCAGGGGCGGACGAGCCGGAGGTGATCTGGTCGGTCGGCAACCTCGCCTTGGCCGAGGCGGCCATCAATCATTCTCTTGGGAACAAGCCCTACTCTGCTCCGGACGGGGACCTGATGCATTTGAGGCCCCTTAAGCGTGAGGTCTATCCGAGCAGCCAGCATCTGCTGACCAGGTCGATCTCGCAGGTCGTCGAGGTTGGAAAGAACACTGCCATCGACCGGGCCGTTTCCACGTTCACCCCATTCGACAAGTGGGACCGCGACGCCGTGAAGCGTCGAGCGAAAATGCTGACCGACTTGGCCGCCAAGGTTTGGCAGGTCGAACGCCCCCCCACTGCCGTCAGTGGCGCGTTGGGTGAGGCGGCGGCGGAATAGCGGCGGGTCTGGCAAGGGGGAGACCATGAGCGACTTCGTCTATCCGACCGGCTCCTCGTCCGCTGGCAAGGCGTTCTACGAAGATCATGTCGAACAGGCCGCGCTCGGATGGCTCGGCGATCTGGGCTGGTCCGTCATGCACGGTTCATACCTCGCGCCGGACGCGCCCGGCGGCCGTGCGGACCATCGCGAAGTGGTTCTGAAAGGTCGTCTCCGGCAGGCGCTTCAAGTCATCAATCCAGACCTGCCCCCCGAGGCGCTGGACCAGGCCGCGCGGATCATTGCCGCCGACGCCAGTCAGGACCCGCTGGAGAACAACCGACGTTTCCTGCGCCTGTTGCGCGACGGGGTGGACGTCGAGGTGCGCGAGGGCGCAGACGCTCGGACGCTGAAGGTTCAGGTCGTCGATCTGGCCGATCCGGAGCGCAACGACTTCCTCGCGGTGAACCAGTTCACCATCGTCGGACAGGACGAACGGCGTCCGGACGTCCTCGCCTTCGTCAACGGTCTGCCGTTGGGCGTGGTCGAACTGAAGGACCCGACCAACCATCAGGCGACGATGCGCAGCGCCTTCAATCAGCTTCAGACCTACCGCGAGCGCATCCCGGCCCTTTTCCGCTTCAACGCAGTGATGGTGATCAGCGACGGACTGGACGCCAAGATCGGCGCTCTGACCTCCGGAATGGACCGCTACACGCCGTGGCGGACCATCGACGGCGAAGACCTCGCTGACGGTCTCGATCTGGATATCCTCATCCGGGGGGTGTTCGACAAGTCCCGCTTCCTCGAACTCGCGGCGCTGGGGCAGACCTATGAGGTGAAGGACGGCGCAGCGAAGGCCAAGAAGGTCGCGGGTTATCACCAGTTCCACGCGGTCAGAAAAGCCATGGCCGCGACCATCGCGGCGTCCCGCCCGACCGGGGATCGCAAGGCTGGCGTGGTCTGGCACTCCACTGGGTCGGGCAAGAGTTTCACCATGGCGCTCTACGCCAGCCGCCTGGAGCGCGCGCCGGAACTGGAGAACCCGACGGTCGTAATGGTCACGGATCGCAATGATCTGGACGACCAGCTGTTCGACACTTTCTGCGCCCATCCGGACCTGTTCGCCACCACACCGTCGGCGGTCGATGGCCGCGATGATCTCCGGACTGCCCTTGGGCGAGCGTCGGGCGGCATCGTGTTCACGACCATGCAGAAGTTCGGCTTGGTCGCGGGCGAGGCGTCGTTTCCTGAACTCTCCGACCGCCGGAACATCATCGTGGTCGCTGACGAAGCCCACCGGACCCAGTATGGCTTCGTGTCGCGAGTGACGGTGCGGGGAGAGACCGCCGTCCTGACCTCCGGCGGCTTTGCCCAGCACATCCGAGACGCCCTGCCGCACGCCACCTTCATCGGTTTCACTGGCACGCCGATCGAGACCGCCGACCGGAATACACAGACCGTCTTCGGCGATCAGATCGACACCTATGACATCGCCCAGTCCGTCGAGGATGGAGCTACGGTCCCGATCTACTACACGGCCCGGCTGGCCCAGCTTCGGTTGAACGAGGAGGCCAAGGCCGCACTAGACGAAGGCGCGGATACGGTGCTCGAAACCGAGGAGACCACCGAGGCGGAGAAGCATAAGGGACGATGGTCCCGGCTTGAGGCTCTGGTCGGGGCTCACGAACGAGTGGATCTGATCGCAGCCGACATTGTCGAGCATTTCGAGCAGCGGCGAGAGGCGATGGGAGGCGGCAAGGCGATGATCGTCGCCATGAGCCGTCGCATCTGCGTTGCTCTGTTCGAGGCCATCGTCGCGCTACGCCCTGATTGGGCCGGATCAGAGGATGGGGCAGGGATGCTGAAGGTCGTCATGACCGGCAGCGCGGGCGATCCGCCGGAGTATCAGCCGCACATCCGGAACAAGGGACGTCTGCGCAAGCTGGCCGACCGGTTCAAGGAGCCGTCCTCGGAGTTCGATCTCGTCATCGTCCGAGACATGTGGCTGACCGGGTTCGACGCGCCGAGCCTGCATACCCTTTACGTGGACAAGCCGATGCGCGGCCATGGGCTGATCCAGGCGATCTCGCGCGTGAACCGCGTCTTCGGCGACAAGCCGGGCGGTCTCGTCGTCGATTACCTCGGCATCGGCGCGGAGTTGAAGGCTGCGCTGGCCACCTTCAGCGCGCGCGATCAGCAGAAGGCTGGCGTTGATCAGGATGCGGCGGCGCGGCTGTTGCTGGCCGAGCATGAGGCGATCATCGCCATGCTCAACGACGTGCGGTGGCGGACCTTCTTCACTGAAGGACCGGCGGGCAAGTTGAAAGTCCTGCGCGACTGCATCGATTACGTCCTGTCAGTCAAAGACGGCAGACGTCGCTATCTCGACATGGCGGCTCGGATGGTGACGGCTTTTGCACTGGCAGGGGGCACCGAAACAGCAGCCCGGCTGCGAGACGACATTGCACTGTTCACCGCGATCCGGGCCAACCTCATCAAGCATACGGGAGGTCGTAAGGATGCGGCCGAGATCGACCACGACCTGAACCAGCTTCTCTCCCGCGCAGTGGTCGCTGACGGCATTCTCGATGTCTTTAGGGTCGCGGGCATGGACCGGGCCGACATCAGCTTGCTGTCCGACGAGTTCCTGGCCGACGTCCAGAAGATGGACCAGAAGAACCTCGCCATCGAGGCGCTTAGGAAACTACTAGCGGGCGAGGTGAAGGGCCGTGAACGGAAGAACGCTGCCGAGGCCCGCCGCTTCTCAGATCGGCTCGAAGCTTCCATGGCCCGCTATCACAACCGCGCCGTGGACAGCCTTCAGGTGATCCAGGAACTGATCGATTTGGCCAAGTCGATGCGCGATGCGGTGGGCCGGGGGCAGGCGTTGGGGCTGAGCGATGAAGAGTATGCGTTCTACTGCGCGCTCGCCGAGAACAAGAGCGCGATGGATTTGCTAGGGAATGATCAGCTTCGCGTGCTCGCTCAGGAGATCGCTAGGCGCATCCGTGCCAGCGTTACCATCGACTGGACTCGGAAGGAGAGTGTCCGGGCGGACATGCGGCGACAGGTGAAGCAGTTGCTCCGCAAGTTCGGCTACCCGCCTGATCTGGAGCCTCATGCCATCGAACTAGTGCTGGAGCAGGCTAGGCTTTCTGCGGACGAGTTTGCCTAACAGTAGGATTCGGGGGGGGCGGCCGCCTGTCGCAGAACAGCCACGTCGAGCCTCAAAGGCTGCTAAAGGCAGCTCTCGGTCCTCCACCCCAAAGTGTTTACCCGTCTACGAACCAGCTTCTCGTAGTCGGTGATGCGACCCTCCCACCGCGCCACAAACTTGCTCCGACCGGCCCAAGCCGACTTACTGTGTGCGTAGCCCTGAAGCCTACTCCGAAGGTGGTCGAAGGCCGCAGCATCATCACCCGACAACGCGAACATGAGGTCGTTGCCGAATGCCATCTCCCAACGCTCGTGACGCAGCCGAGACGGTTCAACATGGACCGTGCCTTCCTGTCGTCGCCATCGGTAGCCGAGGAAGTTGAAACCGGTTGCAACGTCCTTGATCGAGACCTTGCTGGCGGAGAATGGCCCTGCCCTGGAGCGATTGAACGCAACAAGGACGGCTGCCTGAACTGCAAGCGCCTCCTCCCGTGACCTGACCACCGCCCCGATGTTGTCGGAGTAAACGATCAAGGCGATGAGGCCCGGCAAGCTGCCCGCATCTCGCAGGATATGCCCCATCACCATTTCGGCCACGAGAGAAGACGCCGCTGAGCCGGTGGCGATACCGCCCAGAGCCATCTCTCCTTCTTCACGCCCCACGCCAGATGGCGCGGGTGTCTCACCCCTCTGAATGCCTTCATTCACACTGAGAGCACTTTGGAGAGAGCGTCTTCCCCGGACATCCATGTGCTTCACCGACAGATGCCGATGGATCACTTCGGGTGGAAGTCCGGTCATCCCCGCCAGTCCTTCGCATGCGATTGACGGGAAGAACCGTTTCGCGTCGATCTGCACGAACACTGCCCCGGAAGGGGCCGCGTTCAAGGACTGGCGGAGATGGTCGCACGCGGCGGGCAACCCACCGCTCAACAGAACCTGTGCAGGATGACAGGCCCACCGAGGGTGCGCGCGGGCGAAAGGTTTGAGGGCTTCGCGGATCAGGACGGCGCAGGCCCGATCCTCCAACCCGAACATGAATGCGGGACGACGGCCACCATCAGATTTCTCAATGGCGAAGCCCTGCGGGGACGCGGTTCGCGTCATCGGTTTGACTGTGTCAATGAGCCCTCTGAGATCGACGAGGTCGAGGCGCTCCGGCGCGGGCACTCTCGCATTCGCCAGGATAAGAGCCTGAAGCCGCACGGACCGGTTCTGCATCATTTTGTGCAGTTTGTGTCTCGCACCTCTGAGGTCGGCCGCCGCAAGTCTGTTCTCGATCTCGTTCTGGAACCGCTTGAGGCGGTCACGAGCCTCGCGGCGGACGGCTTCAATGTCCAAGCCTCCATTCTCCGCATCCAGACGGATATCGTTCGGCACCTTCATGTGTATGTTTCACCTTATTTATCAAATAGTTGAGCCGAATTCAGCTTTGACAAGCCTGTCTCCTCCCCCTATGGTCACGGGCATGGAGGATGAAGCGATGCGGGACGGCCAGGTCGTGGTGGTTGTTGGTTACTCGGACAGGTGTTCCGCCGACCAACCCGTCTTCATGCGAGGTGACTTGGCCGTTGTGGCGGCCGTCGGCGCTGAAGGCGACTTAACTTGCCATGCTCTGACCCACGACGGCCGCGTCGCACGAGGTCGTTCCGACATGCTCTGGCCGGAGGAGGTGCTGGCGGTGAATAACACGCCTCTTGTGGCCGCTGTGCTCGGAGGTGAACCATGACGTCTGTTCGAGACAGAGAACCCGCCTCTAGGGCGGAAATCGAACGCATCCTGTCTACGCCTGCTTCCAAGGCGTTCAAGGACCTCCGGGATCGCGCGGCCTACATGCACATCACGGGCACCCACCCTTCGCACCTGCGGGCGTTCTTCACGCAGGCGCTGTCGCTGGTGTCTGAGATGCAGAACCAGCCCACCTCCCTCGACGGCCTGACTGGTGCGCTGAAGATGAACGAGGACGTCGTCAAGCGTCTGGACCTCGAGGCCCACCCGATGGTGGTAAAGGTCCGGGAGCACGTGAAGGGCGGCTGGCGCATCAAGGCGTCTCGTGGCTCCAACGCACGAAAACCCTTCACCAAGGTCTTCCTGTGCAAAGGGCTGGAGCAGATCACCGTCCAGATCGACGGCTCGATCCTCGACCATTGGCGTTAAGCGGCAAGAAGGTCTCGCCCCAAATGGCCGGACCGACGGCATGACCGTGCCGACGATGGTGCGCGAGCATCCAGCCTTTGCAACTGGTTGCAACATGTCAGGCCGCCCCGCATTCGTCGACGAACACCTGGAGGTCGTCGAGGCGATAAAACACCCGTCCTCCAACCTTAATTTGGCGCGGCCCGACCCCCTTTGACCGCCAGTTGGCCAAGGTCCGTGCAGCTACACCAATGAACTTGGCCGCTTCCGAACGAGTCAATCTCCCGTCTGGGGTCATCCTTACGGCTGCCCGCTCAAACCCTACTCCGCTCACCGCGCCTCCTTTCATGACTTCAACATGCAGCCATCATGCGAGGGGTTGCCCCGGCAGTCAAGTCTCATGTATTCAATATGAAGTCATAAACTGGAGGCGAGCATGGCGGACAAGGGAAAAGGGCGGCGGAGAGGACCACTGTCAGACAAGTCTGAAGTCCTAACGACGCGCATCACCGTGGAGACACGTCGCGCACTGGAGGATCATGCGGAACGTGCTGGCCGGTCCATTAGTCAGGAGGCCGAACTCCTGCTGGTAAGGGGCCTGCAGGGCTCTGACGGCTCACTCCACCATCTTGAGGCGGTTCTGGACACCGTGCTGTCTATCGGGCGACGCCTTTCACAGGCTGAAGGCGGCGCGGGAACCAAAGATAGCGCCTTTGTCTACTTCGGCCTCATCAAGGCGCTGGAATGGGCGCAGGAGGTCCTCCCTGTTCCCGTCGGAGATGAGAAATTTCGAGAAGTTGCAGAACTGGACGACGAGATCGCCAGAATAAAGCGAGAGCGTGAAGATCAGGCGGGCGCGCGACGACTTGACGCCCGCACCGACGCTGAGCGCCAAGCCGACATCCCCGCCGATGACATGGACGCGCTGGACCGGGAGTTGGTCGCCGTTCTCAAAAGAAGGCAAGCGGCGTTGTCCGCGATCAATGCCGCCCGGCTGGGAGCTAACCAGTCGACCCGCGACGTGATCAGCGAAATCGCCATCTGATGGCAGGGCGCTTCCAAAAGTTGACGCCGCAAGCCATCGCCCAGCTGCCCCCCGGCCAATCTATCCGAGAGAATGGGATCGTCGCAGAGAAGCTGCGAGGCGATACGCGATGGACAGTGGAGTTCATGCACCATCGCAAGCGCATCCATCGCGTCCTCGGCCTCTCCAGCGAAGGATGGACGATCAAGAAGTGCGAAGCCAGGATCGAAGCCTTGAAGGCCGACATCCTCTTCGGGACTTCGTCACTGCCTGCGGGGCGAAAAACGCAGCTTCGCTTTAGCGAACTCGCCGACTGGTATCTCCAGGAGATGGAGGACACGAACGGCAAGAACATGATGAGCAAGCGCCCCCAGATTAAGAAACGCCTGAAGCCCTACTTCGGGGACCGAATCATCGAGACCCTAAGTGAGGAGCATGTGGGTCGATACATCCGTGCACGTCTGGACGCGGGCTCATCCCCGGCAACGGTGAACCGCGACCTCGCCACCCTTAGCCACATGTTGACCACTGCCGTCCGTCGGAAGCGCCTGGCGAAGGTGCCGTGCCGCATCCCGAAACTGGACGAGCCCCAAGGGCGGATCGTGACCCTTCAGGACGATCAGATTGCTGCCCTCCGGCAGGCGGCAATACTGGACCCTCACCCTGACCTCTGGCTGTTCGTGGAGTTCGGCCTGAACACCGCCATGCGACATTCGGAGATCACCTCAGCCAGGTTCGATCAGATCGACTGGACGACGCGCAGGCTCTTCATCCCGGACGCAAAGGCGGGGATGCGGCATCAACCGCTGACCGCGAGCCTCCTCGCTACACTGAGGCAGGTCAGGCAAGAGCGCGACGACAAGGAAGGATGGATTTTTCCTGCCCGACACAGCCGTTCAAGATCGGAACACACTGTGAAATTCAGCAAGGCGTTTCAGCGCGCCGTCATCGCGGCTGGCCTCAACCCGAAGGTCTACACGCCCCATGTCATGCGTCACACGGCCATCACCCGACTGGTTGAGCAGGGCGCGCCGCTGGCGACGGTTCAACAGATCAGCGGCCACAAGACGATCCAAATGGTGCTTCGCTACACCCACGTCAGCAATCCCCACGTTGACGACGCCATGACCGCGCTTGAACGGACCCTGACCCGCAACAGGGCGTGAAACGTCACTACACAGGATTTACACAGGATCACGCGACGTTCGCGGGTCGTTCCAGGGACGGAACTGACAAAAGCCCTATGGGCATAGATGGTGCGGGCGGTCGGGGTCGAACCGACACTCCTTTCGGAACCGGATTTTGAGCAAGCGGAAATCGTCTACGAACCTCTACGAGATCGCCGCCGATTCTACGCCAAGTGACTGCTACGGGTAGACAATCCGGAACATCGCCTTGCGAGATCGCAGCCTTCTCTACGATGTGGTTCGCTTTCTGGCCGCTCCTGTCGAGCGCCTGGAACGGACCTGAATGGAGGTCCGATGTCCAAGGCCAAGCTCACCAAAACCCTCGTTGAAGCGGCCAAGCCGCAAGACCGGGATTACGAGATTCGAGACACGCTGACCCCCGGCTTCCTGCTGAAGGTCACGCCAGCCGGTGGCAAGGTGTTTATGCTCGCCCATACCACCGTCCAAGGGCGCAGGCGCAAGCCGGCCATCGGCCGTTTCGGCGAGATGACCGTGGAGCAGGCGCGCGCGGTCGCCCGCGACTGGCTCGCCGATGTGCGCAGAGGCGCAGACCCAGGTGGAGAGCGGATGCAACACCGTCGCTCCCCGACAGTGGAGGACCTCTGCGAACGCTTCATGCGGGAATATTCCGAGCCCAGGAACCGGCCGAGCACGATCCGCGGCAATCGCCAGCGCATCCGGGGCCACATCAATCCCAAGATCGGCTCCATGAAGGTGCAGGATGTCACCCGACCTGACATCGCCCACCTGATCGGCGCCATGCAGGCCACCCCCGGAGCGGCCAATCTCCTGCTGTCGCTACTCCGGAAGATATTCAACATGGCGGAGGTCTGGGGCTACCGTCCGGACGGATCAAACCCCTGCCGACACGTGCCGCGGTATCCCGAGCGCGCCCGGACCACCTTCATCACCGACGACGAAATGCGTCGGCTCTTCGCCTACATGAACCAAGCCGAGCGAGAGGGACTTGAGCATCCTTTCATCCTGCTCGCCATTCGGCTCCAATTCGCCTTCGCCGCTCGCCGCTCGGAGATTCTTGGCCTGCGCTGGGAATGGATCGACTACGACCGCAAGCGGGTGGTCTGGCCCGACAGCAAAACAGGCGGCATGTCCAAGCCGCTTACCCGCGAAGCCATCGCGTTGTTCGATCGAGCTCCGCGTCTGACCGGCAGTCCGTTCGTGATCCCGGCGATCTTCGACCCAAAGGCGCCCATGCCGGAACATACTTATTCCGGCGGCTGGGCGCGCATCCTCCAAAGAGCGGGCGTCCGGCACTATGGCACCCACGCCATCCGCCATCGCGCCGCGACCGACATCGCTAATTCCGGTGTGCCCGCCAAGATCGGGATGGCTTTGACGGCGCATAAGACCGTCGCGATGTTCATGCGCTACGTCCATCCTGAGGACGAAGCGATCCGGGCCGCAGCAGACCAGGTCGCCGACCTTCGTCGGGACATCAGCCAAGCCACGCCTACCCAAGACCGTGAGATGACATCCCTGAGGAGACCCGCGCTTTCACTACCGCCGCCTAAGACCGCCTTCGGCGCATACCGGCCGCTCAGACGCGCGGGAAAATTGCGGTCCACCCGCAATCCTTCGACGGGAGTCGCTCATGGCTAAAAGCCGTTGGCCTTCTCCGGATATCATCTCGCGCGCCGTCATGGTCGATGATCTAGGGCCGATTCCGTTCGTGACCACAGAAACGGCCGCGCGATTTCTTGCGCTCAGCCCGCATTCGCTGGAGTGCTATCGCGCCAAGGGGACCGGCCCGGCGTTCTACAAGTTCGGGAAGGCGGTTCGCTACGCGCTCCCCGATCTGGAGGCATGGATCGCACAGTGCCGGCATGGTCAGACAGCGGGTAACCTTCGAAGGCTGTATTGAGCGAACCAATAGGAGATTGCCGATCGGGCGACTTCCGCTATCAGAGGCATATGGCGATCACGGCGGCGCAGATCGATCTTTGGCGGCAGGAGCCGACCGAACACCAAGCCTTGGAGTTCAAGGAAGCCAAGGCCTCCTTCAACTTTGAGAGGTTGAAGGAGTACTGCGTCGCTATCGCCAACGAGGGCGGGGGTCACCTTGTCTTGGGTGTCTCCGACGCCAAGCCCCGGTCGGTGGTGGGCAGTCAGGCCTTTCCCAACATCGTCGACACCGCAGACAAACTTTTCATGGCTGTTGGTTTCCGGGTGGAGATCGAAGTCGTCGATCATGAAGATGGAAGGATTGTCGTCTTCGCTATCCCACCCCGCCCTCGCGGGTCCGCCCACCACGTCGATGGCAAATACCTCATGCGTTCCGGCGAGAGCCTGCGGCCCATGTCCCCCGATCGATTGAGAGCCATCTTCGCTGAGGGCCAACCGGATTGGGTCGAGCAACCTTCGCTATCCGGATTGGATGCGGCGCAGGTCGTAGAGCTGCTCGACACCCAGACCTTCTTTGAGCTGCTGAAACTGCCCTATCCAACATCGCAGGAAGGCGTTCTGGAGAAGCTTGTCCAGGAGCGCCTGATTGATCGCGAACCTAGCGGTTTGTCGATCCGCCGCCTTGGCGGTTTGCTGCTTGCGAAGCGACTCGATCAGTTTCCCGATCTCGCGAGGAAGGCACCGAGAGTCCTCGTTTATGATGGACCCTCGAAGCTAAATACCCGGATCGACCAGATTGGACAGCGTGGCTACGCCGTAGGCTTCCAAGGGCTCGTCGATTTCGTAATGGCTCAATTACCCCAGAACGAGGTCATTGAGCATGCGCTACGCGAAAAGGTGAAACTGCTCCCTGAACACGCCGTTCGTGAACTGATCGCCAACGCCCTTGTGCACCAAGACCTTTCGATCAGCGGCATGTCCCCGATGATCGAGGTGTATTCCAACCGGCTAGAAATTTCGAACCCCGGCGAGCCCGTCGTCCCGGTCGAGCGATTTATCGACGGCTATCAGTCTCGCAATGAACGTCTGGCAGACCTCATGCGGCGTATGTCGATCTGCGAAGAGCGCAGTAGCGGCATTGATCGGGTCGTTGACCTGGCAGAACGGTATCAACTTCCGGCGCCTGATTTCAGAGCTGCGCATCGCAGAACGGTCGCAACGATTTATGGGCAGAAGCCGTTTGATGAGATGGATCGCGAGGGCCGCATCCGAGCCTGCTATCAGCACTGCGTGCTAAAATATGTTCTCTCGCAGCGGATGACCAACCAAACGTTGCGCGAACGGTTTGGCTTGGGAGAAGCCAAGTTGGCCACTGTCTCGCAAATTATCGCGGCTACGATCGAGGCTGGCTTTATAAAGCTCGATGCGACCGGCGGAGAATCTCGTCGTTACGCGCGCTATTTGCCGTTCTGGGCGTAAGCCCATTTAAGCGCACAACGCATTGCACGATCGCAGCGTTGGAAAAGCGATCGTTTCCAACGATCTCCAATTTTATCGCTAATCCGTGTGACGCAGCGATTGGCTATTTAAAAGCTAGCTCAAAGATCGCTCTACGAACGTCGTCAAATCCCACGCTACGGCGCTTTGCTCATTTAATCGCAAACCGATTCGGCGTTAGGAAAATGCATCATTGAGATTTTTCGCCGCAAATTCTCGTCGACCAATTTAACGCGTTAAATCACCCGGGACGAGAAGCACTCCCTGCTTAACGGGGTCCAAAAGATCGGCTTCGCTTAACGCCCAATCGCTCCACTCGTTGAGCGAACCGGAGCCTTCCAACGCACCCTGCTCCAGAGCCGCACCGACAAAGCTTCTTATATCCATTGCGGTGCGCCAGGCGTGCGCCTGCGAGAATAGCAGTTCCCTGCGCTCCTTGGCCTCGCGCTCCAGACGCTCCCGCTCCCGCTGTTCTGCTTCAGCGCGCCGCTTGATGATCTCAGCTTCGTTCTGGGCGCGTCGTTGGATCGCCCAAGCGTGTTCGGCCCGCGCGAGGTTGCGATATTCGGCTTCGCCGGTGAGCAGGACGGCGGCGACAATCTCAGTCAGTTGATCTTCGAGCTTCCTGCCCTCTTCGTCAGCCCACACCCGGCAGGGCACGCCCTCGTCCCAACGCGGCTTCAGTTCGAACTTCAGAGGGCCGACCGGACCGGCCTGGACCTGATGTTCGCCCCACCGATCCGGCTTGGCCGCTGGATGATCCAAGCTAAACGGCAGCCATTGATCGCCGACCTTCACACGGAGATCGCGACCCGCTTTTCCGGTGACATCCATCTTCGCGCTCTGGCGCGACAACCCGGCGGCTAGCGCATCCAGCACTCGCAGCCGGCGTTGCTCGAACGGCGAGTCAAAGATCGGAAGGTCCCAGCCAAAGCTGGAAGCTTGGTATTTGACGCGCCGTTTCGCGTCGGCGTCGATCAGCTTGCGTACGACAGCCGTTGGCGACGAGAGATCCCGGACACGGAGGACCTTGCCGACTTGTTTGATAACTCTCGCATGGACGTGCTCCAGCGATTCGTCGAAATTCGGGACTTCGGGGAGCGGTTGGGCAAGCTCCGCCACAGGGTCGTAAGGCCAGGATCGGGATGACGCACCGATCTGGATGAACTCCGCCTTTCCGGGAGCCCGGAGGGGCAGCCGGACGCGCACAACGGCCTTGCCTGCGTTGAGCTTAGCCCAGTACCCCCGGTCGGGAACCGGGATGTTTGCCGCCACACAGTGTTTCTTGAGGCCGGTATCCGAAAGGCCGAGCGATGCGGAGACCGTACGGACTGGCTCTTTCCAGACAAGGTCGTAGAGCGCTTGGCGCGAGAGAACGGGCATGTGGAGACTGGGGTTAAGTCGAAGCAACGGGTAGGCGGCCGCGCGGCCTCACGTGAAATGAGAGTGGGCCAGACCTTCGGCGTCGCTTCAAGGGGGGCTTCGCCGTCGCTGCGCGATGAGCTCTGCCGCGCCCTATTTGGCCTCCTCGTTTCGGACCAATGAAAGGCCTCCGACCACTACGATTTGGAGTCGGCCGTCAACGTCAGGATCGTTGACCAGAAAAGCGCCCAAATCGTCGAGCCTTTCGCCAGGAGACAATTGGTCCACCGTAGGGCTCAGAGACTGGAACCGGCGTGCCCGCAGGGCGGCGATAGGGGCGACGTTGAACGGCGCCATGCGCGCCGCAATCACGACATGCTCACCGTTGCCCAGGTCCGTAGTGACAATCGGAATGGCGACGCCCTGAAACCGCATCATGGCGCGTTCCGGAGCTTCGCGCGTATAGAAAAAACCTAGTTCCAGCGCTTGGCCGGGGGGTGCCGGAGGCAGCCAGTGAACTCGTTTTGTCGCCGTTTGAGGCGGGATCGGGCCGATCGGAGCCAGCAGGTCTGTCGGAAATAGCAGGGACAGCACATGAAGAACGCCAGCATCTGGTGTTCTCGGCCGTTTCCACTTGGTTTTGGCGCGATCCGGAGCGACTCCGTCTTCCGGCGTGAACTTCTCGGCCAAAGCCGGAGCGAACGCGAACCGGCACCATCCGCTAGCGTGCAAGCTGATCTTGCAGTGCGCCATCAGGCGACTGTCGCCGACATAGAAGTCGCTTTTGCGGGCAGCCGCGCGCCAGGACGATGTAAGGGCTTGACCGTCGCGGGCGATGCCGAAGCGGAACTTATCGACGCGGGTCACCGAGGCGGCCGCCGTCATGACGGGGACGCGTCGGAATGCTGAGGAGTCAGGCCTTTAGTCGGACGCCGGGTCCGCCTTGGGAGTCGGCAGTAAGAAAGACCACCCCCGCGCTCTCGAGAACCCTCTGGACGGCCGCGACGTTCTCCGCCGAGCTTCGGCCCGGGCCCAGCGCGCTTTCCATGCGGCGGATAGTCGGCAGCGACACGCCAGCCTCTGACGCGAGGCGAGGGCCGCTCCAATCGACTAGGGCCCGGGCGGCACGAATTTGGGCGGCCGTTAGCATGGTATGATACCAAAAGTAGCGCAGACGACTCTTTTAGTTTGACGAAAGGAGTCATGCATGATACTGAAAGACTAATACACACTCCGAGCGCCGAGTCATGCAGCCAAGCCCTGACGCTGGCCTGAATGCTGCGCGCCTGCGGCCTCTCCATGGAGATGAACACATGGCTGGAGGTACTTGGCACCGACGATGGCTGGCGCTTGACGATGAGCGATGCCGCCAGTGGGACGCGTGGTCCACAATCCACCGTCAACTCGAACGTCAGCCGGGCTGGTTTGCGCTATCCGAGGATGCTCGCGCCGAGGAGGAACGGGCTAGCGGGCTTTCCGAGCTTGAGGCACGGCTCCGTGTGATCGATCGACGCCGGCGCCGATGGCTGCGGGGTCTGCCTAAGACCCCCAGCCGCGACCTCGGCGAGGTCGCGGCCAACTTGCAGGTGGCGGAGCGCCTCCTGCCCTCGGAAGAAAACCGCATCGTGCACGAGCTCATCAAAAGAGCCGCGCGCGACCTCGACAGGCTGAGCAAGCTCAGCATCAACCGTTCTCGCCGCCGACGACCGGACCGGTGCCTTGCTCAGGCGTTTGCCCGTAACGCCCGCGCCTTCCACGCCATGGCCTGGACCGATGAGGATCGTGTCGGCGCCAGATCAGCTTATCACTCCGCCATCGCCATCGAACTCGGTCTCAAAGCCTTCCTCCTCCATCGCGGGCTGTCCGACGACTGGAACCGGACCCACCTTCGCCATGACCTGAGCAAGGCGCTCAGGTGCGTCCGAATGGTCGGCTTTCGGGGCGTGCCGGATGGGATTGCCGAACTCGCCGCCGTCCTCGGGCCGCTGTACGCCTCAGGCGCTCTTCGAGCAGGCTCGGTCACGCCGGACCTGCCGCTCTCTCCCGATGCTGCTGATGGCGTCATCTGCGAGCTTCTGGACGCGGTCGAGGCCGCGATGGGGATGGAGAAAGGAGCGGAGGACTTGTGAGAAACCGGGCGCTTCGATTCTGGCGGCGTTTGGGGCGAGACCCCAAAGCACGGGAGCGCCGGGCTCTCGTTCGAGCGATCGTGGAACTGCCGCCCGAGTGCCGCGACATTTTCGTGCTCAAGCGCTTCACCGGAATGTCCCTGGACCAGATCGTCGAGCATCTAGGCCTCGACCGAGAGGTGGCTGAAGCTCGCCTCGCGGCGGCGCTCGTGCAGCTGTGCCGGGCGGTCGATGGCCGCGCGACTACCCGCTCCTGAACGTTGGTGAGGGTCTAGGGCAGGATAGGCTTTGCGCCAGCATTGTCTGACAAACTCCGATTGGGGAGATCGCCAGCCACTGCGGTCAGTTCAACTCCGGTCCGGAATCTTGCGGTGGGAGAGGCGCGGGTCTCAGGATTTCTGGCGTTGATGCAGGTTGTGGGTGCAGGAGCGCCAGCCCGTGTCCGATCGCCTTTCAGAGCAAATTCACTTCCTGCGGACACCCGAGGCCGCGGCGCTCCTGCGCATCTCTCCCAGGACGCTTGAGAAACATCGCAGCCGGGGCTCCGGGCCAGCGTTCCGCCGAGCAGGCGGTACAGTCCTTTATACTCGCCACGACCTTGAGGCTTGGACGCTCCTGCCCGAGAGCAGTGATCCTTCCTCGCTCTTGCGCTGATCTCCTGCGTCTCTTTTCGATCAACCAGTCATTTAGCTTCGATCGATGTCCTCAATCGCCAGCGCTGCGAATCCAAGGTGACATTTCCTCACTGGTTGCAATCGCCGACGTGTGTGTCTAATCGAGCCAATCGATTCGGGGCGGAGGGCGAATGTACGCTGGAGACAGCTCAGCGCCGTCAGGTTACCTGCCGGATTTGGAGATTGATCGACCGGATGGCACTGCCTCGGTCATCCTCCCTGAAATAGTAGCCATTGATTTGTTCGCTGGTGCCGGAGGATTTTCCGCTGGCGCCGTCGGCGCTGGAATATCTATCGGCGGTGCGCTGGAGTTCAACAAACACGCGGCGGCGACATACCGAGCTAATATCCAGCGGCCGGACGGGGCGGCGGTCGAGGTTATCGACGAGGACATTCGGACAGTTTCTCCGGCAACAGCGCTGACGCGTTGGAAACTGGACCCAGGTGGGTGCGATCTCATCATTGGTGGGCCGCCGTGTCAGGGCTTCTCGACACACCGCATCAAGGATGCCGGAGTCGGCGACCCCCGCAACGAGTTGCTCGCCCGCTATTTCGAGTACGTCGGGGAAGTTCGCCCCCGAGTGTTCCTTGTGGAGAACGTTCCCGGACTTACTTGGTCCCGGCATCGCGACTTCCTACAAGGATTTCTCGACCTCGCGGAAAAGGCTGACTACGCCGTCCAGCCGCCAGTCGTCCTGAACGCTGCCGACTATGGAGTGCCTCAGTCGCGCAAGCGGGTTTTTATTTTGGGCATCGACCGAGGGCGTCCATTGACGCTCTCCTGGCCCCCCGCTCCGACGCACTGCGCGCCCACCACGCCCGACGCCCTCCGCAACGGCCGGCTGCCATGGCGCGACTGCAAAGATGCGTTCGCTCCAGCAGACAAAGGCGATGCCCTAGACATTCACATGAAGTCGGGCCCTGCACTGACCAGCGTTTTCGAGTCTACGCCCGCAAACGGCGGAAGTCGGTCGCAGTCCAACCGGGTGCTGCCGTGCCACACAGCGCATAGTGGGCATAAGGATGTCTACGGCCGCATCAATCCCGCCAAGCCAGCTCCGACTATGACGACCGCCTGCATCAACCCGTCCAAGGGGCGCTTCGTCCATCCGACCGAAAACCATGGGATCACGGCACGACAAGCGGCGCGCATTCAGACTTTTCCAGAAAACTACACCTTCGTCGGTGGATTGACGGCCGCCGGTCAGCAAATCGGCAATGCGGTTCCTGTCGATCTGGCGGTAGTGCTGCTAAAGCCGATCGCCGCAGCGATCCAGGCGGCGAAGGCGCGGGAGCGGGCCTCGAACTAGAGACGCATTAGTTCGAGACTATTTGCGCTTCAGCCTGCATGACAAACCGCTTGCTCATCCGGCGAAGTCTAACCCGACCCGAGTCATCGATGATCCGAGCTTATGCATGAAGTTCAGTGCGTACTCGTAGCGCAGCTGGGACACCAGCTTTGCCCTATGGACCTTCGCTACGAGCTCTTGCTTAGCGTTCATCTCAACGCGCTGATATCGAAATCTGCGACTCCCAGTGAACCTGCCGCCATCGAATGCAAACAGGTTGAACCAGTGGGGCGTGGATGACTCGTCGCTCTCGTTCCCGATGCAGAAGAACCGCACCTCCCCATCAAGTTTCAGGGCCACGAACCGGTTCGACTGGATTCTTTTGGGAGTACGTCCGACGACCTCTTCTAGCCGGACTGCGACGAAGGGCATCCGGTCGCCAATCTTCCCGAAGCGATCCTTACGGTCACGCGGTACGAGATCACAAAGGGGAGTGAGGCAGACCCAAAGGCGGTTTTCCGCCTCAAAGACATGGCCGGTGGCCAGATGATTGCCCTCGACCGCCTTGCTGCAAACGAAGGCGTTGTGCTCCGCGCGTGCTTTTACCACTGCAGCGTTGTTGCTCAGGTCTACGTCGAAATATTCGCGGCACAACGCGTTGGCTCGTTTCGATTTCGCGTCTGCTTTGATCATTTGGGCAGCGAATTTGGTGACGCTGGGCAATAGGTCAGCCATTAGAAGATCGGAATGGCGACCGACGGCCTCCCCGATCAGAAACGCCCGCTCGTGTTCCTCCGCGTCGAGAAGACGCTTGTACCAGTGCGCCAGAACGTCCTTGTTCCCTAGGGCCTTCGTTTCGGCAAGCACGCCAGCCTGATCCATCTTGGCGCGCAGCTTGGCCAGAAAAAGACGAGAGGGGGGAGGTCCCCAGTCGGCTAAGGCAAGCACGAGTTCTTCTATCAGATCCTCCTCCTGCTGCTTAGCCGAGAAGGCAATGAACCCCGTATCAGTTCGTATCCACGGGCGCTCCCCTAGGGACCACTCCATGTTCGGCAGGCGCGTGTCGAACATCTTAGGCAGGAGTTCGTTTTCTCGCTGCTTGAAGATGTATCGCGCGAGCTCGGCTACGTGTCCTGGGTCGATGAACCCCGCCTGCGTCGCCAAGTTCTCAAACGGCTCGACTGGGGGACGCTCCAGTCTTTCTTTCAGCGGCCACGCGCCTCCGCCGAGCCGGAAGTAGAGGTAATGAGCTTCGGTCAGCGTCCTGCTAAGCTGATCCAGAATATCGGGAGTGTCGACTTCAGCGAGGCTGATCTTTTCTAGGACGGCGGCTTCAACGTCAGGCGTCATCAAGCCCGGGAGGGGGTGAAGAAGGCCCGCCCGAATTTCCTCAAACACACTCCCGAGCGTCTCGCTGGTGTGGAGCACCACGAGGTTGAACTGCTGGTTCTTCAGCACGTTGCGAACTATCTCGATCGCCTTCGTGCCGTCGCCCTTTGCAGTCTTGTCCAGCTCATAGTCGAGTACGAGCAGGTCCGACTGATGCAGATGGAGGACGACTTCATTGTCGCCCTCCGCCTTCACGTTCGAGCCGTCATGGATGTCTACGATAAGTGGAGGCGTCGATCGCCGAAACCGCTTCAGAACTTTGCGGATTTTCTCGGGCTGCGTTTCCCATTTCTTTGACAGCCCAGCCGCCGCCGCCACCGCCTTTTCAGCCGCATTTGGAGGGGCCAAGACCTCCTCATAGGTTGGATAGTCGTCGTCTATAATCAGCACTGAACGCAGAGGGTCCACGAATGCTTTGCGGATGAACCCCTGATATTCGCTAGTCCTCATGCGAATTCGGCCCCACGAAGCTCGATCACGAAATTCGCCCCTTGAAGGACTTTGAAGTGGGCATCGGTGGCATAGGAAATCCGGTGCCCGCCAGCGGCCAAGTTGGCCCGGCTGAGATATAGCCCGACACCCCGGCCGCCTCGGGCACGTTTGGTGAAGAAGAGACTGAAAAGGTGTTGGACATCCTCCGGAGTGACGCCGGGTCCGCTCTCTGACACCACGATCCGTCCATCGACGACGCTCAGTAAAATTTCCCTGCTGCTCTCTTCAGAGCCAAGGGATGCCCAGTAAATGGCGTTATTCACGAGGTTGATGAACACCGGGAACAACCTGGACTGCTGGTCGAAAACCCGGAACGCCGAAAATGCGTCAGTCGATACCAACCGGATTTTGTTGCGCGTAAGCGTGAGGCTGAAGAACTCGGAGATGTAGTCGCGAATTTCCGCGCCGCTGATCCAGCGGTCCACTCGTTGTCCAGCAAGACGGAGGGGCGATAGGAACCGCAGCTGGTCGGTCAGGCCTTCGTGCCCAAACTCTATGTCTTTCGCCGCGCGGGAGGTGCGGATTTCCTCGGGCAGGTTCCTCAGTCCGGTCGCGATGATTTCGTCGAACGCCTGTAGTTCGTGGCCGACGATTTCAACTGCAATCCCCAATTGAGCCAAGCTGTTGAGTCTATCTAGCTCGACACGCAGTTCGGACAGTTCTTCTATGCCGGCGGTCGCTAGGTTGTGAAGGTCGATGCTGTCCCGCAGGCTCTCCAATGCACCAATGTAGGGGACGAGAATCTCCGAGTTCTCGCGATCGAGCCTAGTTTTCAGCTTCTCGACGAAATCCGTCGCCTCTGCGAGCGATAGGTCGCCAGTTTTCAGGCGGTGCAACAGCGGCGATGCGAGTTCCGAGAATGCGCCCCTGCGCCGAGCGATGATCTCCCCGATGCGGTTATGCTCCGCCGTTTGAAGGGATTTGATTTCGGACTGCCAGACATCGATTCTCTCCTTCACCAACAGGTAGTTTCTGTCGATCTGGCGTTTCAGCACCAGTTCCGGCTCGTCCAACTTGACGCTCGCCAGGTAGTCTTGGAGGCGGTCCGCAAGCACCGTTAGCTCAGCGTGAATGACGCCCATTTCCTCGCGATAGCGCTTATAGCTGTCCTCCAGCGAACCCAAGGGGCGAGGCGCTTCGACCAGCTGAAGCTTTAGGAACCGATTCTGGAAGGTTTCTAGAGCGGCTTGGGCGTTGATGACGCTCTGTTCGCGGTCGAGATTCAGGTTCACCGCGAAACGGTGAACGTCCGCGCCCAGAACCGGAGCCTCCTTCACGGACTGCAGGAGCTTCGTCCGGAACGCTGCGTGGTGCTTCTTTCGGAGCTTTTCCCTAGCCTCGGCGGCCTTCTGGCGAGCGTTCACGTCCCGAATTTCGGGGAGTAAGTCCTTCCGGATTTCCGACGCCGACCCGAAATAGCGACGGGCGGACACCATCAGGATATTTGACACAATTTCCTTAAGCGTCTTGGCCGCCCGGTTATCCAGCAGACCTTCGCGGCCGGCCTTGTCCTTCAGGTTGGGATTGCGCGCGCGGCTGATCGCCAAGCGTCCGAACATCTGACGGTGATTCCAGAACTCCCGACCTGCGCTTCGTGACCTGCGGGATTCGATTTCGAAGAAGTCATTGTCGGGACGACCGTAGGGCATCACCCTCAGGCCATCGCGGTACATCAAGAAGCCCGCCGACCTCTCCGCCAAGTCACGGAAAAGTTGGAACTGAGCTGGCGCGTGCGTCGTGTTCGCGCTGGTGAATTCCATTGAAGCGATGAACAGATCGAAAGGGCCGACCAAGGTGTCCGCTCGCGTTCCGATTGACAGGTCTGCTGGCGGCTCGATGACGCAGGCGTCCCCAAGCCACTCGCCGAAGGCTTTCACGCGCCCCCTGAATATACCGTCGCTGTCGATACGCCCTTCGATATGGTGCTCAAGTGGTTCGATCGTCTTTCGATCGAAGTGCTTCTCCGTTCCCAACACGAAAGAGTCGCGATCACCTCGCCAAGTTCTCACGGCATAGCTGAACTCAGGTTTGACGGCGTTGAGTTCGGGGTGCTCCGGGTCCGCAAAAGGATCTACGAAGCCGGACAGTGTCTCGTAAAGTCGATCCTTCGCGCCCCGGGCCGCTGAGTCCAGCACGCGATCCGCAACCTGCACCCGGAGATCGAAGTTCAGGCCTGAAACAAGCAGCGCCGTTCCGTGCGGGCTGGCGCCCGACCAAACCTCCCACCGGGAAAGGTGACGTTCCTCAAATGGGAGTCTCTTGAGGGCGTCAATGATGGACTTCGAAGGCGCTTCGACGCGTGAAGCGGTCTGCAGTCGGGCCTCTTCGACGTAAAGCGCGTCGAACGACTTCCAAGCCTCGACCACCCTCGCCCGATGGTCCGCGTCCGCGCCGCCATTCAAGTTTTCGAGAAGCTGCGTCGCGAGCCCTGGAAGGAGCGGCAGGAGATCACCACGCTTGGCGAATTCAACGACCGGAAGTCGAATATCGGAAAGCGTAAGAAAGGGATTTTCGAACAGTCGCCAGTCGATCAGGGAAGCGACGAAATCACCGCTGGATCGCTTCGAAAGTGAAGAGCAGGATTGGCCCGAGGTTGGCGCACGAAAGTCGGCCGATGCCCTTCTGCCCTTGACGAGGACGTTCCCTGAGCCCGTGCCTGTCCTCCAGCCGTGTTGCGGTACCAGTAGCCTTAGACTCGGTCCCGACGACCAACCATCGACCGACGAACTCGGCCTTATTCATCCCGTGGCCATTGTCGAGGATCGATGCGACGGGAGTCTCGCCGTCGTAGATGTTGAGTTCTACGTCCCGCGCATAAGCGTCGTACGCGTTCTTCCAAAGCTCGGAGACGGCGGTCGGCGTGTCCGCGATCTGCTCACGCCCGAGGTGATCGACGGTCCTGGCCGCTGTTTGGAAGGAAATCTGGTCGATCATGCAGGTCCGAGACGGATTGTAATCTCAAGCTTCGTTCAAGCTTGGCCACGACACGCACTGTGGAGTGAGAAGGATCGGTAAACAATCACCTTCTTTCAACGTGCCGTTGTCGGCACAGAACGCCGGTAACCCTGTCATCGCCAGCGCGGGTTTTGCAGGATCGTGCCACCAGTACGCTCGCCCTCTTCGTCTATACGCTCGACATAAATATCGCCAGGCAGGAGCGGCTCCTTGGGCAGCGTCAGCCCGTTGGCTCTGGCTACGGCCTCCCGCACCCCGGGGCTGGCTTGGGCCCAGATCAGATACGCTTGGCGAACTGGAGGTCCCGGGAAATCGGTGTTTGAGGCGAAGCCCTGAAGACGCTTGAAGCGACCGAGAACGGTATCGCTCAACTGGTAAAGGGCAGGGTCCAAGGTGTTCCGCTCGACCGCGTCCTGATCGAGGATGCAGTAGAGCCGTTCCATGGCCGGCAGCTTTTCGCCGCCTTGGGCGTCCATCGGCTCCTGCATGTCGGGCCGTCCGTTGAAGCCCCGGTGGACCTCCCGATGACAGTCACGGCAAAGGGTGATGCCGTTCCCGGTCTCAAGAGCAGCCTCGGGCAGGAAGGTCTTGCGGCAAATGTGGTGGGCGGAAAGATTCTCGGTCGAATGACAGTCGACGCAACGATGGTCATCCCGCTCGCGGATGAACTCACTCCACCGACGAAGGCAACGAGTTTGATGGTGGCCAGCCGCGATCGCGTGTTCCAGGCGACCGAGGGCGGCTTGAATACTGGCCATGGTCGATGCGGGCCGCAACTTCGCAGCGACCGGCCCCCGTCGTCTCGGTGCGCGTGCCCTCACCATGGCGGGCTCGCAAGCCGGCCGCCCGTGCGGACAACCGGGGCTGGGCACCGAACGACGACGACTAGGGTCTCGTGCAGGTTGATGACGCACCAGAGAGGTGCGTCGCCGCTCGGGGCTCTCACGAACACGAAACCGAAGACGCCAGCCTGAACCGTCGTCCAGCGCTTGGGCTTCATGCCCGGCCAATTCCCTAGGGCGGCCCGAAGCGCCGGAGGCGGCTCCCTTCCGGGGCCAACGACAGCAATGCACGAGAAAGCCTCGGGCTCAGGACCGCGACCGTACCTCAAGGCGTGCAGCCCCATGACGATTTTTTCGGTAACGGTCGCGATCCGGTCCATTTCCACGCTGATTGCCACTTCTCCATCCGAAGTCACCGAGAGCGACCGGATCAAGCGATCCTCAAACAGGGGAGCGCCGACAAGAGACCGATCTACTTTGCCGCCCTCCATTGCCTTTGCCTGTAGCCGTGAGGTCGCTCCTATGTAGGCGAGTACGGTGACTACATAGTCCTCGTCGGACGACCAGCCCCCGTTGCACGGCTGGCAGGCCGGAACCATCCTGAGGTTCGGCGGATAGGGCGTCTCCAGCAGCACTTTGGGCGGGACATGGTCATAGGTGTCCGCTGGGCGGCCGCAGTAGAGACAGAATAGGGGCTTGCGCCGTCCCCGGCGGGCGAACCCACCCGCCAGCGTAAATTCCGACGTGGTCTTGCCGGTGCGGTCGGGACCAAGGCTGTGGGTCATGCGCGACGATCTGGGCGACTAAGCTTCGCAGAACCGGCGTCGGTGCCAAGATCAGTCCCGTGGTTTTCTAATCGCTCCACCAGCGTCACCAGAAGTTTATCACCCAGAACAGCGCTGGCGCCGCCTTCGATCGTCGATGGCCGGGGCTTCCAGTTTGCGAGTTTTCGCAGCGCCCCAAGATCGAGCCCATCGACTTGATCCCGCAAGAGCCGAATTCGTTCGTCGGGTGTCAACGAGCTGATCTCTGTCCAACCGCGCGGCAGGCCCAATGCTTCGTCGATCTCGTCCGGAGAGATGCCGAGCGCATCGACGCCTTCGGGCGTCAGGGCCAATGTCGGACAGGCATGCCAAGGAAATGCTTCCACGCACCTCAAGACGATCGTCGCCAGTTTCGCCAGATGTTCCCGACAGCAGTCCACGACATCGCGATGGAGCAGATTGGGCGGGACGGGATCGACCGTCCCGGCAAAACGCCAAGTCCAGTGCGTCCGACCCGCCCGCCGCATACCGCCGCCGATGACCGAGACGCGACCTTGCTTCTGGGAAAAGTTTCTAAGCTCCAGGAAGAACCTTGCGGCGGGGTCCTTTGCCAACAGGTCGCGCTGGCCAGCCCACCAAGCCTGGAACCCTTCTACCTTCGAGAATTCCTTTTGAAGCAGGAACGTGACACTTCGCGCAGCGGAGAGGAACGCGTTCAGTTCGTAGCCGTAGCGCGCGCTGTCCTTTTGTCGAGCGAGGCGACCAGCGAAATAGTCTGCTTCGAGCAGGCGTTCTTCAACCAGCAAGAGGCTCGTCATCCGGATCACGGCCATCCCTTCCCGATAAGCACACTCCCGACCGGCTAGCTGCCTTGATGTGGGATCCAATGCGACCCGTCCGGTCCATCGGCATGGTAAACTAGAACGGGATGATGCCGTATCGAAACAACGAGATTACCTCATCTCGCTCAACGAAGCTTCGATCCGTCGCCAGGGCCCACTCAGGAAATTCGTCCAATAGAAAGGGATGGGAGAGAACGCCTACGATTGGCTGCTGACCAGCAAACTGTTGCGCGGTAAGATCATAGATCCAGTCGCCAGCCATGACCCAAAAATGATGCTCGTAACCACAGGGTTTCGATCCCCTGATGATGCGAACATTGTCGAGTCGGTATTTCTCCTCAAGCAGGTAAGTGAGGATCAAAGCTACGCTCTCGCAGCAGTTTTTCGGGTAGGAATATCCGAAAGGGTATTTGAAAATTCCCTCGCCTCGGTTTCGTTCAAGGAACCCAAGGAGCAGGATGACCGACTGATCCAGATCGGTCTTGGTGACCTTTCGGCGAGTCGGCATTGGTACCCCACCACAATGGTTGAACTGCCAGGCGGGCGGTCTGCCGAAGTAGCGATGGTGCGGGTGGCCGGGGTCGAACCGGCACTCCTCTCGGAACTGGATTTTGAGTCCAGCGCGTCTACCAATTCCACCACACCCGCACAGGCGTTAGCGCGCTCTGCTCCTATAGCGCACCTAGAATTGTTTCAACCGCCTTCGGACAGCCACAGAGCAGTGTCCCCACACCCTCGTGCCGTCGGCGGAAAACCGAACCACGTGCGGCAGGCTGCCGCAGGGTAGAGAAACCGCTTTTTGAGTCCGGCGCGTCTGCCAATTCCGCCACGCCCGCGTCCGGCGGTTCCTCTAGCGGAACAGAGCCGGACGCGCATCTGCTTTCTTCGTGGTCAGCCCACCTGCCAGCGGATCGACAGGTGCACCAGGCCGCGCCGGGGGTCCGATCCCTGGGGGGCGACCGGCTCGAGCCGGTGATGACGGGCGGCGCCCAGGGTGGCCTCGCCGAAGCCCAGGGCCCGGGGCGTTTCGGACAGCAGCCGGCAGTCCTCCAGCACCCCATCCCAGCGGGCGACGCAGGCGGCGTGCGCCACACCGCTCTGCCCCGCGGCGGCGGCCTCGAGCGGATAGAGATTGCGGATGATCGCCGCGTTGGGGCGCTGGGCCCATTGGGGGTTGGTGATCAACGGAAGCGCATCGCTGGGGTCCTGCAGCCGCTCGCCGCAGGCCGTGAGCGTCCGCGCCAGGGGTTCGGCCTGATCGGACAGGTCGAGATTGAACCTCTGGCTCGGCCCGCTGTCGCCGGCCACATGCAGGGACAGGCTGGAGGCGCCCATCAGGGCCCGGGCGAAGCGGCCCGGGTTGCGGGCGAAGACGGTGCGGCCGTCGCCCGAGACGGACCAGCTCTCCCCGACCGGATCGGCGCCGTCGAAGCCGTATTCGACGCGGACCAGATCACCCTCGATCGGCGCGGCCAGCGGCGCCAGCAGGGCCAGCTGGCCCGCATCGCAGCGGGCGAACAGGATCGCGCCGGACGGCCAGCGCGCCTGGGCCGCCGCGCTCAGGCCCTCGCCCTGATGCGGCGTCCATTCCTGGGTCACCGCCCCGGTCGCCACGGCCGACAGCCCGACGGCCGCGAGAATCATCATGCGCATGACACGCTCTCCAGTCCCTGTGCGGCGTCCGCGCCGCCTCCCGGGAAAAATCTAGCACAGGCGGACGGCGATGCATCACTCCCCTGTTCGGGACCGGCCGGTGGGGGTGACAACCGCCCGGGACTGGCCTATACGGCCGCTCACATCGTTATCGACGGGCGTCGGACGACGCTTCTCGGAGCGGCGGCCGCAGGGTCCGCCGCTTTTTTATTGGAGTGCATGGCCTTGCGGGCGAAGACGGCCGAAGACCGCATGCTGATCGAGCTTCTGGACCCCATCGCGGAAACGCTGGGGCTGGACGTCGTGCGGGTGCGCCTGATGGGCGGGACACTGCGGCGTCGGCTGCAGGTCATGGCCGAACGGCCCAGCGACCACGACATCTCGGTCGAGGAATGCGCGCGGCTCAGCCGGGCCATCAGCGAGGTGCTGGACGCCGCCGATCCCATCGCCGGCGAGTACCTGCTTGAGGTCTCCTCGCCGGGCATCGACCGGCCGCTGACCCGCCTGATCGACTTCCAGCTGTTCGAAGGCCACGAGGCCCGGCTCGAAACCGACCGCATGGTCGAGGGTCGTCGTCGTTTCCGCGGCCTGCTGGCCGGGGTCGAGGACGCCGACAGCGCCAATCCCCTGGTGGCCGTCGATCTCGAGAACGAGGACGACACCGCCCTTCTGCCCTTCGCCTGGCTGTCCGAGGCCAAGCTCATCCTGACCGACGCCCTGCTCAAGCGGGGCGAGGAAATCCGCCGCGCTCGCGGCGAACCCGAACCTGACCAAACAGAGGACGAAGCCTGATGGCTGTCACCGGAATCTCCGCCAACCGCATGGAGCTGCTCTCCATCGCCAACGCCGTGGCCATGGAGAAGAACATCGACAAGGAGATCGTCATCGAGGCGATCGAGGAAGCGATCCAGAAGGGCGCCAAGTCGCGCTACGGGGCGCACCACGATATCCGCGCCAAGATCGATCCCAAGACCGGTGAACTGGCCCTGACCCGTCACGTGACCGTGGTCGAGGACGACTGGCAGCCCGAGGACGAGCTGGAGGAGTTCAACGACTCCGCCATGGTCCGCCTGACGGACGCGCAGAAGCGCGACCCCGAGGCCGAGGTGGGCAAGGAATATGTCGAGGAGCTGCCGCCCTTCGACTTCGGCCGGGTGCAGACCCAGATGGCCCGCCAGGTGGTCATGGGCAAGGTCCGCGAGGCCGAGCGCGCCAACCAGTACGAAGAGTTCAAGGACCGCGTGGGCGAGATCGTCAACGGCACGGTCAAGCGCGTGGAATACGGCAACACCATCGTCGATCTGGGCCGGGGCGAGGGCGTCATGCGCCGCGACCAGTCCATCCCGCGCGAGGTGTTCAACATCGGCGACCGCATCCGCACCTACATCTATGACGTGCGCCCCGAGGTGAAGGGCCCGCAGATCATGCTGAGCCGCGCCCATCCGGGCTTCATGGCCAAGCTGTTCGCCCAGGAAGTGCCAGAGGTCTACGACGGCGTCATCGAGATCCGCGCCGCCGCCCGCGACTCCGGCTCGCGCGCCAAGATGGCCGTGCTCTCCAACGACAGCTCCATCGACCCCGTCGGCGCCTGCGTCGGCATGCGCGGCTCGCGCGTGCAGGCCGTGGTCGCCGAGCTGCAGGGCGAGAAGATCGACATCATCCAGTGGAACCCCGACGAGCCCACCTTCATCGTCAACGCCCTGGCCCCCGCTGAAGTGGCCAAGGTGGTCCTCGACGAGGAAGCCGGCCGCGTGGAAGTGGTCGTGCCCGACGAGCAGCTGTCGCTGGCCATCGGCCGTCGCGGCCAGAACGTGCGTCTGGCCTCCCAGCTGACCGGCTGGCAGATCGACATCATCACCGAGAGCCAGGACTCCGAACGCCGCCAGCGCGAGTTCGCCGAACGCACCCAGCTGTTCCAGGACGCCCTGGACGTGGACGAGGTCATCGCCCAGCTGCTGGTCACCGAAGGCTTCGCCACCGTCGAGGACGTGGCCTTCGTGGAGGCCTACGAAATCTCCGACATCGAGGGCTTCGACGAGGAGACCGCCGAGGAGCTGCAGGCCCGCGCCAACGATTACCTGAGCCGCCAGGCTGCGGAGCTGGACAACAAGCGCAAGGAGCTTGGCGTCGAGGACGGCGTGCTGGAAGTCCCCGGCGTGACCCTGCCCATCGCCGTCGCCCTGGGCGAAGGCGGCGTCAAGACGGTCGAGGATCTGGCCGATCTGGCCACCGACGAGATCCGCGGCGGCTTCGAGGTGAAGAACGGCGAGCGCGTGCGCGTGCCGGGCGTGCTGGAAAGCTTCAGCCTGCCGCAGGAAGACGCCGAAATGCTGATCCTGCAGGCCCGCGTGGCCGCCGGCTGGATCGACGCCTCCGAGCTGCCCCAGCCCGAGCCGGAGCCCGAGGCCGACGAGGAAGAAGCCTATGACGAGGCCGAGGCCGTGTTCGGCGGCGAAAGCCAGGCTCCCGTGGGCGAGGCCGACGACGCTGGCGAAGCCGAGGGCGACGAGGGTGTCGAACAGGCCGAGCCGGCCGAGGGCGACGCGGAGGTCTTCGCCGAAGACCCCGAACAACCCCGCGACGCGTGATGGGAGCCGCAGCCGTCCATGGGTCTCGCCGCAGCCACATCGGAGCGTGAACGCCGCGACCTCGTCACCCGCGAGGTCATGGATGAATCACGCCTGATCCGCTTCGTGGCCGGGCCGGACGGCGCGGTGGTGCCCGACCTGGCGCGCAAGCTGCCGGGCCGGGGCCTGTGGGTGGCGGCGGACCGCGCTTCGGTCTCCACCGCCGCCGCCAAGGGCCTGTTCGCCCGGGCCGCCAAGGCGCCCCTCAAGGCCGCGCCCGACCTGGCCGACCAGATCGAACGGCTGCTGGTGCGGCGCTGTCTGGACCAGCTGGGTCTTGCGCGGCGCGAAGGCGCGCTTATCTCGGGCTTCGAGAAGTCTGCGGCGGCGATCCGGGGCGGCCAGGCCGCCTGGGTGATCGAGGCGTCGGACGGCGCGGCGGACGGCCGCGGCAAGATTCTGGCCCTGGCCGCGCGCCAGCCCAGGCCCCCGGAAGTCTGCGGCGCCTTCACGGTCGAAGATTTGGGTTTGGCCCTGGGGCTGGAAAATGCGATACATAGCGTCCTGCTTGCGGGCGGGCGGGCTGATCGCTGGACCCAGGAGGTCGGGCGACTGGCGGGATTTCGACCGCTCCGACCCCAGGACTGGCGTCAGGCCGGGTCTTCGGACCGGCCCGACGCTGCGACTGAGAGCGGGCCAGCGGGAGCCTTCGACGGGCGCGGTTCCGTTTCCTGAGAGGGAAGCGAGACCACGCACGGCTGTTTGTGTTTTTTGAACCAATGGGCGGGTGACCGCCGCGAGTAAAAGCGACCGGATGAGCGACGAGAACGACAACAAGACCGACGGCAAGCCGCAAGGCGGAACCCCCTCCACGACGGGACCGCGCGCGCCGCTGAGCCTGCGGCCGCGCCAGGCGGGCTCCGTGTCCACCGGCACGGTGAAGCAGAGCTTCAGCCACGGCCGGTCCAAGACCGTGGTCGTCGAGACCAAGCGCCGTGTGGGCGCCTCGCCGGGCGTCCAGCGTCCGCAGGGCTTCGACGTGGCCCGCAACCGGCCCGCGCCCGCCGCGCCGTCGGCGCCGCCTTCCGCGCCCCGCGCCGAGGGCCCCGGCGGTCTGTCCGCCGAGGAGATGGAGGCCCGTCGCCGCGCCATCGAGCTGGCCAATCGTGAACGCGCCGAGCGTGAGGCCCAGGCCCGCGCCGAGCAGGAGAAGGCCGCCCGCGACGCCGCCGCCCGCAAGGACGCCGAGGCCGCGGCGAAAGCCGCCGCCGAAGCGCCCATCGCCAAGCCGGTCGAGGCGCCCGCGCCCAAGGCCGCCGAGGCCCCTCCGGTCGAAGCGAAGGCCGTGCCCGCGCCTGCCGCGCCCAAGGCTGAAGCGAAGACCGAAGCGGCTCCGGCTCCGACCCCGGCTCCCGCCGCCGCCCCGGCCGCGCCCAAGCCCGACCTGTCGGCGCCGCCCAAGCGCGCGCCCAAGGTGAATTTCGGCCAGCGCGCGCCCCGCAAGGACGCACCGCGCGAACGGCCCCAGCCGCCGGCCTTCGGCGGCCAGTCCGCGCGCGAAGCCGCCATGAGCGGCCGCCCGGACGCCCCCGCGTCCGCCGCGCCGTCCTCGGCGCCGACCAAGACCGTCCGCTATTCCGCCCTGGCGCCCAGGCCGGCGCCCGGCGCAAACCGCTCCGAGGGCCGTGGCGCCCCCGCCGCGCGCGGCGCCCCGAACCAGCCCCCCGCCACGCCCGAAGTGGCCCGGCCCAGCCGCGCCCCCGGCGCCGGTTTCGGCCGCGCCCGTGAGGACGACCGGGATCGCCGCGACACCAAGCCGGTGTCGCGCGGCAAGGGCGAGCCCAAGCGTCGCGAAGGCCGCCTGACCATCCAGGCCCTGGCCGGAGGCGATGAGGACGCGGCCGAGCGCATCCGCTCGCTGGCCTCGGTCCGCCGGGCTCGCGAACGCGAGAAGGAAAAGCGCAAGGGCGGCTCCACCGATGCCCCCAATCGTCCGCGCGAAGTGGTCATCCCCGACATCATCACCGTGCAGGAGCTGTCCAACCGGATGGCCGTGCGCGGCGTCGACATCATCAAATTCCTGATGCGTCAGGGTCTGATGATGAAGATCACCGACGTGATCGATTCCGACACCGCCGAGCTGGTGGCCGACGAGTTCGGCATGGCCGTGCGCCGGGTTTCGGACTCCGACGTGGAGACGGGCTTCCTGTCCGACGAAGCCGACAAGGACGCCACCACGCCCCGCGCGCCGGTGGTGGCCATCATGGGCCACGTCGACCACGGCAAGACCAGCCTGCTGGACGCCCTGCGCACCACCGACGTGGCGGGCGGCGAGGCCGGCGGCATCACCCAGCACATCGGCGCCTATCAGGTCCGCCTGAAGGACGACCAGCGCGTCACCTTCCTGGACACCCCGGGCCACGCCGCCTTCTCGGCCATGCGGGCCCGCGGCGCCAATGTCACCGACATCGTCATCCTGGTGGTGGCCGCCGACGACGGCGTCATGCCCCAGACGGCGGAGGCCATCAGCCACGCCAGGGCGGCCGGCTCGCCGATCATCGTGGCGGTCAACAAGATCGACAAGCCCGACGCCAATGCGCAGAAGGTGGTCAACGAGCTGCTGCAGCACGAGATCGTGGCCGAAAGCCTGGGCGGCGACACCCAGGTGGTGGAGATCTCCGCCAAGAACCGCACCAATCTGGACGGCCTGATGGACGCCGTCCTGCTTCAGGCCGAACTGATGGACCTGAAGGCCGACCCCGAGCACCGCTCCGAAGGCGTGGTCATCGAGGCCAAGCTGGACAAGGGCCGCGGCCCCGTGGGCACGGTTCTGGTCAAGCGCGGCACCCTGCGTCGCGGCGACATCGTCGTGGCCGGCTCCGCCTGGGGCAAGGTCCGCGCCCTGCTCAACGAGCGCAACGAACAGCTGGCCGAGGCCGGCCCCTCCACCCCGGTCGAGATCCTCGGCCTGGACGAGGCGCCGGATCCCGGCGAGCCCTTCGCCGTGGTCGAGAGCGAGGCCCGCGCCCGCGAGATCACCGAGTTCCGCTCCCGCAAGAAGCGCGAGAAGGCCACCGTTCCGGCCGCCGTCTCCCTGGCCGACATGATGTCCAAGCTTCAGGACAAGAAGGTCTCCGAGCTGCCCGTCCTCATCAAGGCGGACGTGCAGGGCTCGGCCGAGGCCATCGTCGGCTCGCTGGAGAAGATGGGCAACGAGGAGGTGCGTGCGCGCATCGTCCACGCCGGCGCAGGCGGCATCACCGAGAGCGACGTGACCCTGGCCAAGTCGGCCGGCGCGCCGGTCATCGGCTTCAATGTCCGTGCATCGAAACAGGCCCGCGACCTGGCCGAGAAGGAAGGCGTGGAGATCCGCTACTATGCGATCATCTACGACCTGCTCGACGACCTGAAGGGCGTGCTGTCCGGCATGCTCGCGCCGATCCAGCGCGAGACCTGGCTTGGCAACGCCAAGGTGCTGCAGGTGTTCGACATCTCCAAGACCGGCAAGATCGCCGGCTGCCGGGTGGCCGAAGGCGTGGTCCGCAAGGGCGCCAAGGTCCGCATCATCCGCGACGACGTGGTGGTGCTGGAGCTGGGCACCCTCACGACGCTCAAGCGCTTCAAGGACGAGGTCAATGAAGTCCCGTCGGGCCAGGAGTGCGGCATGCACTTCCAGGGCTTCCAGGACATCAAGGAAGGCGACCTCATCGAGTGCTTCACCGTCGAGGCCATCCAGCGCACGCTGGAGTAGGGTTTCAAGGCCGCTCATCCCGGGTTGCCGGGATGAGCGGCTATGGTCCTGTTCCCGCCACAAGGGTCGAGGATGTTGAAAGCCATGAAACGCGTCGCCGCCCTCGCCGCCCTGGCCCTGCTCGCCGCCGCCGCTCCGGCGCGCGCCGAGACCCTGTTCTACGCCTATGACCCCGCCGATCCCCTGACCCTCAGCCTGACGCGAGGCATCACGCTGGAGATGGAGCGCGGCTTCCTGGGCGGGATCAGCATCCGGCGACTGTTCTCCACCGCCGGGCGCGGCTCGGCGGCCCTGGAGCGGGGCGGCCCCGGCGGCGTCATCGACGCCCTGCCCGAGGGCGCGGGCGAACGCACCGTCTATCGCATCGTGCCCGAGGGCGACGGCCGCGCCCTGGCCAACGCCCTGTGCCCGGGGTCCCAGGAAACCTGGTTCGTCTCCAGCCGCATCCGCGGCCCCCGCGCCCTGACCCTGCACGCCGTGGGCCGCTGGGCCGACGGCCGCTTCCGGCACTGCGCGCCGCTGCGTTATGAATTCCGGGGCGAATGGGCCGGAACCGACGCTCCCCCGGCGGACAGCGACGCCTCCAGCGCCCCGCGTCCGCAATAGGCCATGCGCGGCGTCGCCCTCGCCGCCCTGATCGGCCTTATCGCCGCGCTCCTGACCTGGACCCGGCCGGGCGACCCGACCCTGTCCCCCGCCGCGCCGGGGCAAGGGGCCGTCCTCCACATTCTCGACAACGGCTTTCACACCGACATCGCCCTGCCCCGCGCTTGGCTCGAGGCGCGCGGCGGGCCCCTGGCCGAGGCGGTGCGCGCCCTGCCGCCCGGCCAATGGGTGCTGGTGGGCTGGGGCGACGCCCGCTTCTATGTGGACCAGCGCCCCATCCATCACCGCCTGCCCGACGGCGCCCGCGCCTTCCTGCGGCCCGGCAACCCGTCGGTGGTCATGCTGGACCCCTACCGTCGTGACCCGGCCGTGGCGTGGGGCGAGGACCGCCGCCAGAGCCTGACCCTGTCCCCCCGCGCCTTCGACGCCCTGGCCGACCGCATCGAGGCGTCCCTGGCGCTGGAGAACGGACGCGCCCGCATCGCCGCGGGGCGTCCCGGCGACGACGCGGTCTTCCTGGCCAGCCACGAGACCTTCTCGGTCCTGCGCCTGTGCAATCACTGGTCCGCCGAGGTGCTGAATGCAGGCGGCGTGTCCGTCCGGCCCGCCCGGACATTCTTTTCGGCCGAGGTCATGGGCGCCGCCCGCCGGGCCTCGGAACTGGACATCAGGGCCTCAGGGGACTAGACCGCGCCCCCTCCCGTTACCCCCGCCGGGTTCGATCCCCGGCAAGCGCGTCAAGGAGGCGCTCATGGGCCGCAAGCAACACACCCGCAACGCCACCCCCCAGGGACCAAGCCAGCGCCAGCTGCGCGCGGGCGAGCTGATCCGTCACGCCCTGGTCGAGGTGCTGCGCGAGGAAGACATCCACGACACGGCGCTCACCGGCGTCTCGGTCACCGTGACCGAGGTGCGCATGTCGCCGGACTTGAAGCACGCCACCTGCTTCGTCGAACCCCTCGGCGCCGGCGTCGACGCGGCCCCCACGGCGGGCCACGTGACCGAGATCATCGACGCCCTCAACACCCACGCCAAATTCCTGCGCGGCGTGCTGGGCCGCCGCATCGACATGAAGTTCACCCCCGACCTGCGCTTCCGCCACGACGAGAGCTTCGACGCCGCCAGCCACATGGAGCAGCTGTTCGCCGACCCGAAGGTCCGCGCGGACATCGAAGCGTCTGACGATGAGGACGACGGCGCGGCAGGCCCCAGAGACTGATGGCGCGGAAAAAGAGAGGCGATCCGGTCCACGGCTGGGTCAATCTGGACAAGCCGATCGAGCTGGGCTCCACCGAGGCGGTCAGCCGCATCCGCCGCCTGTTCAACGCCCAGAAGGCCGGCCATGCGGGCACTCTGGACCCGCTGGCCTCCGGCGTCCTGCCCATTGCGCTCGGCGAAGCCACCAAGACCGTGCCGTTCCTGATGGACGCGGAGAAGGTCTATCGCTTCACCATCCGCTGGGGCGTCTCCACCGCCTCCGTGGACCGCGAGGGCGCGGTGACGGCCCGCTCGGACGTGCGGCCCTCGGTGGAGGCCGTAAAGGCCGCCCTGCCCGCCTTCTCCGGCGAGATCCAGCAGGTCCCGCCCATCTTCTCCGCCATCCGCGTGTACGGCCAGCGGGCCTATGATCTGGCCCGCGAGGGCGTCGAGGTGGAGCTCAAGGCCCGCCCCGTCACCATCCACGAGATCGCCGTCTCCGACGCCCCCGACGCCGACCACGTCGAGATCACCGCCCGCACCGGCAAGGGCGTCTATGTGCGCTCCCTGGCCCGCGATCTGGCGGTCATGCTGGGCGCCGAGGGCCATGTCTCGGCCCTGCGCCGCGAACGGGTGGGGCCGTTTGCCGCGGAAAACGCCGTGACGCTGGAAATGCTGGAGGATTTGGCGTATAGGGGCGCCGCCCTGGAAGGTCTACTTCCGGTCGCGACCGCTCTGGACGACATCCCGGACCTGGCCGTGACTGGATCGGACGCCTTCTCGCTTCGGCAGGGACGGCCGATCGTTCTGCTTCCCCGACAGGTCGAAACGCTCAAGGACCGGCTCAAGTCCGGTTCGCGAACCGTTTCGGCGTTCGAGGACGGAACCCTGGTCGCCCTCTGTCAGATGCGGGCCGGTCGACTCGAACCCGACCGCGTTTTCAATCTGTCCTGAAGCCCCGCCACGGCGGCGCAGAAAGACACCCCACGCCCTCAAGCAGCGAGGCCTCGCAGGCCGAGCGATAGGGCAAAGAAAGGGACTACGATGTCGATTACGGCGCAACGCAAGGCCGAGGTCATTTCCGAGAACGCCCGCGGCGAGGGCGACACCGGTTCGGCCGAGGTCCAGGTCGCGATCCTCACGGAACGCATCGCCAACCTGACCGACCACTTCAAGACCCACAAGAAGGACAACCACTCCCGTCGCGGCCTGCTCAAGCTGGTGTCGCAACGTCGTGGCCTTCTGGACCACCTCAAGAAGACCGACGAAGGCCGCTACGCCGCCCTCATCGAAAAGCTGGGCCTGCGCCGCTAGGGTTCAGGTGACGGAAGGGCCCGCGTGCGGGCCCTTTCTCTTATCCGCCGCAAGGCGGCCGGGGGCTGAACGCCTCCATGACGCGAGGGCCATGCCGGTCCTCACTCAACCCGCCCGGTCCGCGACGTCGCTGGCCGGGTTTTCGGGACCGAAGGACTGAAACAAAGCCTGACGCTCCGCCCCCGCCGGAATTCGCCCGCGGGACACGAAAGAGAAAAAATGTTCGACATCAAACGCAAGACCATCGACTGGGCCGGGCGCCCGCTGACCCTGGAAACGGGCCGCATCGCCCGCCAGGCCGACGGCGCCGTGCTGGCCACCTATGGCGAGACGGTCGTGCTGGCCACCGTGGTCTACGGCCGCGCCCCCAAGCCGGGCCTGGATTTCTTCCCCCTGACCGTGAACTACCAGGAAAAGACCTTCGCCGCCGGCAAGATCCCGGGCGGCTACTTCAAGCGTGAAGGCCGGCCGACCGAGAAGGAGACCCTGGTCTCGCGCCTCATCGACCGTCCGATCCGCCCCCTGTTCGTCAAGGGCTTCAAGAACGAGACCCAGGTCGTCATCACCGTGCTGCAGCACGACCTTGAGAACGACCCCGACATCGTCGGCATGGTCGCCGCCTCCGCCGCCCTGACCATCTCGGGCGTGCCCTTCATGGGCCCCATCGGCGCCGCGCGCGTCGGCTACATCGAGGGCGAGTACGTCCTCAACCCGACCCTGGAGCAGCTGCCCACGTCCGATCTGGACCTGGTCGTCGCCGGCACCCAGGACGCCCTGATGATGGTCGAATCCGAAGCGAAAGAGCTGTCGGAAGACATCATGCTCAACGCCCTGATGTTCGCCCACCGCGGCATGCAGCCGGTGATCGACGCCATCATCGAGCTGGCCGAGCACGCCGCCAAGGAGCCCTTCGACTTCCAGGCCGACGACGTCTCGGACGTGGTCGCCTCCATCAAGAAGCTGGTCGGCGACGACATCAAGGCCGCCTACGCCCACACCGGCAAGTACGACCGCCGCTCGGGCGTCGACACCGCCAAGAAGAAGGCCGCCCAGGCCCTGGTCGCCTCGGACGAGAACCCCGACGGCGTCGAGCCCGGCAAATTCTCCACCGCCTTCAAGGAGTGTGAAGCCGACGTCCTGCGCCGCGACATCATCGAGAACGCCCACCGCGTCGACGGCCGCGCCCTCGACAAGGTCCGCGCCATCGTCTCGGAAGTCGGCGTCCTGCCGCGCACCCACGGTTCGGCCCTGTTCACCCGCGGCGAGACCCAGGCCATGGTCGTGGCCACCCTGGGCACCGGCGAGGACGAACAGTACGTCGACGCCCTGGCCGGCACCTACAAGGAGAAGTTCCTCCTGCACTACAACTTCCCCCCCTATTCGGTGGGTGAAACCGGCCGCATGGGCGGCGCGGGCCGTCGCGAAATCGGCCACGGCAAGCTGGCATGGCGCGCCCTGCGTCCCATGCTGCCGACCGCCGAGGACTTCCCCTACACCATCCGTCTGGTGTCGGAGATCACCGAGTCCAACGGCTCGTCCTCCATGGCCACCGTCTGCGGCGGCTCCCTGGCGCTGATGGACGCGGGCGTGCCCCTGATCCGTCCCGTCTCGGGCATCGCCATGGGCCTGATCCTGGAGCCGTCCGGCGAGTTCGCCATCCTGTCCGACATCCTCGGTGACGAAGACCACCTGGGCGACATGGACTTCAAGGTCGCGGGCACCGAAGTGGGCATCACCAGCCTGCAGATGGACATCAAGGTCGCCGGCATCACCGAGGAGATCATGAAGCAGGCCCTGACCCAGGCTTCGGCCGGTCGTCTGCACATCCTCCAGGAAATGGCCAAGGCCATGGACGCCCCGCGCGGCGAGCTGGGCGCCTACGCCCCCAAGATCGAGGCCATCAAGGTCCCGGTCGACAAGATCCGTGAAGTGATCGGCACGGGCGGCAAGGTGATCCGCGAGATCGTCGAGAAGACCGGCGCCAAGATCAACATCGAGGACGACGGCACGGTCAAGATCGCCGCCTCGGAGCAGGACAAGATCGACGCCGCCAAGGCCTGGATCCAGTCCATCACGTCGGAGCCCGAGCCCGGCGCCATCTACACCGGCAAGGTGGTCAAGCTGGTCGACTTCGGCGCCTTCGTGAACTTCTTCGGCGCCAAGGACGGCCTGGTCCACGTCAGCCAGATCGCCCTGGAGCGCGTCGCCAACCCGGCCGACGTCCTCACCGAGGGGCAAGAGGTCAAGGTCAAGTTCCTGGGCATGGACGATCGCGGCAAGACCAAGCTGTCGATGAAGGTCGTCGATCAGGAGACCGGCGAGGACATCACCGACAAGATCAACGCCGAGCGCGCCGAACGGGGTGAAGCCCCCCTGTCCGACGACACCGGCGGCCGTCCCAAGCGTGACGGCGATCGCGGTGGCGACCGCGGAGGCGGCGACCGCGGCCGCCGCCGTCGCGACTGATCCTTCTGATCGTTGAATAGAAAAGGCCCCGGTGATCCCTCACCGGGGCCTTTTTTAATCCTCCCCTGCGTCGCAGGGGAGGGGGACCGCGAAGCGGTGGAGGGGCCGGTCGCTGAAAGCGACCGGGGCGCGCGCAGGGTGAGGGTCGGCTCCCACAACCCCGTCATCCCCGGGCTTGTCCCGGGGATCCACTGCGGCCTCAGGCGCGAGCTTGAGAAGGACTGAACGGCCGGCTCGACCGGGCGCGTTCCGGAACCGCATCCGCCGTGGACCCCCGGGACAAGCCCGGGGGTGACGGATCATTGAATCTTCGGATCAATCCAGCTCGATTAAGGGTCTCAACCCTTCTCCCCCAACCGCGCCTCGATCCGCAACAGCGCATCCCGGATCTCCCCCAGCACCGCCCGCTCCCCATCAGCCCCGTCCGCCGCCGGCCCAGCCACAGCCGCCGGCGCCGCAAAGCCCCGCTCTTCCAGCCGGTCCCGCTGCTCCAGGATCTGGTCGCGCACCCGCCGCGCGTCCATCAGCCCGATCAGGTCCGCCTCGGACTGGCCCGTGGCCGCGCTGCGCTGCCCCGCCGTCTCGATGCGCAGGCTCAGCAGCCCCAGGGCGCCCAGCAGCGGCCCCTCGCGGATGGAGATGTCCTGGATCTTGTCCAGGGGAATGGTCAGCTCCTGCTTGAAGAACACCCCCTTGCCCACCACCACGCTGCGCTCGGTCAGCCGGCACGACAGCGAGGCGTGATACCGCGAGGCCCACCAGCCCCCCAGGATCACCCAGAACGGCAACAGCAGAATCCCCGCCACCGTCGCGATCAGGATCAACGCCCCGCTGATCCAGAAATACACCTTCAGCTTCGGACTGAACCGCGCCTCGACGATGGAATTGGCTTGAGCAGACATGGATCACCCCCGGTTGGTTCAGAGGCGCCATACAGCGGCGGGGCGGGGGGAGCAATGTGGGGGGGGCGACGAGAGAGGGTGAGCGGCGGTTTGGCGTGTTGGGTCCCAAGAGCGGCCAGCGGATCGTTTACGTGGTCACCGCCGCAATCAAAATGGAAATCCAACGCGCCACAGTTGCGATCTATGGTTCAAAATTGATCGATAGTAAGTTCTGATGGTGGCCACTTGATTTGCCCGGAGACGACTATGATCAGCCATCGACTTTCTCCGGATGCGGAGGGCCTACCCGCCTACGGCGTAAGTCTGCGTTGTCCTTTTTGTCGCCATGTCGGCGTATTCCCAGGTTTCAGTAAGGTCAATGATGTAAAATGGCTAACCTCTGAGTACCAGAGTGGCGTTCCTGGAGGCGGAAAAATTGGCGTAGATTGGTCTGCTGGGGTACGGCGGTGCCCAAACACGGACTGCTCAAGTTTAGTTTTTGTCATTATAAAAAGGAAGACACTCTACGCGAGCTTTCCTTCCGAGACTATCGATTTTGACTCCTCCGAGCTGCCCGAGAGTATATTACGGTCTCTGGAAGAAGCGATTAAATGCCATTCAAATGGAGCCTATCGAGCTTCAACATTGATGGTTCGCAGGCTTCTCGAAGAACTCTGCGCGGACCGCGGTGCAAAGGGAAGCGACCTTAAAAAACGGCTGCTCGCATTGTCACAAACAATCGTCCTTCCTCAGGAACTCCTAGAAGCCGCAGACGAACTAAGGCTTTTGGGAAACGATGCGGCGCACATAGAAGCCAGAATTTATGATGACATCGGCCAAAGCGAAGCTGAACTAGCAATCGAGCTGGCCAAAGAACTTCTTAAGGCAGTCTATCAATATGCATCTCTTGTCAGCAGACTTCGTGCTTTAAAACGCCCATAAATAGAAACTAACATATCCACTACTCGTAATTACCAGCCTACCTAATCAGAATAAATATATACACGGAAATGATAACGGCGATTAATATCATAATAGCGGAAGAACCTCTCCGCCCCTTCACACTCGCTACCTGCGCAATTTGCTTTATGGGCCAAAGATGACTTGGCGACGGGATGATGCCAGTTACCGCGAGTGTAAAGTAAACCATTCCGATCCACATGGCGCCTATATAAGCAATGTTGGACTTAAGGATCCCAATAGATAAGCCAACTATAGAATCCTGCGGCGCACTTCCGTATAAAATATTCGCAGCAGCAAATAGACCGACGGTTACAGCTGGGACAACTGCTGCTGCTACGTTGTGTTGAATTCTCAGACGTCGCTTGGCTTCGAGAGTGACGTTCAGAGAATTTCTTATGTCTATGCCATCATATTCGGGGATAAAAGAGTGTCCTGATCGGCCCCTGAACTTAGATGCAATATTTCTCTCAAACGCGTCGGCATACGCCAGTATTCCTAGAGCATTTTCTTGAGCTTTAGCATGCTTCACGGACCTTAGAAGAAGGACACGCTTGTATAATTCGTATAACGTTTCCCTAACCCACCGGCCTCGAGAAAGACCATGCCGATCTTCCCAGACGGATGTAATGTTGTCCGTATTCTTACTGTGGTGATAGTGATTGTGGCTGACATCTCGAATAAAATAGAATCACTGCGCAGAGAGAGCCCGAAGTCCATTTATCCTTCGAATTCTTTTTCCGTCTGATATCAATACAATTTGGCTTCTGAAGCGTTGGGTGATCCTAAAATTAACGCGACCACACCGGAGCATTCTAAATGCTACGGCAAACCTGCTACCTTCGATGAGCGCCTGCTGATACGAGCGGAGAACAGGTTTACCGCCAAAGCGAAGCTCTTCACGAGTGGGAATCGAGGGGATCGGCTGATCCAAGTGCGCCATGGTAGCCCAACCAGTCAGGACGCCCATATCATCGTCTGAATCTCGGGTGGTGTAGGCCGTCAAGGTAAATCGGAAAGAGTGATCGAGATCCGAGACTAACCCATCCATGCGAGCAAACAGCAGGTTGTCTGAGAGATTCCTCTCCCTCTGGCACACAATAAGCCGTGAAAATCCAGCGCTCGAACGGCGGGCGCTCAGGAGATTTTTATCGCGGTCATCTGTCCCGTTGGCTTTGCCGATCATACTGAACGACATATGGCCCAGGATGTTGGGCACCCAACCCGTGTAGCGCATGGCCCCCCCGGCTACTTCAGCGCGTCAACCGATCATACTGCTCATCTGACATCTTACGGTTGAGAATCCAAATGGTTTTCCCACGACGCCGAACGCTTACGACTCCATCGCTTGTGGGCTCGTCGGGGCGAGACTCCGGATGTTCATTCACCCGCCCCAACAAGATATCCACAGATCGGGGGAACGTAGCTTTGATCTGCGCAAATGTGGCGTCATCGCCCTTTAGAAGGCGGAATCCGGTCCACCAAGCTGCTATCGCCACGGGAATCAAAAGGAGACCTAGCGATTTCTGGAGTAGGTCCACGATGTCCATAAGTTGTGGTGTCCTTGGATTGAACCCCTAGATGTTGAATCAACTAAGGGCAGATCGCAAGGGGGTATTTCGCTAGGGAAAAAGACGAATCAAGTCAACAGACTGAATCGCACGCCATCTTCTTCGCAATGAATCTTGCGAGTTGATCGATGATTCGATTTGTCTGCGTCGCACGCTTGTTCTTGAGTTCTTTTCCACAGGCTGTGACTAGCTTTTCAAAATGCGGCTACGCCTGCGCTCGGTGCGCTGACTCCGATAGCGCCGCAAAGATTTGCGGGCGCTCAAAAAAACTAACTGTTTGATCCCCCCGGAGTCTGAAACCCATCCCCCCGTCAGGTCCCGTCCCCTTGCCCCGGCGGCGCGCGGGTGGAACATCGGGTCAGGGCGGCGGCGAGGGGGCCATGCGGGACGATACGACCATCGACCATGGCCAGGAGCCGCCCACGGACGCCGACCTGCGGCCGGCCTTCGTCCATTCGGGGTGCACGCGCGGCCGCTGGATCCGCGCATCGCCCGGGTGCAGGCCCTGTTCCATGAGGACCGGACCAGCGCGCGCATGGCGGCGGCCCAGTTCGATCTGGATCTGGACCCGGCCTGGGCCCTCCATCTCCAGCGCAAGCGCCTGCCCGGCCGTCAACACGGCGGCGTCCGCACGATTTCATCCCCCTGCCTCCCACGCCCCTATAATGCCCCGGCGAGCATCAGGCCGTGGAGGGCGATTTCAGACAATTCAGACAATTCAGACGGTGTTTTTTTTCGGCCCCCGGAGTCCGAAATCCAGCCCTCCGCCCCGGGCGGGTCAGGCCGGTTTGATACTCTTGATACGATTCAGACCCTGTTTTTCCGGAGGCCGGAGTCCGAAATCCAGCCCTTGTGCGGGGCCGGTTTCAGACTGATTTCGGACAATTCGCACCCTGTTTTTCTGAGTCCGGAGTCCGAAATCCGGACACGGTCTCAGTCGCGCGCCCTGGGCCTGGGGGCGCGGATCGCGGTCTCCTCGGCCGGGAACCAGTGGGCGGTGCGGTTGGCGAACCAGACCAGCGACAGCATCACCGGCACCTCGACCAGCACCCCCACCACGGTGACCAGCGCCGCGATGGAGTTGAGGCCGAACAGGCCGATGGCCACGGCGACGGCGAGCTCGAAGAAGTTCGAGGTGCCGATCATGGCGCAGGGGGCGGCGATCTTGTGGGGCACGCGCCAGGCCCTGGCCGCCCAGTAGGCCGCGGCGAAGATGCCGTAGGACTGGATCAGCAGCGGGATCGCGATCATCACGATGACGAGGGGCCGCGACAGGATCACCTCGCCCTGGAAGCCGAACAGCAGCACCACGGTCGCCAGCAAACCCAGGATGGACAAGGGTTTGATCCGGGCTGTGAAGGCGCTCACCGCGGCCTCCGCCTGCGCGGGACCGGCGGCGTGGCGGGTCATCAGCATCCGCGTGACGACGCCCGCCGCCAGCGGGATCACCACATACAGGCCCACCGACAGCAGCAGCGTCTCCCACGGCACGATGATGTCGGTGACGCCCAGCAGCAGGGCGACGATCGGGGCATAGGCGAAGACCATGATGGCGTCGTTCAGCGACACCTGGGCCAGGGTGTAGTTCGGATCGCCCCGGGTCATCTGGGACCAGACGAAGACCATGGCCGTGCAGGGCGCCGCGCCCAGCAGGATCAGGCCGGCGATGTACTGCCCCGCCGTGCCCGGCTCGATGAAGGGAGCGAAGACCCACTCGAAGAACAGCACGCCGAGGGCGGCCATGGTGAAGGGCTTGATCAGCCAGTTCACCACCAGGGTGATGATCATCCCCTTGGGCCGTTGGTGCACCCGCGCGAGGCTGGTGAAATCCACCGCCGTCATCATCGGATAGACCATGAACCAGATCAGGACCGCGACGACGAAATTGACCGAGCCGTATTGCAGTCCTGCGAGATATCCGACGAACGCCGGCGCGACCTGGCCGAGCACCAGACCGACGAGGATCGCCAGCGCGACCCAGATCGAAAGATAGCGTTCGAACACCGGCATGGGCGGGGTCTTCCTCAGGCTCAGGCAAGGCGGGCGCGTTCGGCGCGAGGAAAAGCAGCCCCGCCCTTGAGGTGCAAGTTAATTCCATTATGTTGGAATTATGGAATCCGAGCCCGCCATGCTCGCGCTCGCGGCGCTGGCCCAGACCACCCGTCTGGAGACCTTCCGCCTGTTGGTGCGCCATGAGCCTGAAGGCCTGGCTGCAGGCGATATCGCCGCTCAACTGGCCGTGCCCGCCAACACCCTGTCCGCCCATCTCGGGGTGCTGTCCCGGGCGGGGCTGATCACCGCCGAGCGGCGCAGCCGCTCGATCATCTATCGCGCCGATCTCGACCGGCTTCGCGGCCTCGTCCTGTTCCTGCTGAACGATTGCTGCCAGGGCCGTGCGGACCTTTGCGAGCCCCTGATCGCCCAACTCTCACCCTGCCGCGCCTGAGGCCCCATGGACGTCATCATCTACCACAATCCCGCCTGCGGGACGTCGCGCAACACCCTGGCCCTGATCCGGCACGTCGGGATCGAACCGCATGTGATCGACTATCTGAAGACTCCGCCCAGCCGCGCCCTGGTCAAGGATCTGGTGGCTCGCATGGGCGTGCCGCTGCGCGAGGTTCTTCGCGAAAAGGGAACGCCCTTCGCCGAACTGGGACTGGGCGATCCGGCGCTCGACGACGACCAGCTTCTGGATGCGGTCGAGGCGCACCCCGTCCTCCTCAATCGTCCGATCGTCATCACATCGAAGGGCGTGCGCCTGTGCCGTCCATCGGAGGCCGTGCTGGACCTGCTCCCGGAGGACGGGCTCAAGCCGTTCGTCAAGGAAGACGGCGAAGTGGTGATCGACCCCGAAGGCCGCAGGGTTCGCTGATGATCGATGACCCCATCGGCGGCCGCCTCCGCGATCTGCCGGACCCGGATCACCTGCCGGCGCTCGACCCGGCCTTCCTCCGCCGCGCCCCGGCCACAGGGCTGGGCCCGGCCGATCCGCCGCCTCGCATCCTGCTGCTCTACGGGTCGCTCCGGGAACGGTCGTATTCGCGCCTCTGTGTCGAGGAGGCGGCGCGGCTGCTGCGGCTCATGGGCTGCGAGACCCGCATCTTCGACCCGCGCGACCTGCCCCTGACCGATCAGCATGTCGCCGACGACCACCCCGCCGTCCATGAACTGCGCGAGCACGCCATGTGGAGCGAGGGCATGGTCTGGTGCAGCCCGGAGCGGCACGGCCAGGTCTCCGGCATCATGAAGCTGCAGATCGACCACCTCCCGCTCAGCATGGGCGGCCGTCGCCCCACCCAGGGGCGGACCCTGGCGGTGATGCAGGTTTCGGGCGGCTCGCAGAGCTTCAATGCCGTCAACACCCTGCGCCTGCTCGGGCGCTGGATGCGGATGGTCACCATCCCCAACCAGTCCAGCGTCGCCAAGGCCTTCACCGAGTTCGACGACGACGGCCGCATGAAGCCGTCCAGCTATTACGACCGGATCGTCGATGTGATGGAGGAGCTGGTGCGCTTCACCGTCCTGTTGCGTCCCCACGCCGCCCAACTGGTCGACCGCTATTCCGAGCGCAAGGCCGCCGGCGTCCCGTTGGACGCCGCGACGGATCTTTCCGCCATCGCCATCAAGCCCGCGTCCGGGCCCGCCTGACGCCAGAAGATCTTGCCCTGAAGCCCGGCGATGAAAGCGTCGGGGTTCCTCATCCCCAACACGGCGCCGGCCGCCTGAAAGGACAATCCATGCTGGAATACCGGGTCTCCGCCCGCCGCATCGACAGCCACGGATCGGAAGCCATGACCAGGGAGGCGCGGATCGTTCTGGACACCGACATGGCCGGCCGGCCGGACGCCTTCAATCCGGCCGAGATGCTGCTGGCCAGCCTCGCCGCCTGCATCCTGAAGGGCGCCGAACGGGTGCTCCCGATGTTGGAATTCGACCTGCGCGGCATCGCGGTCAGCCTGCACGGCGTACGGCAGGACAGCCCGCCGAAGATGATCCGCATCGACTACGACATCGTCGTGGACACGGACGAAACCGACGCCCGGATCGACCTTCTGCATCGCAACCTTCAGAAATTCGGCACGATCTACAACACCCTGGCGGGCGCGACCGACCTGACCGGCACGATCCGGCGAAAGGACTGACCCGAGCAGACCTTGCGAGGTCGGCCACGAGCCCTTGCCGTTTTCCACAAATTTAATCCCCCTGCCTCCCACGGCCTTATAATGGCGCGGCGGGCATCGGGCCGTGGGCGGCGATTTCAGACGATTCAGACCCTGTTTTTTTCCGGACGCCGGAGTCTGAATTCTGACCCTCCGCCCGGGCCGGGGCGACAACCGGTCAGGGGATTTCAGACTATTCAGACAATTCAGACCCTGTTTTTTGGCGCCGGAGTCTGAAATCCGCCCTCAGGCCGCGCACTCGGCGGGGACGTCACCGTCCTCGGCCCACAGGGCGCAGGCGCGGTCGATCTCGCCCTGGATCAGGGCGCAGGGGTTGGCCGGGTTGCAGGGCGGGCGGGTGGCCGGGCTGACCTGCCGGCACTGGTCCGCCAGGGCCTGGGCCGCCGCCTGTCCGCGCTCCTCGGCGCAGCTGCCCACCTCGGTCCCGGGCAGCAGCCCGGGCGTGGGCGGCGAGGCCGTCGGCGTCGGCTCGGGAGCGGTCGCCTCTGCCGCCGAGGTCTCGGCGGCCGGGGCCGCGGGCTCCTCAGCCTGCTGACAGGCGGTCAGCAGGGCCAGGGCGGCGAAGGGAGCGATCAGGCGGCGGAAGGGGCGAGACATGGGGGCGGGCTCCTCAGTCCAGGGCGCAGATGTCGGGCAGGCCGCGCAGGCGTCCGCCCGCGTCCAGCCCATAGCCCACAAGGTAGCGGCTGGGCGCCTCCCACCCCACGAAGTCGGGGGTCAGGGCGCGGGGCTCGGGCCAGGGCTTGCGGGCGAAGACGCAGGTCAGCACCTCGGCGGCGCCCGCCTCGCGGGTGATGCGCACAGCCTCGGCCAGGGACAGGCCCGTGTCGAAGACGTCGTCCAGGATCAGCACCCGCGCGCCGTCCATGGGGCGCTGGCACGGGGCGCGCACCTCCACCTGGCCCTTGCTGGCCTTGCCGTCGCCGTAGGACGCCAGCCACAGGGCGTCGAAGCGCACGTGGCGGCCCAGCCGGGCCAGGGCGCGGGTCAGGTCGGCGGCGAACCACAGCCCGCCGGTCAGCAGGCACACGGCGATGGTCTCGTCGTCGATGAGCGGGGCGATGCGCGCGGCCAGGTCCGCCACATGGGCGGCCACCTGGTCTTCGGGCAGCAGGACGGCGGGCGTTGCGGGGTCAGCCATGCGAGGCGGATAGCGCCTCGTCACGGGGGCTGTCGAGAGGTTCGGCCTCGATGGCCTCATCGGTCGTCTCCAGCCCGATGGCCCCGCGCAGCACCGGCTCGGGCCGGAACTGCACAGAGGCGTTGGGCGGCGGAACCGCGACCGGTTCCGGGTCGGGTGTCGGCTGGCGCCGGGCGCTCAGGTCGAAGGCCACGCCGATGTCGGCCACCCGGGCCTGGGGGTCCGGGGCCAGGGTGGCGAAGCCCAGCAACGCGCCGGGTGCGATGGCCGGACCGGGCACGGTCAGCATCTGATGGCCGATCTCGCGGCCCTCGGCGTCCAGCAGGGCGATGCGCACCACTGGCGGGGTCACCGCATGCTTGCGCACGTTCCGCAGGGCGCCGGAGACCAGCACCTGGCCGTGATCATTGGGGGCGGGCCGGGCGCGCACCGAGGCGAACTCCAGCCCCACCGGGTTCACCGGGGCGCCCACGGCGGCGTAGGCGGCGGCGCTGCGGGGATACATCTCGACCACCTGCACGCGGAACAGCCAGGCCGCGCCCAGCAGGCCCACGAACAGACACGCCAGTCCGGCCCAGACACCGCCCACGGCGGCGGCCCGGCGCATGCGCCGCTGCTGCTCGGCCCGCGCCCGGAACGCCTTCGGCAGCTCCGGCGCAGGCGCTTCGGCCAGGGATTCGGGGGTCAGATCATCGCGCTTGCCGAACGCCGCGGACTCCGGCTCCCCGGCCTTGGCGGTCAGCTCCAGCGGCTCATCATGGGGGGTCGCGCGCCAGGTGTGGGCGCAAGACTGACAGCGCACGCGCCGCCCGGTCGGGCCCAGACGATCGTCCGGCACGAAATAGCTGGTGGCGCACTCGGGACAGGTCAGTATCATGGCCGCGAATGCGAGGCGCGCCGCCCCCTCCCACAGGACCGCTCGCGCGATCCGAAATCCGTCAGTAACTTCATGCCGTTCAAGACCCGCCGCGCCACGACCAGCGCCCCGTCCGCATTTACCGAGACCGCCCGGCTTCAGGGCGTGGATTTCGGCTATGCCAAAGGCCCCCGCGTGCTTCGGGACGTGGACCTCTTATTGCCCCGCGGCTCTTTCCACTTCCTTACCGGCCCGTCGGGGGCGGGGAAGTCCTCGCTGCTGCGCTTGCTGCACCTGACGGCGGCGCCCGGCAAGGGGCGGCTGAGCCTGTTCGGGGAGGAAACCCAGGGCCTGCGCAACCGCGATGTCACCGCCTTTCGCCGCCGCATCGGGGTGGTGTTCCAGGACTTCCGCCTGATGGCCCACCTCAGCGTCTTCGATAACGCGGCCCTGCCCCTGCGGCTGGCGGGGCGACGACCCGAGGACTACGGCCCCGACGTGGAGGAGATGCTGCGCTGGGTCGGGCTGGGCGGGCGCATGGACGACCTGCCGGAGACCCTGTCGGGCGGCGAGAAACAGCGTCTGGCCATCGCACGGGCGGTGATCGGCAAGCCGGATCTGATCCTGGCCGACGAGCCCACCGGCAATGTGGACGCGGCCATGGGCGCGCGCCTGCTGAAGCTGTTCCAGGGCCTGAACCGCATGGGCGCCACCGTGCTGATCGCCAGCCATGACACGGCTCTGGCCGAGCGGTCGGGCGCGGGCGTGCTGCATCTGGAGAATGGCCGCATCCACGGAGGTACGGCATGAGCCGGGCCGGGAGCCTGCTGCCGCGCGATCCCGGCGGAGAGGCGTGGCTGGGCGCGGTGATCGGCGTGCTGTGCTTCATCGCCTGCCTGATGGCCGTCGGGGCGCTGGCGGCGGATCGGGCGGCGCATGGCTGGAGCGCGCGGCTGCGGGCCGAGGCCACGGTGCAGGTGCGCCCCCGGGCCGACGAGACCGGCGACGCCGCCGCCGCCCGCGCCGCCGAGACCCTGGCGGGCGTGGACGGGGTGGAGGAAGCCCAGGCCCTGGACCGCGAGGCCGCCGAGGCCCTGCTGCGCCCTTGGATGGGCGAGGCCGCCCTGGAGGACCTGCCCCTGCCACACCTGGTCACGGTGCGCCTGTCGCCCGAGGCCCCGGCCTCGGCCCAGACGCTGGGCGAGGCGCTGGCGGAGGCGGGGCTGGACGCCTCGGTGGACGATCACTCCCTGTGGCGGGGCGAGATCGAGCGCTCGGCCCTGACCCTGACCAGCCTGGCGCTGGCGGCCTTCGCCCTGACGGCGGCGGCGGCGGGGGCGGCCATCACCTATGCGACGCGGGCGGGCATCGCGGCGCGACGGCGCGAGATCGAGATCCTCAGCCTGTCGGGCGCCGGGCACGGCCAGATCGCCTGGCAGTTCCAGAAGCGCTTCGGCCGACTGGCGGTCCTGGCGGGGGCCGGAGGGGGCGCGGCGGCGGCGGCGCTGCTGGCCATGGTGCGCCTTGCGGGCGGCGAAGGGGGCCTGAGTCCGGCCTTGCCGCTGGCCTGGAGCGACCTTGTGATCCTCTCGCTTTCACCCCTGCTTGCGGCTACGGTCGCCCTTGCAGCCGCCTGGCTGGCCGCGCGACGGGCTCTGGACAACCGGGGCCGCAGCACGGCAAGCAGCGTTTCTTCCGGGGCAGGGAGCGTGGAATGAGATTACTCGCGGCCATCGTCATCGCCGTTCTGCTGTGGGTCGTGGGCCTGTTCGCCTTCGCGGACCGGGTGCGGTCGATCACCCCCGCGCCGGAGCCGGCGGCCGCCGACGGCATCGTAGCCCTGACCGGCCCCTCGGCCGAGCGCGTCAACACGGCGGTGCGCCTGCTGGAGCAGGGCAAGGCCAGGCGCCTGCTGGTGTCGGGCGTCAACCGCGAGGTGCGGCGCGAGGAGCTGCGCGCCCTGACGCCGGGCTCCAGCCGCCTGTTCGACTGCTGCGTGGACCTGGGCTTCGACGCCGAGGACACCATGGGCAACGCCCAGGAGATCGCCGCCTGGGCCCGGGCCAAGGGTTTCGACAGCCTGATCGTGGTGACCTCGGACTATCACATGCCGCGCAGCCTGCTGGAGATCCGGGGCATGGCCCCCGAGGTGGACCTGACCGCCCACGCTGTGCGCACCCCCTCTCTGGACAGCGACAACTGGTGGCGCTCGCCCGGCGACGCGCGGCGCATGGCCCTGGAATACAACAAATATCTTGTGGTTCTGGCCCGCGAGACGGTGCTGGGCCTGACCGGCAGGGGCGCATCCGGGGCTGAGCCTGAGGCGGCCTGAACCCTTGATCATCCTGCGCTCCATCCTGTTCAACCTGTGGCTCTGGCTGTCCATGCCGCTGTTCGCCGTGGGCCTGTCGCCCGCGCTGCTGATGCCGCACCGCTATGCCATGGCGGTCATCCGGCTGTGGGCGCACACGGTGCTGTTCGGCCTGCGCTGGCTGGCGGGGATCAAGGTGGTGGTGACGGGGCTCGAGCACCGGCCCAAGGGGGCCGCCCTGCTGGCGGGCAAGCACCAGGGCATGCTCGACATCGTGGCCCCCTTCACCTTCCTGGATGACCCCTGTTTCGTGCTGAAGAAGGAGCTGACGCCCCTGCCCTTCTTCGGCTGGTTCGCCTGGAAGACGAAGATGATCGCCGTGGACCGCGCGGCCCACTCAAAGGCCCTGAAGGACATGGTGCGCCAGACCCGCGTGCGGCTGGCCGAGGGACGGCAGATCCTGATCTTCCCCGAGGGCACGCGGACGCTTCCCGGAGAGCCCGGCGACTACAAGCCGGGGGTGGCGGCCATCTACCGCGACCTGGACGCGCCCTGCCACCTGATGGCCACGGACTCCGGGCGCTGCTGGCCGGCCAAGGGCTTCATCTACCGCCCCGGCGTGGTCACCTTCGCCTTCCTGCCGCCCCTGCCCGCCGGGCTGAAACGCGCCGAGTTCATGGCGCGGCTGGAAGCCGACATCGAGGCGGCTTCACGCGGGCTGCTGCGGGACTAGGCCTCAACCACCGGGGCCCTCGGCGTCGCGCCCTCAGTCGTCGTCCGAAGCTTCGTCGGGGATTTCCGGGGTCTCGGGCGCGGCGGGCGCCAGGGTGCGGACCTCGCCCAGTTCGGCGCCGGGGAAGGTCTGCATGACCGCCCGCACAAAGGGGTCGTCGAGGATCGCCTGACGCGCCACATCCTTCGCGCGGCGGTCGCGCTCGATCAGGGTCTCGCCCCCGCCCTGGCCGTTGGCGGCGATCAACCAGGTCCGGCCGGTCCAGTCCTTGAGCCGCGAGGCCAGCCGCCGGGCCAGATCATGGGGCGCGCCCGGGACCGGCTCGAAGGTGATGGCGCCGGGCTTGAAGGCGATCAGGCGCACATAGCGCTGCACATCCATCTGCAGGCCGATGTCGCGCTTCTCGCCGATCAGGGCGACGGTCTGGTCGAAGGTCTGGGGATCGGGGAGCTGTTCAGCCTGGGCGCCGGGCCGCGCGGCGACCTGGGCGCTGGCCCCGCCGCCGCCACCACCGCCGCGCGGCGCGGACGGGCCGGAACCGCCGCCCATGGGGTCGCCGGACTGCAGCTTCTTCAGCGCCTCTTCCGGACCGGGCAAGTCGGCGGCGTAGGCGAGGCGGACGATGGCCATCTCCACCGCGTCGGCCGGATTGGGCGCGCGACGCACCTCCTCATGGGCCTTCAGCAGCATGGACCAGACCCGCGACAGCGAGCCGGCCGAGATGGAGGCGCCCAGCGCCGCCAGCCTCTGGGCCTGATCATTGGGCAGGCGGGTGGCCGCCGGGCCCAGCATCTTGGACACCGAGGCCGCGTGGCAATGCTCCAGCAGATCATTGACCACCTGGGTCGGATCGGCACCGAAGCCGTAGAGCTGGCGGAACATCTCCAGCGCCTCGGGCGTGCGGCCGCCCATCAGGCTTTCGAACAGGCCGATGGTCTGGGTCCGGTCGGCCAGCCCCAGCATGTCGCGCACCACCTCGGCCTTGACCATCTGGCCGCCCTCGGCCTGGACCAGGGCCTGATCCAGCAGGGACAGCCCGTCGCGCACCGAGCCCTCGGCGGCCCGGGCGATCAGGGCCAGGGCCTCGCTGTCGATCTTCATGCCTTCCTTGTCCGCCACCTTCGCCAGGTGTTCGGACAGGATTTCGGGCTCGACCCGGCGCAGGTCGAAACGCTGGCAGCGCGACAGGATCGTCACCGGCACCTTGCGGATCTCGGTGGTGGCGAAGACGAATTTGGCGTGGGGCGGGGGCTCTTCCAGAGTCTTCAGCAGGGCGTTGAAGGCCTGGGTCGAGAGCATGTGCACCTCGTCCAGCACATAGACCTTGTAGCGCGCCTCGACCGGGCCGTAGCGGACGCTGTCCAGGATGTCGCGGATGTCGCCCACGCCGGTGTGGCTGGCGGCGTCCATCTCCATGACGTCCATGTGCCGGCCTTCCATGATGGCCGCGTCGTGGCGGCCGTTGGCCGTCAGGGCCAGGGAGGGGCGGTCGATGGTGTCGGATTCGTTGTTCAGCGCCCGGGCCAGCAGGCGGGCCGTGGTGGTCTTGCCCACCCCGCGCACCCCGGTCAGCATGAAGGCGTGGGCGATGCGGCCGCTGGAGAAGGCGTTGGTGAGCGTCCGCACCATCGCCTCCTGACCGATCAGGTCCTCGAAGGTGAGCGGCCGGTATTTGCGCGCCAGCACGGTGTAGGCGACGTCATCGGTCCGCGCCGCCGCGGGCGCGGCCGGGGGCGCCACGACAGCCGCTTCAACCGGGGCGGCCTCAGCGGGGGCGCCGAACATGTCGTCGGTGTTGGGATCGCGCTCTTCGACCTCGATCTCAGGCGCGCCGCCATCAAGGGCGTCGTCCTCCCAGGGAGGCCCGTCCGATTTCAGGTCCGTGTCGCTCATGCCCTGTCATAGCGCGCGAAGTCCGCCGCTGCGAAGACGGCGCGCTCGATTTCCAACAGTTTCGGAAAAAGCCCTCAAGCAGCGAGGCCCCGTGGGCCGCGCGATAGGGCGAAAATCGCGCCCTCAAGCCGCGAGCGTCCGCGGCGCGAGCATAAGGCAGGCCTCTGCCCTCAAGCAGCGAGCCGCCGCGCGGCGAGCGTTAGGGCAAAAAAGATGGAGGTGGAGACCGACACGACCCGAAGGTGAATTCGTTGTGGCTGCTGCCTTCCGGCCCTGACCAGGTTGGCGAAGCCTCCGCCCGCACCGATCTCCGAGAAGGGATATGGCGTCTAAACGCCGATTGATCAAGCGGGGCCTTCCGGCGCCGGGCGCTCGAGCCTAGATAGGCGGCGATGGCCTTTCTCCTGAACACCTTTTCCGGCAACCGACTGGAGCGCGCCAGCGACCGGCGCAACGATCCCGACTGGATCGCCGGGCAGGAGGAGAATCCCCACGCCCTGGCCCTGGCGTTGTGGGAGGGCCGGCCCCTGATCGAGGATCACGCCGACGGCCCGCGCCTGACCTGGCTGTCCATGCCCCACGCCATGGACCTGACCCGCGACCGCCGCGCCTTCCTGGGCCTGTGGAAGGATGCGCCGGTGTTCGCAGTGGAGTTCGAGGGCGCGGCCGACCCCGCTGCGGGGCCGGTCATGGGTCTGGGCGCCTTTCACGAGATGCGGGCCGCCGCCGCCCTGCTGCCGGGCCACGAGGCGGCCATGGCGGGTGCAGCCAAGTCCCTGTTCGACTGGCGCCGGCGGCACGGCTTCTGCGCCGCCTGCGGGACCGAGACCCGGGATTCGGGCGGCGGCTGGCGACGGGCGTGTCCCGCGTGCCGGGCCGAGCATTTCCCGCGGGTGGACCCGGTGGTGATCATGCTGCCGACACATCAGGACCGTTGCCTGCTCGGCCGCCAGGCGTCCTGGCCCGCAGGTCGCATGTCGGCCCTGGCCGGATTTCTCGAGCCGGGCGAAAGCATCGAGGAGGCCTGCGCCCGCGAGGTTGAGGAAGAGGCGGGCCTGGAGGTCACCGCCGTGCGCTATCACTCCAGCCAGCCGTGGCCGTTCCCGTCCCAGCTGATGATCGGCCTGATCTGCGACGTCAGCCATGACCGCGCCGCCCCGGACCAGACCGAGCTGGAAGCGGTGGCCTGGCTGACCCGTGAGGAGGCCCGCGCCGTGCTGGCTGGAACCCATGCCGAGGTTCTGCCCCCTCCGCCGATCGCCATCGCCCGCACCCTGCTGCAGGCCTGGATCGACGCCGAAGACTGACCCCTGCGACGCCGGGACGCCGTTCAGGCGGTTGCGAACCCCGCCGGGCCGTGTAAGACAGCCGCAAACCATGACCTTGGCCGGAATTCGGCCCTCTACACGGGACTCGACCACGCGCATGAGCGGCGATCTGAAGTGGAACAAGATTTTCGGCGCCGGTCTGGCGACAGTCCTCGTCATTCTGGGCGTAAACCAGGTGTCAGGCTTCATCTATTCCAGCGAACCGCCGGAGGAGATGGGCTATTTCATCGACGCGCCTGAGGAAGCCGCCGCCGGCGCCGCCGAAGTGGAGCTGCCGCCGGACTGGGGCACGGTTCTGCCTGTGGCCGACATCGCGGCCGGTGAGCGCGCCTTCGCCCGCTGCATGGCCTGCCACACCATCAATCAGGGCGGCGCCGACGGCATCGGCCCGAACCTGTGGGGCGCCGTCGGCGGTCCGATGCTGCACAGCGCGGGCTTCGACTATTCGCCCGCCCTGCGCGAGCACGCGGCCCAGAACCCCACCTGGACCTATGACGAACTGGACCAGTTCATCACCGCCCCGTCGCGTCACGTGCGCGGCACCAAGATGTCCTTCGCGGGCATCCGCAACACCGAGGAGCGTGTGGCTCTGATCGCCTACCTGCGGTCGCAGGGTTCGAGCGGCTACGCCATCCCCGCGCCGGATCCCTCGCGCCAGCCGGGCGCCGAGGAGGAGACCCCGGCCGAGGGCGAGGCCGTCGAGGGTGAAGGCGTGGAGCAGACCCCGGAAGAGGGCGTCGCCGCCCAGCCGGACGAGGAAGCCACCAGCCCGGCCCAGCCCGCGGCGACCAGTTCTCCTCAGAACTGAGGTCCCTTCTCAGGAAATCAAAGGCCCGGCCCGCAAAGGTCCGGGCCTTTTTCATGGGCGGGGACGCTAGAGGCGGCGACAGGCGCTGGGCTGATCCCGGCGGGACACGGCGTCGGCGAGGGTCTCCACCGCCACGCCCCTGTCAGGATCGGCGTGGATCAACCGTTCGGCGTCCAGCATCATGGCCACATGGTCGGGCCAGAAGATCAGGTCGCCGCGCATCAGGGTTTCGGCGGCGGCGGCGCGGCCAAGGGTCTGTTGCTGATCCGCCGCGCGGGGACAGCCCAGACCGCAGGCGTACAAAGCCTGTTGAACCAGGGCCGGCGCGTCGAGACCGGTCCGGTCGCGGCCGCCCGGCTGGAACGGCGCGCCCACGAAGCGTTCGGCCACGGCGGCGGGTTCGGCGTCAAAGGCGTGGAAATCGGCCACTTCGGCCAGAGCGATCCAGCCCAGGCGCGCCACACGGGCGAAGCCGCCCTGGACCTCGAGCACGCTCACAAGGGCGTTCAGGGTGAGGACGGCGTGCGGCGCATCGTCCGGCGCATCGAGAATTGGAGCGTCGACCGAAGCCACCCGGTGGGTCGGCTCAAGCACCTCTTCGGTGAGACCTTCCACGGCCACATGCCCCACGACGCCGTCTCGTCGCGAACGGCCCCAGGCCCAGCCGCCCGAGATCTCCAGCACATCGAAAATTTCCCCGAAGGCCAATTGATCGATCAGAACGGCGGCGTCATCGGCCCCGTCGCGCACCGGCGTCGTCGGCAGGACGCACTGCATGGGTGTGACCGCCCGGTATTGTCCGGCCTCCAGCACGCCCTCAAGCGCCTGCTCGGCCAGGTCGGGCCGGGCCAGGGTCACGCGCGGATCATGGGCAGAGGGCAGGGACAAGGATCGCGGTCCATGGATCGGGAGCTTCATCCCTACACCGCGATGCCGAAGGGGCGGTTAATATCGTTGGTTACTGTCAGGCATAACGCGACCGCAGCATGGCGAAACAGGCGCGCAGGGACTGGGCTTCGCCGCCCTCGGGGTGTCCCGGCCGGGTGCGCGGATTCCAGGCGAAGATGTCCAGATGCGCCCACGCCCCGGTCTTCGGCGCGAAGCGTTGCAGGAACAGGGCGGCGGTCACCGATCCTGCCTGGGCCCAGGGCGCGGAATCGTTGCGCAGATCGGCCATCTCGCTGTTCAGGCTGTCGCGGTAGCCGGGCCACAAGGGCATGCGCCACAAGGGATCGCGCACCCGGCGGGCGGCGTCCAGCAGGTCGGCGGCGAGGGCCTCGTCATCAGTGTAGACCGGCGGCAGCTCCGGCCCCAGGGCGATGCGCGCGGCCCCGGTCAGGGTGGCGAAATCCAGGGTCAGGTCCGGCTGATGCTCCCCGGCCCGGGCCAGGGCGTCCGCCAGCACCAGACGGCCTTCGGCGTCGGTGTTTCCCACCTCCACGGTCAGACCGGCGCGGGTGGACAGGATGTCGCCGGGCCGGAAGGCGTCCGCCGAGATGGCGTTCTCCACCGCCGCCACCAGCACGACCAGCCGCACCTTAAGGCCCGCCTGCATCACCAGCCGCCCCAGCGCCAGGGCGTGGGCCGAGCCGCCCATGTCCTTCTTCATGTTGCGCATGCCGGCGGCGGGCTTGATGTCCAGCCCGCCTGTATCGAACACCACGCCCTTGCCCACCAGCGCCACCAGCGGCAGGTCGGCCTTGTCCAGGTTCCAGCCGATCTCGATCAGGCGCGGCGCCCGCAGCGCCGTGGCGGCCCGGCCCACCGCGTGCACCGCCGGATAGTTCGTCTCCAGCAGGGCGTCCCCGGTGGTGACGGTGATCGCGGCGCCGGACTCCTCGGCGATCTCGCGCGCGATGGTCTCGATCTGCAGCGGCCCCATGTCGGCGGCGGGGGTGTCCACCATCTCCCGGGCCAAAGCGGCGGCGGCGACGATGCGGGTCAGGTCGTCCAGATCGACGCCGCCCGGCGCCACCAGACGGGCCGCGCCCTTGTCCTTCTTCGGCTTGTAGCGGTCGAACCGGTAGGCCCCCAGGGCGAAGGCCAGAGCCGCCAGCGCCGCGTCGCCGTCCTCCAGCCCCTCGAAGGCGTAGTCCCCGGCGGGCAGACGCGTGGGCAGGGCGCGGGCGGTCATGGGATCGAAGGCCTCGCCCGCGCCCCACAGAACCGCCTGAACACCGCCGTCGTCACCCGGGGCCGCCAGCAGTTCGCCGCGCGCGCCCTTGAAGCCGTTCGCCTTGGCCCAGGCGGCGACGCGGCTGTCCGTGATCTCGGCCCCCTCGGCGACGAGGCGGATCGGAACGGCGTGTCCTTCAGCGGAGGCGATGACGGCGTCGGGCATGGCGGTCTTTCACGGATTAACCAAGGGTTGACGCGAACGGGCCAGACTCGGGCATGCAGGAAACCGTTCGGACCGAACCCATGTCGCGCAAGCTGACCTTCGCCGCAACCGCCCTCCTTCTGGCTTCGGCCGCCCCGGCCCTGGCGCAGGAGACGGCTGCCCCGGCGCCGACCACCGCGACCGCGGAGCAGCGCGCCGCCTATGATCGGGCCGATCCGCTGGCGCGCTCGGTGTTCTGGGGCCGCGAGGTGGAGGTCAACCCGAATGATCCGGTCGCGGGGGTGCGCCTGGCCCAGGCCCTGCGCGAACTGGGACGCCATGACCGCGCCGCCGAGGCGGCCCAGGGCGTGCTGATGGTCCAGCCGGGCAATGTCGAGGCCATGCTGGAGGTCGGCCGGGCGCACATCGCGCGCGGCCAGGCCTTCTACGGCGTCGCGGCGCTGGAGCAGGCGCGCGACGCGGCGCCGAACGACTGGCGGCCCCTGTCGCTGCTGGGCGTGGCCTATCAGCAGGTCCGGCGCCCGGCCGACGCCCAGGCCGCCTGGACGGCGGCCCTCACCCTCTCGCCTGAAAATCCGACCGTCCTGTCCAACATGGCCATGGCCATGGTCGCCGGCGGCGACTCCGCCGGGGCCGAGCCCCTGTTGCGCCGCGCCGTGGCGCAGCCGGGGGCCAGCCTTCAGATGCGTCAAAATCTGGCCCTTGTGCTCGGGCTGAACGGAAACCGTGCCGAGGCGGAGCAGATCCTGCGCCGCCACCTGCCGCCCGAGCAGGCGGACCGCAACCTGAACTGGCTGGACAACGAAGCCGCCCGCCCGACCGGCGCCCGCACCTGGGAGTCCCTCTCGGGACGCTAGGCCAAAGCCCCAAGAAAAGGCCCTCAAGCCGCGAGCGTCCGCGACGCGAGCATAGGGCAAGAAGAATGCTGCGGGCCGCCGCGAGGCGACGCAGCGCCCTACATGCTGTCCTGGATCTTGATGATCGCGGGGCCCAGGATGACGATGAACAGCACCGGCAGGAAGAACAGGATCATCGGCACGGTCAGCTTGGCCGGCAGGGAGGCGGCCTTCTTCTCGGCGGCCGACAGGCGCAGGTCGCGATTCTCCTTGGCCATGACGCGCAGCGCGGTGCCCAGGGGCGTGCCGTACTGTTCGGACTGGATCATGGAGGTCATGACCGCCTTGACGCCGGGATGGTTGGTGCGGCGGGACATGCCTTCATAGGCCATGCGCCGCTCCGGCAGATAGCTGAGCTCCGCCGACAGCAGGGACATCTCCTCGGCCAGCTCGATGGAGCGGCCGCCGATCTCCTGGCTGACCTTGGCGACGGCGGCGTCCACGGACATGCCGGATTCCACGCAGATCAGCATCAGGTCCAGGGCGTCGGGAAACGCCTGCATGATCGAGGTCCGACGCTTGGCGATGCGGTTCTCGAGAAACAGGTTCGGCGCATAGAAGCCGAAGCCCGCAGCCATCACCGTCAGGGCCAGGCGCGACATGGACGGCAGGTCCATCACCCCCAGGACGTAGAAGTAGAAGACCGCCACCGACAGGAACACGAACGGCGTGGCGAAGCGGAAGAAGTAGAAGGTGGTCAGGGGGCGCGGCCCGCGGAAACCCGCCTGGGCCATCTTGTCGGCCACCTTCGGGTCTTCCAGCAGCTTGGAGAGATTCAGCCGCTCCACCACCCGCTTCTTGAAGCCGTCATCGGTGTGGCGCAGCCCGCCCTGGGCGTTGCGCACGATGGCCTCGCGCGAGCGGCGACGCAGCTCCTCGCGCCGCACGGCGACCGCCTTCATGCGGCCTTCCAGCTGGGCGCCCTGGGTCATGGAGCTCATCACCGTGACCAGGGTGGCGAAGACCAGCACCCCCACCCCGATCGAGAGCAGGTTCTGCAGGTCCGTGAAGAAGGCGATCAGGTCCATCCGCCGCCCCTAGAACTTGAACGAGATCATGCGCTTCATCACGAAGATCCCCATGGACATCCACATGGCCGAGATCAGCAGCATGATCTGGCCGCGCGGATCGGTGAACAGCAGGATCATGTAGGCCGGGGTGGTGATCATCACGATCATCATCACCGCCGGGGGCAGCGAGCCGATGATGCCCGCCGAGGCCACGGCCTCGGACGACATGGCCTTGATCTTCTCGCCCATCATGCGGCGCGCGCGCAGGACCGCGGACAGGTTGCCCAGAGCCTCGGCCAGATTGCCGCCGGTCTTCTGCTGAATGGCGATGACGATGGCGAAGAAACGCAGCTCCGGGGTCGGCATGCGCTCGTACATGCGGTCCAGCGCCTGCGACAGGGTCAGGCCCACGCCCAGACCCTCGACCAGCCGCTGGAACTCGGGCCCCAGCGGCGCCGGGCTTTCGCGGGCGATGATCTTGAAGCAGTCGTGGACCGGCAGGCCCGACTTGATGCCGCGCACGATGACGTCCACGGCGTTGGCGAATTCGCCCGAGAATTTCTTCATGCGGCGCTTGCCCAGAAAGCCCACGACCCAGCGGGGCAGCCCCACGCCGGTGATCAGGGCCACCCCGATGGTCAGCAGGGGATTGAGGCCCAGCACCAGGGCGATCAGGCCGAACGCGAGACCGGACATGACGCTGAAGATGATGAAGGTGCGCATCTTCATGGACAGACCCGCCTGACGCAGCTTGGCCGCCATGGTCACCCGGGCCTTGCGCTCCTTGCGGTCAGACTCCTTGAGCTGATCCATGATCTGCTTGCGGCGCTGTTCGGGGGTGTTGGCCGCGGCGGCGCGGGCGGCCGCGGCGGCCTTCTTGGGATTGCCGAACGCCTGGGCGCGCTTGACGGCGCGGTCCGAGGAATCCTCTCCGCCCACAAAGACCCAGCCGAGGCTGGCGATGACCACGAAGGCGAGAACGGCGGCGGTGAGCTCCAGCATGGCTTATTCCGCCGCGTCCAGGGCTTCGGCCAGTTCCCGCTCGAGCCCGTAATAGCGCGCGCGGTCCCAGAACCGGGGCCGGGCGATGCCGGTGGAGCGGTGACGCCCGATCACGCGGCCGTTCTCGTCCTCGCCTGTGATCTCGTAGACGAACAGGTCCTGGGTGACGATCACGTCGCCTTCCAGCCCCACCACCTCGGTGATGTGGGTGATGCGGCGCGAGCCGTCGCGCAGACGCGCCGCCTGGATGATGACGTCCACGGAGCCGACGATCATCTCGCGGATGGTCTTGGAGGGCAGGCCGTAGCCGCCCATGGTGATCATGGACTCCATCCGGCTGATGGCTTCGCGGGGACTGTTGGCGTGCAGGGTGCCCATGGAGCCGTCATGGCCGGTGTTCATGGCCTGCAGCAGGTCGAACGCCTCGGGCCCGCGGACCTCGCCGACGATGATCCGCTCGGGACGCATGCGCAGGCAGTTCTTGACCAGATCCCGCATGGTGATCTGGCCCTGGCCCTCCAGGTTCGGCGGGCGGGTCTCGAGGCGCACCACGTGCGGCTGCTGCAGCTGCAGCTCGGCCGCGTCCTCGCAGGTCACGACCCGCTCGGTGGGGTCGATGAAGGCCGTCAGGGTGTTCAGCAGGGTCGTCTTGCCCGAGCCCGTGCCGCCCGAGATCACCAGATTGCAGCGCGACGCGCCGATGACGCCGAGAACGCGCGCGCCCTCGGGACTGATGGAGGCGTACTCCACCAGGTTCTTCATCGTCAGCTTGTCTTTCTTGAACTTCCGGATCGTCAGCGTCGGGCCGTCGATGGCCAGCGGCGGGGCGATGACGTTGACGCGCGACCCGTCCGGCAGGCGGGCGTCGCAGATGGGCGAGCTTTCATCCACGCGGCGGCCCACCTGGGACACGATCCGCTGGCAGATGTTCATCAGCTGGGTGTTGTCGCGGAAGCGGACGTTGGTCAGCTGGACCTTGCCGCCCACCTCGATGAACACCCGGCCCGCGCCGTTGACCATGATGTCGGCGATGTCGTCGCGGGCCAGCAGCGGCTCCAGCGGGCCATAGCCCAGCACATCATTGACGATGTCCTGGACCAGGTGCTCCTGCTCGGCCACCGACATGGAGACGTTCTTGATCGCCACCAGCTCGGCGACGATGTCGCGGATCTCCTCCGACGCCGCCTTGGTGTCCAGCTGGGCCAGCTGGGCCAGGTCGATGGTGTTCATCAGCGCGTTGAAGATCGTCGTCTTCGTGGCGTGATAATAGTCGGACTGCTCGCTGACGATCTCGGCGACCGCCTGGGCCTTTTTCAGCTGCTCGAAGCCGGCGGTGGCGCGCGGTCCGGGGCCGGCCGGCCGCGCCGCGCCGCCCGGGGGTGAGGCCGGCCGGTTCGCCTGGGGCTTGGGGGCCAGCGCCTCCAGCCGGTCCGGCTGCACATCGTCCAGCGGCGGCGAGACATAGGGCTGCGCCATGCGGCCCTGGCCCGGCGCCTGGCCCCCGTCGGCGTCGGGCGCGAAGGCCTCGGCCTCCGACGGCCCGGGCGCGGGCTGCGCCGGGCGTGAAGGCGCCAGGGTCTGGCCGGCCGTTGCTGTGCGCTTGCCGAACACGATGCGGCCCTTGCCTCCCTAGCGCTTGAAAAGCTTGCCGAACAGCGACTTGCCGCCCGGCTTTCTGGCCGCCGGAAGGGCGGCGATCTCGCGGCGCGACACGATCTGGGCCAGGGTCTGGAACCCTTCGGCCGACCTGGACTTGGCGGCGGCGTCCAGGATCATCTGGCCGTTGTTGGCGGCCGCCCCGAACACCTTGGGCTCGAAGGGAATGGTCAGGCTGGGGTGCACGCCCAGGGCGGCGCCGAAGTCCTTGGCCGGAATCTCGGGGCGTCCCGGCACGCCCACCTGGTTCAGCACCAGCCGGGGCGGCGCGTCGTTGGGGCGGCCCTGACGGATCAGGTCCATCATGTTCTTGGCGTTGCGCAGCGAGGCCAGGTCAGGAGTAGCCACGACCACCACCTCGTCGGCCGAAATCAGGGTCCGGCGCATCCAGGCGTTCCACAGATGCGGCAGGTCCAGCACCACGAAGGGCGCTGTCTGGCGGATGCGGCTGGTGACCTCCTCGAAGGCCTCCGGCGCGATGTCCCAGTCTCCGTCCAGGGTGGCGGGCGCGGCGAACAGGCTGAGCCGGTCGGTGCAGCGCACCATCATGCGGTCCAGCAGCGTCTGGTCCAGGCGCTCGGGCTGGCCCAGGGCGTCGGCCACCCCGTTCAGCGGGTCCTGGTTGAAGTCCAGCCCCGCCGTGCCGAACGGCAGGTCATAGTCGACGATGACGGTGTTGGCGCCGATCCGCTCGGACATGGCGTAGGCGGTGTTGTGGGCCACAGCCGAGGCGCCGGCGCCGCCGCGCGCGCCGACGAAAGCGATGGTCCGGCCCACGAAGGGCTGGGCCGGATCGTTGAAAAGTCCGCCGATGGCCGCGATCAGCTGCAGCGGCTGGATCGGCGCCACCAGATACTCGCTCACGCCGCGCCGGATCAGTTCGCGATACAGCAGGATGTCGTTGGTCGGGCCGATCACCACCACCTTGGTGCCCTGGTCGCAGACCTGGGCCAGGTGATCGATCTCGTTCAGCAGGTCCTCGGCGCCGGCCAGGCATTCGACCACGATCAGCGGCGGGGTCGGCTCATGGCCGTAGGTCTCCACGGCCGCGGCGACGCCGCCGAGGCGCACCTGGGTCGTGGCCCGCGACAGACGCCGGTCCTGGCCCGCGCGCTCGGCGGCGGCCAGGGTGTCCTGACGTTCGGCGAAAATGTGGATGGCGATGCGCGGGATCGAGACGTCGACGGTCTGGCCGATGGGGGTCAGGGCGCTTGCGGCGCCGGCCACCAGCTCGCCCACCGGATTGAACGGCGCGGCCGGAAGCTGGGATGCGGGCTCGGGCGCCGGACCCTGTCCCTCCGAGGCGGTGAACTGCAGCGGCTGGCGATCCGCATCGGGCGTGGCGCCCGGTCCGGGCGGCGGACCGAGATCGAGGTCGAGGTCGTCCTCGAATTCGTCATAGGGCTGTGGCGCGAAGGCGTTGTTCATCGGTGATGCCCGCTCCTAGTCCACGGCCTGTGAGACACGGCTGCGCACCAGCTCTTCCTGGGGCGCCGAGGTGGGCTCGCCCGCCCGGTAGTTTTCGAACACCACCGCCCGGCGGGCGGCGTCCACCGGCGTCATGGCGCGCGGCGCGGCGATGTCGCGCGGATCAGCGATCTGGGCCGCCAGATTGGCGTTGACGGCGCAGCCGAAGTTGGAGGGCGACTGGTTGGAGCCTGTGCGCGACAGGCTCTCCCACGCGGCGCCGCAGCGGGGCACGTGCGCCCGCACCGTCGTGAACCCGGCCAGGATCGGCGCCCGGGGGTCAGGGGCGTGATAGCTCTCCACCCGGATGCGGTCGCCGGGCACGCCCATCTCCTGAAGGGCGGCGCGGGTGCTCCAGGCGGCCTCGCCCGTGACGGGATCGTCGCCGGCGGGGGCCTGCACCACGATGACGTCGCCGCCGGCATGGGCGAAACGGCCCGCCAGGGCCGACAGGGCGGCGCGCTGGTTGCCCGAAAGCCCGGTCGGGTGAACCGCCAGGGCGATGCGGTCCAGACCGTCCTCAACCTGCAGGGCCCAGCGGGCGGTCGGGGTGATCGGGAGGGGGGCAGACGAGCCCGCGCCGGCGGCGCAGGCCGCCAGGGCGGTGCTCGCGGCCAGGGCGGCGATCAGGCTGAGGGGTCGCACGGGGGTCATGGCCACTCCTACTCGATCACATAGCCGACCGGTCCCTGCCAGCCGTTGGACGGCGAGGCGGGAGACGGGGCGGGCGTTCCATAGGCCTGGTTCAGCTGGCCGAAGAAGATGGTCTGGGCGTCGCCGGCGATCTGCAGGCCGTCGGCCGGCGTCTGCATGGCGTCGCGGCTGGTGGGCGAAACGATGAACGGCTCGATGATGATGACCAGCTCGGTCTCACCCATGAGATAGTCGCGCGAGCGGAACAGGGCCCCGAGAACCGGCAGATTGGTCACCCCGGGCAGGGAGTCGATGTTCTGGCGGGTGGATTCCTGCAGCAGGCCCGCGATCATCATGGCCCCGCCCGAGGGCATCTCGACCGTCGTCTGGGCGCGGCGGACGTTGAGGCCCGGCAGGGTGATGGCGTTGGGCGTCCCCGCCCCCAGGGTCAGGGCGCCCTGGCTGGTCAGCTCGGACACCTCGGTGGAGATCTGCAGCGAGATGCGGCCGCCCGACAGGACCACCGGGCGGAACGACAGCGCCACGCCATAGGGCTTGTACTCGGTCAGGATGTTGCCCTGCTGGTCGCGCCCCACCGGCACCGGAAACTCGCCGCCCGCCAGGAAGCTGGCGTTCTCGCCGTTGATGGAGGTCAGGTTCGGCTCGGCCAGGGTGCGCACCAGTCCGACCCGTTCGAAGGCGCGCAGGGTGGCGGTGATGCTGTCCGGCCCCGTGTCTTCATAGGTGAGACCGCCGCCGCCCAGGATCGAGCCGCCCACCCCGAAGGTGGCCGTCTGCTCGAAACGGAAGCTGTCCCCGGCGCTGGCCACCAGGGCGTTCATGTCCAGCCCCAGTTGCTTGACGGCGCTGCGCTGCACCTCGACCACGCGGGCGCGCAGGGTCACCTGATCCGCGCCGGTGACGCCGATCATGTTGAGGACCCGTTCGGGATCACTGACGAACTGGCGCGCGATCTGGGCCGCGCGATCGGCCTCGGCCGGGGTGGAGGCCGTGCCGGTCAGGATGATGCTTTCGTTGACCGCTTCGGCGCGGATGCTCGCGCCGGGCAGGAGACGGGCCAGGGTGTCCGACAGGGCGCCCACACCGGCGTCCACGCGGATGGAAAGGTTCAGGATGGCGCGGCCCGAGGCGTCCAGGAACACCGCGTCGGTCTCGCCCGGCGCGATGCCCACCACCGTGATGCGGCGCGGCGAATGCAGCATGGCCTCGGCGACCGCGGGATTGGAGACGATGACGTCGCGGGCGTCGACGGGCAGATCCACCGCGGCGGAGCGTCCGCGCGGCAGGTTCAGGGACTGGGTTTCACCGCCCACGGCCACGCGGATGCTGGATTGGGCGGCGGCGGGCGCGGCCGACAGCGGCGCCAGGGCCAGGGCGACCGCCGAGATCAGGGCCAGGGACTTTCTCATTGGAGCACCACCGTTTCGACCTGGTCGCCGCGATGGATGCGCACGACCCGGGAGTCGCCGCCTCCCGAGGCCATGCGGCCGGTGCGTCCCGAAGGTCCGGCCGCGTCGGCGTAGGAGCGCAGCACCAGCGACAGGTCGCCCTCGGCCCGGGCCAGGGACAGCACCTCGGCGTCGCCCGGCGACACCTCCAGGGTAGCGGTGGCGCCGACCACGGACTGGGCGTCATCGCTTGCCTGGGTGGTCTGATCGACGGCCAGCACCTTGACGTTCTGCATGACCGTGGTGGTCGTGTGACGCTGGGCCGAGCCGCCTTCCTGATTGTTGTTGCGAAGTTCGCGGGTCATGATCACGTCCACCCGGTCGCCCGGCAGGATGAAGCCGCCGGCGGCCGTCTCCACCGAGACGCGGATGGCCATGGCGCGCATGCCCGGCTCCAGATAGGCGGCCAGGAAGCCGCTGTCGCCCGAGCGCACAATCTTGCGCGCCACGATGGGCTCTCCGGCCACGAAGCCCTCGCGCACCACGGAGCCGATGAAATCCGACTGGGCGCCGGTCCCGGCGACGGCGTTCACGGCGCGGGTCACCGTGGCGGCGGCGCCTTCGACCTGATTCTCTACGGCGGGGGCGGCTTCGGCCTCACCCTCGGCGGGCGGGGCGGCGGCGGGCAAGGCAACGGAGCCGTCGGTGACATAGGCGGGATTGAGCCCGTCGATGGGCCAGTCCTTCCATTCCATGTCGCCGGCCTCCAGCCGCTTGCCGACAGGCACGTCGCGCGCGGCGACCAGGACCCTGGCCATGCGGGGGGCTTCCACGGCCGCGGAGGCGGTGGCGGTGGGCTCGCCGCCGGAATTGCCCATGGCGCGCACCACCAGCGCAAGAGCGATGGCGGCGACGGCGGCGATGCCGATGACTGCGATGCGGGCGGGTTTCATCCTGTCCGTCTCCGAAGAAGCCAGGCGGATCGGAATCCGACCCCCTGCCGTTAACGAACATGCAGGGTGCGGGTTAACGCGTCCCTAAGCGACCGAGTCAGAAGGCGGCGGTCATCATGGCGCTGGAGGGCCAGGCCAGAAGCGCGCCGGCCGCGATGGCCACGCCGTAAGGAATGTCGCCCTTCGGCTCCAGCAGACGGCCCAGCCAGGCGGGGGCGGCCGGCGCCAGGGCGGAGAACTGATTCCGGGCCAGAATCAGACCCAGGCTGAACAGGCCGCCGATGACCGCTGTCCACAGCGCGAAGATCAGGACCCCGTCCGGGCCCATCCACAGGCTGAGGGCGGCCATCAGCTTGGCGTCGCCGCCGCCGATGACCCCCAGGGCGAACAGACCGACCCCGATGATGAGCGCCACGACGCCGATGCCGAGGTGAAACAGCAGGGCCTGCCAGCCCAGACCGGCCAGCAGGGCGGCAGGGATGAAGGCGGCGAGCAGGACCAGGGACATCCAGTTGGGAATGGTCATGGTGGTCAGATCGCGCACGCCCGCCAGAACGGCGATGACCGGCAGTATGGCGAGCAGGGCCCAGGTCAGGATGTCCATGCCGCCATGAGGACGATCACCGCTTAAGAACCCGTTTTCATCCCTCATGGCGGACGGCGAGATGGGATCCCGACGCCGTCGGCTGGTCCCTTGATCCCGCATTTTTCCCGCCCGATCCCTTTCAGGACAAGGGATCGACGCCCTGGGCAACCCATTCTACGCCCCCTGCCCCAGGCGCCCTTATGATGGCCTCAGGGTTGCGTTCATTCAGGGAGGCGCCTGTCGAGTGAGACTCCATTGCACTGTTTTTCGTGCGGACCGTCTCACCGCCGCCAGGGAGGGATTTCAGACCATTCAGACAATTCAGACCCTGTTTTTTCGCTCGGAGTCTGAAATCCGCATGGCCCAAACGAAAGGGCCGCGGCGTTTCCGCCGCGGCCCCTCGCATCTTTGGTGGTTCGCTTGGGCGTTTAGCCTTCGCCGCCGCCGCCGCCGCCAACGGCCGTGGCGACCGAGTTGAAGGCGGTGCTCATGTTGCCGCCGAGCAGCTGCAGGGCGCCGATGATCACCACGGCGATGAGGGCGGCGATCAGACCGTATTCAATGGCCGTGGCGCCGGACTCGTCTTTGGCGAACTTGTTGATGAACGTCTTCATGTGAATCTTCCTCTTGAATTCTAGCGAGCAACTGTTCCCGTTCAGGGCCGCCGGATTGCCCGCCTGACCCCCGTTCTACGCAAACGAGAGTGGACCGGGTCATGTTAATACCAAGTAAAATGGAAACGCACTTCCGGTGTTTTCTATAGTTAGCGAGTATTTACCGTAAACACCTCTTAACCATGTCGTGGCGAGCGGGCGGACCTTCAGGATTTGTTGAGGGTTCGCGCACATGCTGCGGCCTTCTCACGCGCGCCCACGCGCCCTCTCGAATGAGACCGCCCCATGCGTCTGCTCGCCCCGACCCTCGCCGCGGCCCTTCTGGCCGCCGCCGCCTTCCCCGCCCTGGCCCAGAACCGCGGGCTGGACGTGGAGATCGACCGGGCCCAGCGTATCCAGCTGCGCGGCGCGGCGTCGTCCGTCATCGTGGCCAACCCGGCGGTGGCCGATGTCACCATGGTGGACGCCTCGACCCTCTATGTGACCGGGCGCGGCTACGGCTCCACCGAGGTGGTCGTCGTCGACGCCATCGGGCGCACCCTCTACCAGTCCGTGGTCACCGTGACCGCGCCGTCGAGCGGCCATGTCCGGGTCTGGCGCGGCGGAGCGGCGACGGAGATGTCCTGCGGCGCGGGCTGCGCGCCCAGCCAGCGTCAGGCGCCGGTCCCGACGTCCGTGCCCGACGGAACCCCCTGACGCCGGATCGGGGGCAAGCATGATGCAAGGATCACGATCAAGACTGCGGGGCCTGAAACGCTTCCGCCGCGACCAGGGCGGAGCGACGGCCATCGAGTTCGCCTTCGTGGCCGCTCCCTTCTTCTTCATGATGTTCGCCCTGATCGAACTGGGCGTTCTGTTCGTCATGGACGTGACCCTGGAGACCGCGGTCAGCCAGACCGGCCGGCTGGTGCGCACCGGACAGGCGCACGAACGGGCCATGAGCGTCTCGCAATTCCGGCAGGAAGTCTGCGCCCGCATGGGCGTGTTCGAAAGCCAGTGCACGGATCGCCTGCTGGTGGACGTGCGGGTGATACCCCGCTTCACCGGCCAGACCCCGCCCGATCCTGTCGACGAGAACGGCGAACTGTCCGAGAGCGGCCTGCTGTTCGCCATCGGCGGGCCCCGCGACATCATCCTCGTCAGCGCCTGGTATCCCCAGCCGCTCTTCACGCCCCTGGTGTCCCAGGGCGCGGAGCGTGTGGCGGGCCAGAGGGTGCTGAACGTGACCACCGCCTTCCGCAACGAGCCGTTCGGATCATGAGGCGCGTCCGGGACGACAGGGGCTTCCTGACGCGCCTGCGAGGCGACCGTCGCGGCGTATCGGCGGTGGAGTTCGCGCTGATCGCCCCGGTGATCCTCCTGTTCTACTTCGGCCTGGCCGAGTTCTGTCAGGCCTTCATGGCCCAGAAACGCATGGGCCGCACCGCCGCCACCGTGGCGGACCTCGTCACCCAGAACGAGACGGTCACCGTGGCCGACGTGGCCGACGTGTTCGAGGTGGGGCGGCTGATGATGCGCCCCTTCCCGTCCACGCCGCTGGAGCAGCGGGTCACCGCCCTCACCCGTGAGGCCGACGGCCAGGTGCGCGTGGACTGGTCCCGGGCCCAGGGCATGACCGCGCGGGGCGCCGGCTCCACCGTGGAGATTCCCGATGGCCTGATCGCCGCGGACGAGAGCCTGGTGATGACCGAGATCACCTACGACTATGAATCCCCCTTCGGCGAACTGCTGCCGGGCCTGACCCGCTTCAGCCATACCTACTATCTGCGTCCGCGCAAGGTGGAGCAGGTGGCCTGCACCGACTGCTGACCGGAATCGGCGCCGCCCCCTGTCATCCTTCGCCGCCCGGCATTAGATAGGCGGCATGAAGGACCTCAACGAACTGATGAAACAGGCCCAGGCCATGCAGCAGAAGCTGCAGGACGCCCAGGCCAGGATGGCGGAATCCTCGGCCGAGGGCACCTCGGGCGGCGGTCTGGTCACCGTGGCCCTCAAGGGCGCCGGCGAGATCACCCGCATCGTCATCGACGACAGCCTGATGGCGCCCGGCGAGGGGGAAATCCTGGCTGACCTGATCGTGGCCGCCCACGCCGACGCCAGGCGCAAGCTGGACGCGGTCAACGCCGAGCTGATGCGCGAGGCCGCCGGTCCCATGGCGGGCATGAACATCCCCGGCATGCCCAAACTGTTCTGACGCCCCATGGCCGCGTCCGCCGGACCCGAGATCGAGCGCCTGATCGGCCTGCTGGCCAAGCTGCCCGGCATGGGTCCGCGCTCGGCCCGCCGCGCGGCCCTGGCCTTGCTGAAACGGCGCGAACAGCTGCTTGAGCCTCTGGCCGCCTCGCTGGCCGAGACCGCGGCCAAGGTGCGCTCCTGTTCGGTCTGCGGCGCGCCCGACACGCGCGATCCCTGCTCCATCTGCGCCGACACGGGACGCGACGGGGGCCTGATCTGCGTGGTTGAGGAGGCTGGCGCCCTGTGGGCCATGGAGCGGTCCGGCGCCTTCCGCGGCAAATATCATGTGCTGGGCGGCCTGCTGTCGGCGCTGGACGGTGTCGGGCCCGAGGCCCTGCGCATCAGCGAACTGATCGGCCGGGCCCGCGAAGGCGCGGTCAAGGAGGTGGTGCTGGCCCTGCCCGCCACCGTCGACGGCCAGACCACCGCCCACTATCTGGCCGACCGCCTGTCCGGAACCGAGGTCCAGATCACCAGCCTGGCCCGCGGCGTGCCCGTCGGCGGCGAGCTGGACTGGCTGGATGACGGCACCATCGTCCAGGCCATGCGTCAGCGCCGCCCCGCCTGACCCGGAGGCGGCGCACGAAAAAGCCCCGCGCCGAGCGACGCGGGGCTCTTGTCGTCTGATCGAAACCTCGCCTCAGCCGGCGGCGATCTCGGCGGCTTCCTCGGCCAGGATGGTCAGGCCCGACGCGTTGACGTCAGCGAAACCGCCCTTGACCTCGAACCGGCGCACGCCCTTGGCGTCATAGACCGTGACCGGTCCTTCGCGCAGGGCGGTCATGAACGGCGCGTGCTCGGGCAGGACGCCGAAGTCGCCCTCCACGCCCGGCGCGTCCACCTGATCCACCTGGCCCGAAAAGACCTCGCGCTCGGGCGACACCAACGAGAAGTTCAGTTTCCCGGCCATGATCAAGCGGCGTCCGCGGCCAGCTTCTCGGCCTTGGCGACGGCTTCCTCGATCGGGCCGACCATGTAGAAGGCGGCTTCCGGCAGGTGGTCGTATTCGCCGGCCACGATGGCCTTGAAGCTGCGGATCGTGTCGGCCAGCTCCACGAACTTGCCGGGCGTGTTGGTGAACTGCTCGGCCACGAAGAAGGGCTGCGACAGGAAGCGCTGGATCTTGCGGGCGCGCGAGACGACCAGCTTGTCCTCTTCCGACAGCTCATCCATGCCCAGGATGGCGATGATGTCCTTCAGGCCCTTGTACTGCTGCAGCACTTCCTGAACCGAGCGGGCGACCTGATAGTGTTCGTCGCCGATCACCAGCGGGTCCATGATCCGGCTGGTGGAGTCCAGCGGGTCCACGGCCGGGAAGATGGCCTGGGCGGCGATGTCGCGGCTCAGCACGGTGGTGGCGTCCAGGTGGGCGAAGGAGGCGGCGGGCGCCGGGTCGGTCAGGTCGTCGGCGGGCACATAGATGGCCTGGACCGAGGTGATCGAGCCCTTGTTGGTGGAGGTGATGCGCTCCTGCAGGTTGCCCATCTCGGTGGCCAGGGTCGGCTGATAGCCCACCGCCGACGGGATGCGGCCCAGCAGGGCGGACACTTCCGAACCGGCCTGGGTGAAGCGGAAGATGTTGTCGACGAACAGCAGCACGTCCTTGCCTTCCTCGTCGCGGAAGTACTCGGCCTGGGCCAGGCCGGTCAGGGCGACGCGGGCGCGGGCGCCGGGAGGCTCGTTCATCTGGCCGTACACCAGGGCGCACTTGGAGCCCTCGGTCGAGCCGTTGTTCTTGGCCGGATCCACGTTCACGTTGGACTCGATCATCTCGTGATACAGGTCGTTGCCCTCGCGGGTGCGCTCACCCACGCCGGCCAGCACCGAATAACCGCCGTAGGCCTTGGCGATGTTGTTGATCAGCTCCTGCATGGTCACGGTCTTGCCCACGCCGGCGCCGCCGAACAGGCCGATCTTGCCGCCCTTGGTGTAGGGGCACATCAGGTCGATGACCTTGATGCCCGTGACCAGGATTTCAGACGAGGTGGACTGATCCTCGAAGCTGGGCGCCTCGCGGTGGATCGGGCGGTACATGGTGGTCTTGATCGGGCCCTGCTCATCGATCGGCGCGCCGACGACGTTCATGATGCGGCCGAGGGTGCCGGGGCCCACGGGCGCCAGGATGGAGGTGCCGGTGTCGACCACGGCCTGGCCGCGGGTCAGGCCCTCGGTGGTGTCCATGGCGATGGTGCGGACCATGTTCTCACCCAGGTGCTGGGCGACTTCCAGGACCAGGGTGAAGGGCTCGCCCGTCTTCTGGTCGACGTTCTGGGTCTCCAGGGCGTTCAGGATCGCCGGCAGCTGGCCGGTGAACTCAACGTCCACGACGGCGCCGATGACCTGGGCGATCTTGCCCACGCCCGTGCCGGCGGTGACGGTGGCGTTGCCGGTCGCCGCAGCGGCGGGCTTGGCGGCCCGGGGGGCCTTGGGCGCGGCCGGCTTCTTGGCGGCGGTCTTCTTGGGGGCGGTGGTGTCGGTCATCGGGTGCGTTCCGTTCGGAAGGTCGTGTCTGGCGTCGAGGATGGTCGGATCAGAGGGCTTCGGCGCCCGCGATGATCTCGATCAGTTCGGTGGTGATCTGGGCCTGGCGCTTACGGTTGTACTGCAGGGTCAGGCTGTTGATGAGGTCGCCCGCATTGCGCGTGGCGTTGTCCATGGCGCCCATCTGGGCCCCGAAGAAGCTGGCCTGGTTCTCGTAGAGGGCGGCCAGCACCTGGGTGGTGATGTTGCGCGGCAGCAGGGTCTCGAGGATTTCCTCTTCCGAGGGCTCGTACTCATAGACCGCGCCGTTCAGGTCGATGGGCTCGGCGGACCCGTCGACCACGGCCGGGATCAGCTGCCTGGGCGTCGGCACCTGCGAGATGACCGACTGGAAGCGGCTGTAGAACAGGGTGACCACATCGGCGTGGCCCGCCTCGAACTCCTCGGCGATCAGGGCGGCGATCGGCTCGGCGGCGTTCATGCCGATGACCTTGTGCTCGCTGAGCTCGAAGGTGCGGATCAGCTGGTCGCCGAACAGGCGCGCCAGGCCGTCACGGGACTTGCGGCCCACGGCGATGATGCGGACGTCCTTGCCCTCGGCGATGAGGGACCGGATGCGCTCGCGGGCGGCGCGGATGACGTTGGAGTTGAAGCCCCCCGCCAGTCCCTTGTCGCCCGTGGCCACGATGATCAGGTGCTTCTGGTCCGAGCCCGTGCCGGCCAGCAGCCGGGGCGCGTCGTCGCCGGACACGCCCGCCGCCAGGTTGGCGATCACATCGGCCATCTTGCGGGCGTAGGGACGGGCGCTCTCGGCCTGATCCTGGGCGCGCTTCAGCTTGGCCGCGGCGACCATATTCAGGGCTTTCGTGATCTTCTGCGTGGACTTCACGCTTCCGATCCGATTGCGCATTTCCTTGAGGCTGGCCATCCGGCGTTACTCTCTAATGCTTTCCGGGGCTCAGGCGAAGGTCTTGGCGAAGGCTTCGATGGCGGCCTTCAGCTCGGCTTCCAGCTCCTTGGACAGGGCCTTCTGCGTGCGGATGGCGTCCAGGATGCCGGCATGCTTGGACTTGATGCGCGCCAGCAGCTCGGTTTCGAAGCGGCCCACGTCGCTCACGGCGATGCCGTCCAGATAGCCGCGGGTGCCGGCGTAGATGGACACCACCTGCTCCTCGACCGTCAGCGGCGAGTACTGGGGCTGCTTCAGCAGTTCGGTCAGGCGCGCGCCGCGGGCCAGCAGGCGCTGGGTCGAGGCGTCCAGGTCCGAGCCGAACTTGGCGAAGGCGGCCATTTCCCGGTACTGGGCCAGCTCGCCCTTGATCGAACCGGCGACCTGTTTCATCGCCTTGATCTGGGCCGAGGAGCCCACGCGCGACACCGAGATGCCGACGTTCACGGCGGGGCGGATGCCCTGGTAGAACAGGTCCGATTCCAGGAAGATCTGTCCGTCGGTGATCGAGATCACATTGGTGGGGATGTAGGCCGACACGTCGTTGGCCTGGGTCTCGATCAGCGGCAGGGCGGTCATGGAGCCCGAGCCGTTGTCGGCGTTCAGCTTGGCAGAGCGCTCCAGCAGGCGGCTGTGCAGATAGAAGACGTCGCCCGGGTAGGCTTCGCGGCCCGGCGGGCGGCGCAGCAGCAGCGACATCTGGCGATAGGCAACGGCCTGTTTGGACAGATCGTCATAGACGATCAGGGCGTGCATGCCGTTGTCGCGGAAGAACTCGCCCATGGCCGTGCCCGAGAACGGGGCCAGGAACTGCAGCGGGGCGGGCTCGGACGCCGTGGCGGCCACGACGATGGTGTACTCCAGAGCGCCGCGCTCCTCGAGCGTCTTGACGATCTGGGCCACGGTCGAGCGCTTCTGACCGATGGCGACATAGATGCAGTACAGCTTGTCGCTCTCGGCGGCGCCTTCGACGTTGATCGACTTCTGGTTCAGGATGGTGTCGATCGCCACGGCGGTCTTGCCGACCTGACGGTCGCCGATGATCAGCTCGCGCTGGCCGCGGCCGATCGGGATCAGGGTGTCGATGGCCTTCAGGCCGGTCTGCATGGGCTCATGCACCGACTTGCGGGGAATGATGCCCGGCGCCTTCACGTCCACGCGACGACGCTCGGTGAACTGGATCGGACCCTTGCCGTCGATGGGCTCGCCCAGCGGGTTGACGACGCGGCCCAGCAGGCCCTTGCCGACCGGCACGTCCACGATCTCGCCCAGACGGCGGACCTCGTCGCCCTCGGCGATCTGGTTGTCCTGGCCGAAGATCACGGCGCCGACGTTGTCGCGCTCCAGGTTCAGGGCCATGCCCTTCACGCCGGCCTTCGGAAACTCGATCATCTCGCCGGCCTGGACATTGTCCAGGCCGTGGATGCGGGCGATGCCGTCGCCGACCGACAGCACCTGGCCGACGTCGCTGACGTCGGCTTCAACGCCGAAGTTGGCGATCTGCGACTTGAGGATGGCCGAGATTTCGGCGGCGCGGATGTCCATGGCTGCTCTTTCGGTTTTCGTCCTGGGCGGGCGTTTGGGCCCGGCTTGTCTCTAAGAATGGATTTTTGCGGTCAGGCCCGGCGAAGGGCGAACTTCATCTGGTCGAGCTTGGTCTTCAGCGAGGCGTCGTAAAGCTTCGAGCCCACCTTGACCTTGAGACCACCCAGAAGCGCCGGATCGACGCGGGCGGTCAGTTCGGGGTCTTGGCCCAAGGCGCCCTTCAGGGCGGCCTTGACGGCGCTGATCTGTTTGGCGGCCAGCGGCTTGGCCGAAACCACCTCGGCGGACACCACGCCGGTGTGACGGGCGTACAGGGCCTCAAAAGCGGCCATCGCGCCGGTCAGGTCTGCAGCGCGCCCGTTGGCGGCCATCAGGCCCAGAAAATTCTTCGTGGTCCGGTCGAACTGCGCCTTGTCGGCGATCGCCTCCAGACCCTTCTGCTGGTCCTCGGCCGGAATCACCGGCGAGGTGGCCAGACGGCGCAGGTCGGCGCTCTCGATCCAGGCAGCCTTCAAGCTGCGCAGGTCATCGCGCACGGCGTCCAGCCGCTTGTTTTCATTGGCGAGATCGAACAACGCCTGAGCGTAGCGTTCGCCGACTTCCGTCGATCTGAAATCTTCAGCCACTTATAAGGTCCGCCGGGTCGAAGCGTTTGGGTCGTCGCCGGAACGGGGTCGTTCCGGCCAAAGGCTTGGATTGCTTGATGAAAGCACGCAGGGGCGAGATCCGTCCGAACCCCGCCTCTGGCAAGCCGGGCGCCTGTTAGCATGGGCCTCGCCGCCCCGCAACCGAGGCGGGGCGCCGCATCCGGCTCAGAGAGCGATATCGGGAACCCGGATGCACTGGCGACATTGTCTTCGCCTTGGTATCCCACCTTACTGGAGCGCACTTCCGCGTCTGACCGGAACCTCGACCCTCGATGGAAGATCTTTCCTCTTACCTTCTGACCCTGCTGGCTGATCCAGCCGCCTGGGCCGCCCTCATCACCCTCATCGTCATGGAGGTGGTGCTGGGGATCGACAACCTGATCTTCATCTCGATCCTGTCCAACAAGCTGCCCGCCGAGCATCGCTCGCGGGTGCGGCGCATCGGCATCTCCCTGGCCCTGATCATGCGTCTGGTGCTGCTGTCCACCATCGCCTGGATCGTGACCCTCACAGCCCCGCTCTTCAGCGTGTTCGGCAACGAGTTCTCGTGGAAGGACCTGATCCTGATCGCGGGCGGCCTGTTCCTGGTGTGGAAGGCCACCAAGGAGATTCACCACTCGGTGGACCCCGCGTCCGGCGACCATCTGCTGGAGAAGGACAAGGCCGATGTGGTCATCAGCAACATCGGCGGCGCGATCTTCCAGATCATCCTGCTGGACCTGGTGTTCTCCATCGACTCCATCCTGACGGCCGTGGGCATGACCGAGCATCTGCCGATCATGGTCATCGCGGTTCTGGTGGCCATCGCGGTGATGCTGCTGGCGGCCGATCCGTTGGGCGAGTTCATCCACAAGAACCCCACCGTGGTCATGCTGGCCCTCGGCTTCCTGCTGATGATCGGCATGGTGCTGATCGCCGAAGGCTTCGGCGCCCATGTGCCCAAGGGCTACATCTATGCGGCCATGGCCTTCTCCGCAGGGGTCGAGGCCCTGAACATGTGGCAGCGGAAATCCCACGAGCGAAAGGCCGCGGCCCGAACCGCCGCGAGCGGCGGCGATCCGTCGATCTGAGGCGGCGGCCCCCTACAGGAAGCTGTAGGGGTCCACGTCCACCGACAGGCGCACCGAGGACGGGATCTTCACCCGCGCCAGCCAGGCGCGCAGGAAGGCCTGAAGGTCCACGTCCCGGTCGGCCCGGACCAGCAGCCGTTTCCTGCGTCGCCCGCGCACCAGCGCCAGCGGGGCGTCGGCGGGGCCGTAGACCTCCAGCCGCTCGGCATTGGGAATGGCGGCGGCCAGATCGGCGGCCGCCTTCTCCACCGCCTCGGCCTTTTCGCCGGACAGGATCAGCGCCGCCAGCCGGCCGTGGGGCGGCAGGGACGCGGCCTCCCGCTCGGCGATCTCGGTCTGCATGAACGCCTCCCGGTCCCCCGCCGCCAGCGCCTGAAGCACCGGATGCTCCGGCGTCCAGGTCTGCAGCAGGGCCCGGCCCGGCCGGTCGGCCCGTCCCGCCCGGCCCGTGGCCTGGGTCAGCAGCTGGAAGGTGCGCTCGGCCGCGCGCAGGTCGCCGCCCCGCAGGCCCAGATCGGCGTCCACCACCCCCACCAGGGTCAGGCGGGGAAAGTTGTGCCCCTTCGCCGCCGCCTGGGTGGCCACCAGAATGTCGATGCCGCCCTCGGCCATGGTCTCGATCAGGGCCCGGGCGCTCTTGCCGTCCGGCACGGTGTCAGAGCTGAACACCGCCGTGCGCGCGTCCGGGAACAGGCCGCGCACCTCCTCCTCCACCCGCTCCACGCCCGGGCCCACGGGCACCAGGGTGTCGGCCGCCCCGCAGGCCGGGCAGGTCTTCGGCTTCGTCATGGAGAAGCCGGTCAGGTGGCACACCAGCCGCCCGGTGTAGCGATGCTCCACCAGCCACGAATCCGTATCCGGCGCCGTCAGCCGGTGCCCGCAGGCCCGGCACAGCACCACCGGCGCATAGCCCCGCCGGTTCAGGAACAGCAGCACCTGCTCGCCCCGCCCCAGGGTCTCGATCATGGCCTCGCGCAGGGGCTGGGACAGCCAGGTCTGGGGGTCGGGCGGAGCCTGCCGCAGGTCGATCAGGGCGATGGACGGCATCACCGCCGCCCCGTGCCGCGCCGACAGCCGGAGCCAGCCGTAGCGGCCCTGCCGCGCATTGGTCAGGGTCTCCAGCGACGGGGTGGCCGAGGCCAGCACCACGGCCGCGCTTTCGATCCGGGCGCGCGCCACGGCCAGGTCGCGGGCGTGATAGATCAGGCCCTCCTCTTGCTTGAACGAGCCATCGTGCTCCTCGTCCACCACCAGCAGGCGCAGATTGACGAAGGGCAGGAACAGGGCCGACCGGGCCCCCACCACGATGTTGCAGCGGCCGGCGGCCACCGCCTCCCAGACCTGACGACGGCGCGGGCCGGGCACGCCGGAATGCCATTCGGCCGGCAGGGCGCCGAAACGGTCGGCGATGCGCGCGATCACCGCCTGGGTCAGGGCGATTTCGGGCAGCAGGATCAGGATCTGGGCGTCCGGCTCGACCTTCAGCAGCCGGGCCATGGCCTCCAGATAGGCCTCGGTCTTGCCCGAGCCCGTGACCCCGTCCAGCAGGAACGGCGCGAAGGCGCGGGTCGCCACCGCCTCGGCCAGCACATCGGCCGCCGCCGCCTGATCGGCGTTCAGGGTCGCGGGCGCATGACCCGGATCGGGCGGATCGAACCCGGCCTCCGCCGCGATCTCGATGACCTCCAGCACGCCCTCGTCCGTCAGACCCTTGACCACCCCCGAGGACACCCCCGCCGCCCGGGCCAGGTCCGCGCCGGTCATGGCCTTGTCGCCCAGGGCCTCCAGCACCGCATCACGGGCGGGCGTGGCGCGGGCGGGGACACGGTCGCCCACCCGGCGCACCCGGCGCTCGGGCCGGGGCGGCGGGCTGCGCAGGCCCTTGACCGCCATGGCCGCCATCTCGCCCGGCGGGCTCAGCGTCCAGCGGGCGGCCCATTCCACGAAAGCCAGGGTTCGGGGCGGCAGAGGCGGGTCGTCCAGCCGATGATCCACCGCCTTCAGACGACGGTTGGACCCGGTCGTCTCGCGCACCTCCGACACGACACCCCGCACCAGCCGGGGGCCCAGCGGCACCGCCACATGGTCCCCCGGGGCGAGCGTCAGGCCCTCCGGCGCCTCGTAGTCGAAGGCTTCGGGCACCGGCAGGGGAATCAGGACGGCGGCGATGATCATGCCGCACGCTCGCACAAGCCGCGATGATCCGCTAAAGGGCGAGCCATGAAACTCTTCCTCGACACAGCCGACGTCGCCGTCATCAAGGACATGGTCCCCACCGGCATGGTGGACGGCGTCACCACCAATCCATCCCTGATCGCCAAATCCGGTCGCAACATCGCCGAGGTCATCGCCGAGATTTGCGCCCTCGTCGAGGGGCCCATTTCCGCCGAAGCCGTGGCCGTGGACTTCGAGACCATGGTCAAGGAAGGCGACAAGCTGGCCGCCATCGCCGACAATGTGGTGGTCAAGCTGCCCCTGACCTGGGACGGGCTGCGGGCCTGCCGCGCCTTCACCGACAAGGGCATAAAGACCAACGTCACCCTGTGCTTCTCCGCAGCCCAGGCCATGCTGGCGGCCAAGGCCGGCGCCACCTTCATCTCGCCCTTCGTGGGCCGGCTTGAGGATCACGGCGCGGACGGCATCGGCCTGCTGGAGGAAATCCGCGTCCTTTACGACGTGCACGGCTTCGAGACCGAAATCCTCGCCGCCTCCCTGCGCAATCCGGCCCATGTCTCGGCCGCGGCCCTGGCCGGCGCCGACGCCGCGACCCTGCCGCCGGACGTTTTGAAGGCCCTGGTCAAGCATCCCTTAACCGACAAGGGGCTTGATCAATTCCTGGCCGACTGGGGCAAGACGGGACAATCCATCCTGTAATCCCCGCTCCGGCTTCATTCGAGCCGGAGATCGTCGTGAGCGGCGCACAGGAATCCATCGAGACGGACGCCGCACCGGGCCTGCACTGGCCCGAGGTGCGCGCATGGGTGCAGGCCAACGCCGACCTGCTGACCCATGATCGCGCCCTGCTGGAAGAACTGGGCCTGAAGACCACGGGGCCGAATGTGGTGGAGTTCGGCCGCGCCGCCCTCACACGCCTCGAAACCCTGATCGAACGGGAATCGGGCGCCCGGCGCCAGATCGAGGCCGTGGCCCGCGCCAATTTCGCCGCCCAGACCCAGACCCATGTGGCGGTGCTGGACCTGATGGAGTCCCGCAACCATTCCGACCTGGCCCGGCGGCTGGACGCCGCGGCCCTGGCCCGCTTCGGCCTGGCGGGCGCGGCCATCGCCCTGGAGAAGCCCGGCGGCGTGCCGTTCGGCTGGCGCGCCCTTGAGGCGGGCGCCGTGGACGGTCTGGTGGGCGCCGACGGCCTCGCCTGGCTGGGCCCCAATTTCGACGGGCTCGATCTGTTCGGCGGGGCCGAAGACGAGGTGCGCAGCGTCGCCCTGATCCGCATGGCCCCGTGGTCACCCGCGCGACCCGCCCTGTGCGCCTTCGGCTCGCCCGAGCCCGAGGGCTTCACCCCCGCCATGGGCTGCGAACTGGTGTCCTTCCTGACCCGGGTGGTGGAACGCATGGCCGAGCGATGGCCCATCCTCAACTGACCGCCGATCAGGCCCTGACCGCGTGGCTGGAGCACCTGGCCCACGAGCGGCGGCTGTCGCCCCGCACGCTGGAGGCCTATGGCCACATCGGCCGCCACTACATCGCCTTTCTGGGCCGGCACCGGGGCGAGAACCCGGGCATCGCTGATCTGGGCACGGTGACGGCGGCGGAGGTGCGCGCCCATCTGGCCGAGCGCCGCTCGGGCGACCGGCCGCTCGGCGCCCGATCCCTGAACCAGACCCTGGCGGGCATCCGCAGCCTGCATGATTTCCTCGACCGGCGCTGCGGCGTCCCCGCCCCCCAGATCGCCCTGGTGAAGGGGCCGCGCGCCAGATCCTCCCTGCCCCGCCCGGTCAGCGAGGATCAGGCGCGGGGCCTGATGGCCGAGCCGGAAACCGACACCGATCTGCAGCCGTGGGAGGCGGCGCGGGACAAGGCGGTGCTGACCCTGCTGTACGGCTGCGGCCTGCGCATCTCGGAAGGGCTGAGCCTGACCCGCGCTGACGCGCCCCTGCCCGAAACCCTGCGCATCACCGGCAAGGGCGGCAAGACCCGGCTGGTGCCGGTCCTGCCCGCCGTGCGCGAGGCGGTGAACGCCTATGTGGCCGCCGCGCCCTTTCCCCTGTCGCCGGACGAGCCCCTGTTCCGCGCCCGGCGCGGCGGGGCCCTGAGCCCCCGGCATGTGCAGGCCACGGTCCAGCGGCTGCGCGGTCGGCTGGGCCTGCCCGCCTCCGCCACGCCCCATGCCCTGCGCCACAGCTTCGCCACTCACCTGCTGGGAGCGGGCGCCGACCTGCGCTCCATCCAGGAGTTGCTGGGCCACGCCTCCCTCTCCACCACCCAGAAATACGCCGCGGTGAACGCTGATCACCTTATGGGGGCCTATGCACGGGCCCATCCCCGGGCCTAACGTCGGTTTTCCGCTGGGGGGCGGGAGGGGCGCATGCGCCTGACGAGACGGTCCGCACTGACGGGTCTGGCGGGGGCCGCCCTGGCGCCAGGGCCTGCCCTTGCGCGGGCTCAGGTGATTGAAGGGGCGGGTCCTGATGGGCCGCCGCCCATCGATCCGACTGCGCTCCAGACCCTGTCCAATCTGGTCACGCGCATGGCCGTGCCGGTGCAGATCGCC